>DATIBX010000782.1:0-9487 GCA_035457105.1 Pyrinomonadaceae bacterium
AGTTGAATCCAGCCGCCGCGAGTGCCGATTGACCTGATTCCACCACTGCGCAACACGGATCCATTTCGATAAGCAAAATCGGTGTTGAGAGACTGAAAAACTCCGGCCTGGAAGGTGGCAAATTGATCCCCAGGCTAGTTCACTGGTAATTTCACTCAAAATAAAAGTTTAAAAGGAGTTAACGCCATGGGAGCTTCGATTGTCGTGTACTGGCCAGGCATAACAGAAGAACAACTCGATGCCCAACCCAGTTTCTGGCAGGACGATCGGGCGTGGGCCAACTTCATGGCCGAACTTGACAGTGCTACGGCAACTGTTCAGGCCATCCAAATGTTGCAAGCGGATGAGATTTTGACTTACAAAACCGACGGGGTGGAAGACGAAGATGTCGTGTGGGTCACACCTATTGCTTTGCGAAGAGCTGCCGAACGTTTGCGAGAGGCCGTCGAAAAGGGATTGTCTGGTTCGGAATTGATTCTGAAGACTTACGAAATTGGGGCGAACAAGGTTGCGTCGCTTACGGAAGAGTTCATTCGTGACATCGACGACATCATCGAGATGACCAAATGGGCTGAAGGTGAAGGAACCTCACGAATGACGCTCGAGGTAAATTGGTGAGCGCTTCAATTACACATAGTCTCGGAGAATTGTGTCACCGAAGTCTCCAAGGAGTGCGGCGCTGTGAAGTCTCACGAACTCTTCAAATGATGGCGCAACGTTGGTGACCTCCCTAAGTTGAAGCTCCCACCCCTCTACTACAGCGCCAAAAGATTTTGCTGTTAACGCAAACGAAAGATGAGCGTACTCACCACTTACAGAGATCATGAAGGGCAGATGCTCGTCCCAAAATTTGATGATTGCATTCCTTGCCTCATCATGTTCATCCAGTCCCTCGAGTTCCATTAGCTCAAACTCATTCCACGCGTACGCAGAATCACTCCTGCCGTAGTAATCATCCGCGCAAAGAAACCAGACGGTTTCATTACCGTTGACGCAAGTACTGACGCGGCTAATAAACTTGAGATAGTCCTCAGGGATTCGCGGGTGACGCTGACTGATCGATGCAGGGAGTTTAGCGCTACCGCTATGGTTTAGAGTAATTAGCCAGCCAGCTCTTTGGAGGCTCACAATGTAGTCATCAATCTGCGCGTCTGTCATGGCTTTGGTTCCAACCTCCAAGACCATTCGTTTAGTGTTAATTCGTGTAATTTCGTGGGTCTTTCTTTTGGGGATAATAGTCGATCCGCGAAATCACCGAACTTCTAATTATAGTAAAGACTAGTCGCGCGAGCTGGTGAGAGATAGATCGACGATTTTTGAGGTTTTGAGTCGTCGCATCCGGTGCTCGATGGTCACGCAAAACATCGCACATTCTCCAACCCCGAGTTTGGTACTACCTTGAATTTGCAAAGGTTCTTGAATGATGGTGCCGGTAAAGATTGCGACGTGCTGTTCCTGACCGAAAATCCCGCCCGTTAAGATCCCCTTACACGAAACTGGCTCAGTTACGAGAAAATAATATTCACTGTTCCATGTCTGAATCCTGATCTCGTCCAGGGCATTCAGGTCTCCGATCGTGATGTCCATCTTCACAAACCTCCCTTATTGAGGTGGCGTTTGAAGTTGAAAGATCACACTCGCGTGGGGTCACTCATTGAAGTAGGTTGAACTTTAAGGAACCACCAAGTACCGTTGGTGGAATTGCGAAAGCCTCCTGTGGTTGCGATCTCCATTGATGCCCTCGAGGGGCAGTTCATCACTTCGCGACAATCCGGAAGTAATAGAATCCAAGCGCCTCAGTCGAACCGTTGTCGTTGATGCCCTGAAGGGCCACTTCGTAGCTTCCCGCACGCAACTGATTCGCTGGAACAGCAACAACGATCGCTCGACTATTGCCGAGCGCGCGCGCCCTTAACCTATTCAATGTTGTGACTACGCGACCCTCACTATTTCGCAGTTCCAAACGGTAAAGCGGAAAATCGTCGGCGGGATCAACTCCAACCTTCAACCGCAAAGTAGCAACATCTTTTCCGATTGCAATCTGGGGGGCCGCATTACTGCTACGCGAGAGACCCGGCAGCAACGCTAGTGCCACGCTGACCGGGGTTTTGGACGGTCCAACCTGATCGGGATTGACGTTGGAATTGCGATTGACGTTCGCAACCTGGTTGAGTTCAGCCTGTAGTTGTTCGTTGCGTTCTCGTTCCTGCGCCAGGTCGCCTTCGAGTTGCTGCTGTGTAGAATTTTGGTTAGCTCGGGTCGCTCGCAGTTGTTCAACTTCTGATTGCAAATGGGAGCGTTGTAACCACAGCCACGAACCGAACAACAGTAAAACGACAACTGCCGCAGCGAAACCGTAAGTCAATACCGGTTGGGTTAGAAAGGACCAAAAGCCAGGGCGTGTTGAAACAGCAGCGACTGCAGCTTGCGCTACTTTCGGCTTTTCACCAATGACGCCATTCAGCGCTTGCGCGAAGTACAACTTTTTCTTTCGCTCAGCCGAGGCAAGAAAGTGCGATTGAAAACGCTGCCGTTGAGACGCGGGCAGGTCACCCCGCACGTACTCATCTATCAGATCCTGCTCGACTGCCTCAATCGCAGCCCTTATTTCAGGATCACTGAAGGCCTCGTCCTCAATAGTAATTTGTTCGTTTTCAGGAAGCTCTCCCAATAAGTAACGGGCAATCAGCTCGTCGCTAAACCGGTTGGGGGGCACGTTTATCATTCTCTTAGGCCACCTGTGGTCCAAATGGTTCAATTGCTACCACATGTCTTCAATGTGGTCTACTGAGCTTTACTTAGGCAGTCTTCAACACAAACCTGCAATCTATCGCGCAGTCTTTGGGCGCGCATTCTGAGCGTATTAATTGCTAACCCCAGTCGCTCACAAATTCTCTTGCGGTTTTCAATCTTCTCACTCTTGTCGCCCTGGTAGTACTCCATGATCAGCTCGCGGTTGTCTGGAGATAGCTGTTGCAGGCAGTGCTGAAGACATTCGATGCGAGCTTCCGCCAATTCGTCGTAGGTGTTTTCATTATCCGGTAGGTCGTTTAATGCTTCACGCTGCTTTGTGTTTGCTTTGATGATTTCGAGGACGAGTAATCGCGCAACACCAATGACGTACGCAGAGTGATTGCGAATTTCTTCGCCGTCGACAATCTTCTTAGCTAACCGGTTGAACGTTTCGTCCGCATGATCTTCCGGAAAAGGACAACCGCGCCATTCGAAAAACCTCAACAGGTTGGCTCGTATTTCGAGATATTTATTTGCCGCGGCATCACGATCGGGGGCCAGGGAATCGAGAAGTTTATCGAAGGCCTCCTGGGTGAGAGACCATTTGCGGGAAGTTGTAGGAGTTTCGCTGACTGAAGAACCTGCGGTTAAGTTCGTCTGTCGTTGCGAGTCCATTCGCCTATTTCCATTCTCCCTGAATAGTAAAAGCGGCCCAGTATCTCGGTTTCTGCCAGCGCTTGTCTTGCAACATCGCTAATTGAGCATTCCTTAAGGCGGCCGGGACGCTCAACTTTCTTGCCAACAGGTTCTCGTAAAAGTGGCCCATTAGAACTGCGGTCGCACGATCCTCGGCTTGCCAGAGACTAGCGACGACTCGGGTGGATCCGGCGTACATGAAAGCTCTGGTTAATCCTATTAGACCTTCTCCTTTTATATCTTTTCCCAACGCGGTTTGACAGGCTGAAAGTACGACCAGGTCAGCTGTAAGGTTCATATTGTAGATGTCATAGAGTCGTAAAAAGCCGTTCTCAGCTTTGCCGTCTTTATTAACCAGGGAGAGTACGATGCCCGACAGCTCTGGATGCCTGCTATTGATAATACCGTGAGTGGCGAAATGCAATACTCGATAATTCCTGAGCTCGTCATTAGTGGCGGCAGCGTGATTTGCCGAGAAGTCGAGCGCCTCCATGCTCGATGTCTTAGAGACATACTTCATTATTTGATTAGCTTCTTCGCGACTAAAGCGCAATCTTTGGAAGTTTGCAATTCCCGATTCTTCAGCAGAACGCCGAATCTCATCCGAATAACCAAGTTTGGAGCGATCAGTTGTTTTGTCACCCGCGAGTCGAGGATCGTTTATGTCAAAGACTGGATCTGCGAATGCCGCGATTGTTTTCGAAGGACCAGTTCGTTTTGCGGCTTCCTGTCTTAAAACCCTAAGCACCGAAGCAGATGGCAGATTGACGATTTCATGACTAACCACCAACGGTGCAGCACTCGAGTTCGCAGGGTCAGGCTCTGGTAGGGCGGCGAAGGGCACATATTGCAATACACCTTCCCCAACTATTAAGAGGCGTTTATGGTCCAATTCTAAAAAGGCTGGTCCCAATAATATACGACTCAAACTCGCCGCGGCGGCAGGATATTCTGTGTCAGCATGATTGAATAAGCTTGCTCGTTGGGCCGTGGTCTCGTTTGGCAGAGAACGTTCGGGCAGTGTAATCAAATCGTAGACACGTCGAGCAGCAGCTTCGATTTCCTTTCGACCCGGCAGCTCGTATGTTCTTACAGAGTCAGTTCCTACGGTCCATAAATAGCTCTTCTCTTCGCCAAGGCTATACTCCAACAGTAAGGTGTCCTTATCGAGAAGCTCTGATTGAATGTGCTTAAGATTAATCTGCTCCGGTTGAATTAACGCGGCATACCGTGGACTGGTTTGTCTGATCTTGGTTTGCAGAGCTTCGTAATCCAGCGTTAGCGCATCCAATTCTTTTGCCGCGTTCGCCAGCTCGGTCTCAGAGTGACTCCCACTCAAGAGACGCATCTGTTTTTCCGCGCTGACAGCAATACGTTGTCGCAGTGTTCGTTCGTTTTCTACCAGAGCCGGATCCACGCCCGTCCGTATTCTGGCAATTGATTCAGTTAATAGTTCTACGAGCGAACGAGCGCGTCCGTTTTCACTTGCGACCAGGGCTGCGTTTGCAAATCCACCATTAGGATTTGCTTTGTGAAGTCGCATAAGAATATCGATGTTTAGCTCATGATATTTGCGTACTGACGCAACATATGATGTGCGAAGCTGGTGACTCTTGAGATTGATGCGAAGCGATTCGACAGAGGCGAGTGCCGCATCGATCAAACGTTTTGCTTCAGTTAGATTGCCCCGATCGCGTTCAAGCTGGGCCAGTTCCGCCGTACTAGCTGCTTCGCTCGAAGGGTCGCTGATTGAGCGCGAGATTTGTAGCGACTCGTTGAGCGCCACCAGTGAGTTTTGTAGATCACCTTGATCTCTATAGAGGATCCCGAGATTTCTTAGCGCAATACTGAGTTGGCGCGGGTTCCGTTGGCGCTGAAGTGCGATTGCCTGTTTATAGTGATCGCGAGCTTTGTCGGGCTGGCCCAGCTTTGCATAGCAATTGCCGATATTGCTAAGAGTAGTCGCTTCGCCATCGATGTTGTTGACGGCTCGTCGCAGGACCAGAGTTTGCTCGTTAATCTCAAGTGCTTTTTTATAATCATTCATCGCCGCGTAATTCGAACCCATATTTCCTAAAACATTGCCGGCTCGAAATTGATCGCCACTTGCTTTAAAGATTTCCAGCGACTTATCGTAAAACTCCTGGGCTTTTTCGTGATCGCCAAGCATCGCATATAACCAACCAATGTTGCTTAGTTCGATGCCCTGTCCGCGGCGATTCTCTAAACGTTTGTAGAGCGCATAAGACTCGTTGTAGAAATCGAGTGCTTCCTGAAACTCGCCGAGATTTGCGTGCGTGTTACCGAGATTATTGACGACAGTGGCCGTGCCGAGAGTATCTTTCAGATCTCGACTAATCGCTCGACCCTTCTCGCAGTAAGTCAGAGCTTTCTTATATTCGCCTAAATCGTCATAGAGCACGCAGATATTGTTCAGTACGGTTGCCCGTTTCGGTAAGTCAGTGAGCTCGTTCAGCAGCGTATTCGATTCTTCGTAAACATCCAGGGCCTTCTGAGCCTCGCCAATGTATTTATAAGCAGTGGCGATGTTGTTAAGCGTACTGATTTCTCCCGTCCGATCTTTGATTTTTCGTCGTAGGGCCAGTGCCTGGTTGAAGTATTCGAGCCCTTTCTTTTTGTCGCCAAACTCTCCATAAACCTTGCCTAGAATTTCGAGTGACCACGCTTCGACCTTTGCGGCTTTGAGCTTTTCTGCTTCGTCATCTTCTTTGCCGGCCAGCTTAGCAATCTCTACGGCACGGGTAGCGTAATCGAGGGCATTTTCTCTATTGGCTAAATAGATATAGTCGTTCGCTATCAAATAGAGTGTGTTAGCTTCCCATTTAAGATCCTTCGCTTGGCGCCAGATAGGAAGTGCTTGTTGATACTTTTCGATTGCCTGTCGAACCGAATCTGCATCGGCCTTTCGTTCCAGTTGAAGTCCAGCAGCTATCAGAATGCCACCTGCGACCCCGTTTTTCTCTTTCTCACTAGCCGGGTGACTCTCTGTCAGCGTGATCTTGTAGGCACCGGCCGGGCCAGTGGACAAAGTTGTATGAATTTCGATTCGATATGCCCCCGGTTCCTCGCCTAGCAGGACGACACTCTCAGGATCTCCGAGTTTAAAAGCATCGACTTCGGAGGTTTTCTTTCCGCCAGGATCAAAGGTCCAGACTGCGATATCGATCCCTTGCTGGTCCACCGTGAACTCAATGAATTGGTCCCTGGCGAGTACGACTTGATATGCGTGGACCTCATTTGGAGCAAGCGTCCGTTGGATCGATTTTCCTAGCTCTAGTGGAACTGGTGAGTTGGCGCTTTGTTCCCCGGATCGCGCAGTTTGAGCTACGACTTCGAACTGATATATCGAGTTGATCAGGAGTAAAGCTGTGGTGAGCGAAAAGAAGGCGCGACTTAGATGTCCGGGCCAGAAAACGCGGAGTGAAGGGAAGGGCTGGCGCATAAGACCTCCAAAAGAGAGTGGGCCCGGTCGCGAGGCTGGCCATAATTAAGAGCTTTCAGAAAAAGATCACTTCACAGAGAAACGCGAAATTTGTCTCTCAGAAGGGCCACCGAGCGGGTTTGAAAGGCCTAGATTTGTGAGGCCAAAGGTACATAGCCAGCCGAGCTAATCATGAAAACTGGTCGCGCGCTAACGAGGCTGGGACATATTTGTTTTTTTGGTCGATCCACGAATTCACACGAAATTACACCAAACGCGATGAAATCACGAAGGTCTTGAAGGCGATATTTAACTCGATGGAGGCACGCTTAACTCGGTTGATTGCTGGATGCCAGCGGCCATCTCAGGAAGAATACCGATGCGAACATAAATAGGTCTTACGTCCCGTCGCAATGCCGGCAGCGATTGCGCAAACCACAGGGCGCCAAGAATGCACCCAATTCCACCGAACAACAACGTGTGAGGAGCGCCAATTCGCTCAGCGACAGTTCCGGCCAGCAAACTGCCAAAGGGCGCAGTTCCCATAAAGGCCATCGTGTAGAAACTCATTACGCGCCCGCGCTTGTCTTCGTCGACTATGGTTTGTAAGACGGTATTACTGACCGCCATTTGGACCATAAAACCAAGGCCCGTAACAATCATTAGTAAAAGTGAGAGCCAGATCATTCTCGAGAACGAAAATGCTATCAAACCAGCGCCAAATGCTCCCGCAGTGATTGGAATGAACTTGCCCAGGCCGAGCACACTCCGGCGCGCAGCCAAAAACATTGCTCCGACGAGTGCGCCAACGCCCGAAGCCGCCATCAGCAATCCCAGCGCATTTGGACCACCATGGAGCACGTCATTCGCGAAGACCGGCATCAGAACCGTGTAGGGCATACCAACCAGGCTCACCAGGGCCAATAGCAACAAGATGTTGCGAATCGGCGCGAATCGAGTTGTGTAAACCCAACCTTCGCGTAGTTGCTCGAAAATGTTGGCGTCCTGCGTAGCCTTCACCATACGCGGCGTGATTGTCATCGCGACCAGTGACGCAATTACGGCGAGATAACTGATTGCATCGATCATGAAGCACCAACCTTCGCCCACGGCCGCGATGATGACGCCACCAATTGATGGACCAAGCAGTCGAGCGGCATTGACCATCGATGAATTAAGAGCGATAGCATTCGCGAGATCTTCACGACGCTCAACCATCTCGACCACAAAAGCTTGTCGCGCCGGCATATCGAATGCATTTACGAGGCCCTGAAAAACACTCAGGACAATAATCTGCCAGATCTTAATCAGGCCCGAGAGCGCGAGGATCGCCATTGCCAGCGACTGTAATAATGCGAGTACCTGAGTAATTAGCAGTAAGCGGTGCCGATTCCAACGATCGACCAGTACTCCGGCAAATGGTGCCAGTAGAAACGACGGAATTTGGCCCGCGAACCCAACCACTCCAAGCAGTAACGCAGAACCGGTAAGCCGATAGACCAACCAACTCGTCGCAATCCGAGTCATCCAGGTACCAATCAACGAGATGCTTTGTCCGCTAAAGAACAGCCGATAGTTTTTATGACGCAGCGCACGCAACATGAATGCTGGACCAATTGAGGCCCGCGCTTCTGAAACTGGATCATCATGATTGCCTGAAGAAGGAGTGTCTTTCATTTTTTCTCGGTCAGGAATTTAGAGCAAAGGATGCAGGATAAATATGCGAAAACTATTACTGCCTTAGACGGTCCATCCTCGAAAATCCCCGGTCACCCGCGCTTCAGATGCGCTGATTGCAAAGTCTATTTGCTGAAGGCCAAAATTTTTTGAGCAACCGCTGAGACGTTCGCAGCGAAAGACTCACTAAAGTTGAATGCCCGTCGATGTTAAGCGGGCTCGCTTGTATGACCACTGTCGCGAAACGATCAGGATCCCAGGGCGCCGAGTTGCGACGCGCTCGTGGAATCGTTAAGTCGAATGATTCTGCACTTTGCGAGAACTCAGGGCGACGCCAAAGTATTGCGTTCCGTTCATCTCTGTGCTCTAATTTCGACCCTACAGTTGTCATTCAGCGCCAATCGTTCCGTGTCGGAATTCACTTCCCTTGGTGCTGTGTTTTAACGAGCGAGCTACGGTTGATGTCGCAGCCCAGAGCTGCATACCACGGCGCCTTGAGGCGCTGCCTGTACAACCAATTTCAACTGAAGAAGGAGTCCCGAAATGAAACTCAAACTCATAGGGTTTTTCGTCCTTGTAACTCTGGCGTGGGCCAGCTCAATCTTTATGCAGAGAGTAGGTGCGCAGGATAAAACTGCTGATAAACAAGCGCCTGCCAAAGCTGCGAAGACCGCGAAGATGGAGTCCGACAAAGCGCAACAGGCTGCGTCTGGGGCCGCGGACTCGAACGTCAAAATGGATATGGCGGCCAACAGTAAGACAGGGACGGCTATGCCTGCACCGCCCGATAAAGGTGGCGAAAAGGGCAAAGGAATGGGGATGGGATATGTCGAAGTAGTTTTTAACAACTTCAGTCCCTGGTACGTGAAGTGTTACGTGGATGGAAATTATCGGGGTACCATCGCTCCCTGGGGCGCGCTGAATTTTCCCACCGGCAAT
>DATIBX010000783.1:0-12377 GCA_035457105.1 Pyrinomonadaceae bacterium
CCTCTTCACCAATTAACACACCGATACACTCGCCTAGTCCGGACTCATAATTGGCGGGTCACGAACAAGCAATGCACATCGCAAGATGGGGCGGCCACGGAGTGCCGCCCTTACAATGATCTCCTTGACACTTCGCGGCGGATTGTTTATACGCAACGCAGTTTCTCATCGTCGAAGGCAATTCCCACCTGAGCTTTCAGGCTTAGCCAAACTTCACTCTGCTTTACGACCTTGGATCAAAGGAGATCTATTACATGTTTAGAGTTCTGAGCAGTCTCTTTTTATTGTTGACGATTAGTTCGGTCACCATATCTCAATCCCAGATAAGAGAAGAGCGGACCAATCTGGCCATTGTCTCAGCAGGCGCTGCGCAAGTTAGATGGGATGTCTCGGGTACGTATTCTGATGGAACACTCACCGTTGCCGGACCTGACGGACAGATCTTTCAAAAGCAATACCGTCCAGGTTCACCCTTACAACTTGGGCTCACCGACAGTAAAGGTGAACGATTGCCAGACGGTCAGTACGCCTACGAAATCCGACTCTCCCCTAACCTCTCTCCCGGAGTTACGGAAACACTTTCTGCGGCGCGCGCAAATGGCAGTGAAGCTCAGGTCCAAAGGGATTTACGCAAACGTGGTCTACTGCCCTCTCAGCCTCTGGTTCAATCCGGCTTCTTTACGATCCTTAACGGAACCCCGATAGTCGCAGGTGGAATAGAGCCCACGGGACGGACGGCAAAGGTTCCTGAGATACAGGTTGAATCACCGACACCCCGAGCTCAGGGCACGCGTCACCATGCGCCACTACGGTTCATGTTCGATCAAGTCATTCCAGATGACCTGATTGTGCAAGGCAGCGCTTGCGTAGGTCTTGACTGTGTGAATAACGAAAGCTTTGGCTTCGACACCATCCGCTTAAAAGAGAACAACACTCGACTACAATTTGACGATACAAGCGTATCAGTAGGATTCCCTACTAATAATTGGCAAATAAGAGCTAACGGTTCTGGGAGTGGCGGTGGTAGTTTTCTTGGCTTCGTTGATCAAGGTGACACGGGAAATTCAGAGACCGGCACCATCGTCTTCGAGGTTGACGCGGGTGCACCGGCAAACGCTTTGAGAGTGAGCAGCGCTGGCAAGGTGGGCATCGGCACGGCAACACCTGCGCTCAATTTGCATATGAATACCACCGATACACCTGCGATGCGGCTCGAACAAAACAATGGTGGCGGATTCACAGCTCAAACATGGGATGTCGCGGGCAATGAAGCGAACTTCTTCGTCAGAGACATTACAGGTGGATCAAAGTTGCCATTTCGCATCCGACCCGGTGCACCGACAAGTTCCATCGACATCTCAGGAGCTGGAATGGTAGGTATTGGTCTCAGCACGCCGATCCATAAATTGGATGTTGCTGGAAATATGACGATTGGCCCTAACTTCAACTCGTCAGTAAATGTACCGCTGAATGGTTTAATCGTCGAAGGTGGTGTAGGAGTCGGAGTAGCAAAGCCACTTCACAAATTGGACGTCGCCGGTAATATGACAATTGGACCCAACTTCAATTCATCCGTAACGGTCCCCTTAAATGGTCTACTTGTTGAAGGCGGAGTTGGAATTGGCACGACCTCACCGGATCAAAAGCTCACTGTAAACGGCGGGGCCAGCAAACCGGGTGGAGGCTCATGGTTGGTCTTTTCGGACGAACGTCTGAAGAACATCAAAGGACGATTCAATAGCGGCTTGAAAGCGGTCATGCAGTTGCAACCAATTCGCTACGAGTACAAGCCAAACAATTCGATGGGTATAACCACCACCGGCGAATACATTGGATTTGGCGCCCAGCAAGTACAAAAAGTTATCCCTCAGGCAGTTTCTGAAAACGATAAGGGCTACCTGATGGTAAATAATGATCCAATAGTTTGGGCGATGCTCAATGCAATTAAGGAGCAACAGCAGGAAATCATCCAGTTGAAGCGTGAGGTTCGGCAGTTACGGCGAAGTGCTCAGCGCCGCAAGTAAGTTATTTCGGGCGCTTTCAGGAGATTTTCTCTGTGCGATCTTGCTGTTCTCAGTGACTCTATGGTGAGCCTTTTGGCCGTCCTTTCTAACCGCAGAGACACCGGTAACACCGAGGTCGCAAAGAGACGTGCAAGAAATCGGCTACCGGCGGTGTTACTTTTCTGAAGCGCCTATCTTGAACTGGAGGAATTTCAATGAGGAAGCTTACCAGTCTTCTCCTACTCTTCTCCCTCGCCTTTTCCTCAATCGCATTCGCACAATCGACCCCAGATCCGAAAATCAAAAGAGTCGAAGAGAATTTGCTTCCGGCGGTTTTAATAAAGGGTGACCCCGCCTGGTCAATCGCCGAACGAATGAAGTTCTACAAGGTTCCCGGACTTAGTGTCGCGGTCATCAAGGATTTTCATCTTGAATGGGCCAAAGGCTATGGCGTGAAGGACCTCGAGACCAACGAGCCAGTAACCACCGACACGATGTTTCAGGCCGGCTCCATCAGTAAGTCCGTAAATGCGATGATAGCAATGAAAAAGGTCGAGCAAGGCAAGCTATCTCTCGATGAAAATATCAACGATAAATTGACCTCATGGAAATTACCCGATAACGAGTTTACGGCGAAGAAGAAAGTTACTCTAAAGAATCTTCTGAGTCATACCGCAGGTACCACCGTCCACGGATTTCCGGGCTACGCAGTCGATCAGAAACTGCCAACGTTGCCACAGGTCCTCGACGGCCAGAAGCCGGCGAACACCGCAGCCGTTCGCGTCGATTTTGAACCAGGTAGCAAATATCGCTATTCAGGCGGTGGGACCACCATCGCGCAATTGACGCTCATGGATGTCGAGAAGCGAGCTTATCCGGACATTGCGCGCGAAACAGTTTTAGATCCACTTAACATGACTAACAGCACGTATAGTCAGCCCCTTCCCACAGACTGGAGAGAGAAAGCTGCCACCGGTTATAAAAGTAACGGTCGCGAGGTTGAGGGAAAGATTCACGTTTATCCGGAAATGGCTGCGGCAGGCCTATGGACCACACCTACCGACCTTGCAAAATTTGCTGTCGAGATGCAGCTTTCACTAGCCGGCCGGTCCAACAAAATACTTTCCAAAAGCACTGTAGCAACGATGACCACGCCCGTCTTAGATGAAGCAGCACTCGGCTTCTTTATCGATAAACGAACTGGTACCACTTACTTCGGCCACGACGGTGCTGACGAAGGCTTTCGTGCACAGATGCTCCTGAACAAGGACAAGGGCTACGGCGCGATTGCTATGGTCAACTCTGATAATGGCCAGATCCTCAACGAAGTAATTCGCGGTATCGCTAAAGAATATCAGTGGGACGACTATCTGCCCGCTCCCTACGAAATAACTTCAGTCGATGCCGAAAAGCTTGCGAAGTATGTGGGTCGCTTTCAAGTTAACGCTGATCGTGTCTTGACTATTACGAGCGTTGCAGGAAGTTCAAAATTAAATGCGCAGCCGACGGGTGAAACATCGTTCGAACTCTTGCCAATTTCCGACACGACCTTTATTCGCCGTGACGCAACCCTGAAGTACACGTTTGTGCCAGCTGAAACAGGTGAGTCGGCAGCCCTGCAGATCATTGCCCGAAATGGTTCAGCTGAAGCTAAGCGGATATCGTCAGATACATTGATCCCATTTGAAATGCTGATGAGTGGGAAGACCGTTGATGCAATTGCGGCCTATCGAAAGATCAAACAAGACCGAACCACCAGCATCGTTGTCGAGGAAGATCGGATCAATAACCTCGGCTATGGCCTGATGAGACAGAAGAAGCTCGAGGAAGCAATTGCGTTGCTAAAATTGAACGTCGAATTCTATCCAACTTCATGGAATGTGTATGACAGCTTGGCTGAGATGTATATGACCAACGGCGATAAGGATCTCGCAATCGCAAACTACAAAAAGTCTTTGGAGTTAAATCCGGGAAACACTAATGGCGTGGAGATGCTGAAGAAGTTGGAAGCCCGACCAAGTCAACCCGATTGACCAGCGACCCAGCACCCGCGGTGGTCAGGTTAGCTCCTGCGGCACGAATAAAGATTGACTACTTTTAATAGCGGGTGTAAGTTTTGGCTCAACCCGAACTCGTGATAACTAAGTATCACTAAGATACGAACTCTAACTGCCCTTCGATTCGACGGCGATACTTTTACTCGTGCCGATAAATTGGTAGTCGATCTTGATTTCCACATGTCGCACGGGACCTAGGTGGTTAAGAGGTTATTTCCGGTTACCCTGACCGCGGTTGTAAGCAGCACATTTGTTCTTACCTAAGAGTATTTGCCGAGTCCTGGATCGTGGCGTGAGTCGTTTTGGCTATTAATTGATACGATTCAAAAGGATGGCTTGCGAGGCTTATCTGTCCACCTCAAAACAATTGGACGGCCGCGTAGCCAATCTCCTAAGGAGTCTCCTATGCACAGAAGCAAACTCGCCATATGCATCGTCAGCTTGTTACTCGTCACTACGCTCAGTGTCGACATCCGTGCCCAGGCTGTGTATGGAAGCATCACTGGTACGGTTACTGATCCTCAGGCGGCCGCGGTCGTTAACGCGACGGTAACCGTTACGAACATCGAGCAAAATGTTTCCACGACTGTAAAGACGAATGAAGCAGGTTTTTACAATGTGACGCACCTGATCCCTGGGAGGTATAAGGTTAAAGTCGAGCAGTCAGGACATAAGACTGCCACCGCTGAGGTCTTGGTAAAAGCAGATGTGGCGGCTACGCAGGATGTCGCTTTAGAGATTGGCGCTCTGACCGAGACGGTGACGATCAGCTCTGAGGCTGTAGATATCAGTCTGAAAACTGATCGTTCAGACGTTGCCACTGTTTTTGATCAACGTCAAATTCAAGAACTTCCGACCTACGATCGCAACTTCACCAAGTTCATATTGCTAACCCCCGGCACGCAACAACTTCCCGGTTGGAATCACGCCGCGAGCGAAAACCCGCAAGGCTCAACTCAAACGATGGTCAACGGACAACATTTCAGCGGGACTTCGTACCAGCTCGACGGCACTGACAACCGCGATCCGATTCTGGGCATCATCGTTATTAACCCCACCCTTGAATCGGTGACGCAAGCCAAGATTACTACTCAGAACTATGACGCAGAGTTCGGTCAGGCGAATGCCGGAGTGGTGACGGCTCAGACGCGTTCGGGCTCAAACGAAGCGCACGGGAGTGTCTTCATGTTCCGTCGTAATGACCTGACCCAAGCCCGCGACCCGTTCTCCCAGTCTACTCCAGACGTGCTCACAGGGAGGTTGCTACCTGAGAGCCTTTGGAGCCAATTCGGTGGCTCATTGGGATGGAGAATAATTAAGGATAAGAATTTTATCTTTGGAGATTATCAGGGCACACGCAGTAAGGAAGGCGGCTCGGTACGAACGACGGTCCCAATTGCCGCGGCGCGTCAGCCGAATGCTGCAGGCTTTTTCGATCTCAGTGCCTACGGCGACCAGATTTATGATCCCGCGACGCTCGATGCGAGCGGACACCGTGTCCCGTTCGCCGGCAATCTCATCCCGGCAAACCGCATTTCCTCGCAGGCGCGTGCACTGTTGGCAGACATTCCGCTGCCAAATGGACCGGGAGTAATTAATAACTTCACCACGAGCGGCGCAGACGTATTCGATGGCGATCAGTTCAACATCCGCGATGACCATTACTGGACTGATAAGCTGCATCTCTTTGGTCGCTATAGCTACGCGAAGTATTCAAGAATAAAACCGGGTGCCTTCGGTTTCGAAATCGGTGGGCCGGATTTGAGCGGCGCTCGTTTTGGAGGCAGCTCGAAAGTCAAAAATACTTCTATCGCGGCAGGTTTCGACTACACACTGAATTCAAACACGATTACGGATTTCCGGTTTGGTTTCTTCCGGTATAAGGTTGACGTGTTGCCGGGAGGCTTTGGCAGCACTACTGCGGCAGACGCAGGTATACCCGGTCTCAATGTTGGCGGTCCAACTGACTACACGCCGGCTTTCATTATCGAGACCAGTCCATTCAACAACGACGACGATCGGCAGACCTTTAAGTTCGGTTATGGCTTACCGATCAACGGCTGCAACTGCCCGCTCAATGAACAGGAAGAGCAGGTTCAGTTTGTCAACAACTGGACTATGCTCCGCGGTAATCACGTTTATAAATTCGGCGGCGACCTCCGTTTCGCCCGGAATCTGCGCGTGCCATCGGATGCCACCCGAGCTGGCCGCCTGAAATTCGAGAATGAAGGAACGGGAAATGTAGATTTTGCAACCGGTACCGTCGCACCAAGAACTGGAGTAGGGCTTGCCACCTTCTTGCTCGGCAGGGTGAGCTCATTTGGTCGCTACGTGAGCACCAGCACGGATGCCCGAGAGCATCAGCGCCGCTGGTTCTTCTATGGTCAGGATACCTGGCGCGTGAGCCCGAAACTTACCATTAATTATGGATTGCGCTGGGAGTTGATTTTCCCTGAAAAGGTCGACAGAGAAAACGGAAGTTTGCTAGATCTTTCGACCGGCGATCTTCTTGTTGCCGGTGTCGGGGATATCAACGACCACTTCAACGTCGAGACTAGCTATAAGGCATTTGCCCCCCGCCTTGGTATAACTTATCAATTGAAGGATAAGACGGTTGTCCGTTTGGGTTATGGTCGGAGCTTCGACGTCGGGGTGTTTGGTTCAATTTTCGGCCACACAGTAACTCAGAATCTGCCCGTGCTAGCATTCCAGAGCTTGAATCCGCCCGGGGGCAGCTTTGGTACGGTATTCAATCTCACTGATGGACCATCAGCACCGGTATTTCCGGAGGTGCCTTCAAATGGTCGACTGCCGTTGCCGCTAGGTATTGAGGGGCGGGCCCGTCCATTAAGAATGAGGCTGCCAACGGTTGATGCCTGGAATGTAACGGTTCAACATTCCCTGGGAACCAATACGTCGATAGAAGCAGGATATGTCGGAAATAAAGGAACTCACGTTTTTTATGGCGACGGTCCAGGCTACAATGTCAACCAACCTGCCAGCGCGCTCGGAGTACCGGAGAACCTACGCAGACCATTCTTCAGTCGCTTCGGCTGGACGCAGAATATCACTTACTACGGCAATGACGCGGACAACCGCTACAATGCCTTGCAGGCTAAGGTTGAGACTCGCTTCGCGGGACTGACCGTGCTGTCTCACTACACGCTCCAAGCAGCCCGGAACTATGCTGATAACTACATCCATGACCGCAGGGTAGTTTACGGCCCATCAGACTTTGACCGTAAGCACGTGTTCTTGTTCTCTGAGGTCTGGGACGTACCCGTCGGCAGAGGTCGGACCTACTTGAAAGATATTTCTAAAGGGTTGGATCTCATACTCGGTGCCTGGCAAATCAACTCTATTACCACATGGCAAAGCGGTCTACCGTTTACGCCTAGCCTCTCATCGTGCCCTGGCACCAACGCCGGCCCTTGCCGGCCCGACAAGATAGGCGATGCAAGTGTTAGTGACCAGAACCGCAATCAATGGTTTCAGGGGGGAGTGGGAGCGGGAACACCGTGGGCAGTGCCAGGTCCTGACCAGTTCGGAAATTCAGGTCGCAACAGTTTGCGTGGGCCAGCCTTCTGGCAGTCGGACCTTTCAATCTTCAAGCATTTTGGTCTGACGGAACGCACAAAGTTTGAATTTCGTGCGGAGGTCTTCAACATCTTCAACCATGTCAACTTGGGTCTGCCCGTTAGCCAGGTGGATAGCGTAGATGCGGGCAAGATTACGGGAACGCAATTCCCTCAATCGCGGCAGCGTCAGTGGCAGTTCGGGGCGAGGTTCCTCTTCTGACCGCTGGTATTAAGAAGGGGCGAGCTGACAATGTGAGTGGCTGGTCGGAGGCTCTACGGAGTCTTGGGCCAGCTGCTCACCTTTTTACCGTCCTTCGATCGAGCAGCGGCAGGGTTGGTTTCTTGCGCGTCGTTTGCACTTCTCAACCTGGCTTTCTCCCGAGGCAACGGCAATCCCTCAAGGCTCAACACGTTCTGCTTCACTCTCGTGGGCAACTGGGCATACAGCTCAGTGAACGCAGCATTGGTCCAGCCAAAGCCAATCTCATTAGACTTGTATCCAAACTTCAGTCCCGCGCTAACCTCCGATTCGCGTCGCTCGACGTCATACTTCTCGACGATCGTGTTGTGCTGAATGAATTCCTTCAGAATTGTCGAAAGAAAATTGGCGGTGAGGCGATCGGCTTCTTTGTTATATCCGTAGCGGCGTAGTCCCTGGATGGCTATCATCTCGGTCGGCGCCCAGCCAAAAGGAGCATCCCATTGACTACCGCTGACGGAAGTGCTTGTTAGCAGCCCTCCCGGTCGTTCAAAAAGTTGAAGGTTCGCCACAATCCGAGCCGCCTGGCTCTTGTCTGCGACCCCAACCCAAAGAGGATAAAAAGTGGTCACAAAGGGATAGCGCCGCAGCTTCTTCTCAGCAAAATTGTAATCGTAGTACAGACCGTCTTTGTCGTCCCACATCAAACGATTCATGCTCTCTCGTCGCGCGGCAGCGCGGTTGGTCCAGACGCGTGATTCTCGAGCACGACCGACGATTCTTAGTATCTCTGCAGTCTCCATCTCCATTAGGTAGAGCAGGGAGTTAAGGCATACCGGATCGTAGTTAATGATATCAATACTGAATGGTCCAAACCGGTTTGAAGGATCGAAGCCCGACTCTCGCATCGAACGGTCGCCCTTGTAGAAAAGATCCGTTAACTGGTCCTTTGCTTTGTCATAATAGATGTTCAGATCATAGTCCTTGACGTCGTGTGTGTGGTAGTACTCTTTGACGAGGTCGTAGTGATCTCGCCCCTGTGGGTCGCGCTCTCCCGATAAGACTTCCGGCGCAGGACCTTCGCCGAGATCATAATAGCGTGAGAGGCCGGTTTCCTTGGTGAGGTGAGGATCTTCGGTCCAGAAGCGGTAGTATTTCTCGATTGCCGGAACAGTGTTTCGCAGCCAGCCAATATCGTGCCGCTTACGGTAGACGTTTAGGACCATTTGCGTCAGGAATGGGGGCTGTGATCGGGAGAGGTAATAGGTCCGGCTGGCATTGAGAATTTTTCCGTAGTGTTCTATTTGATAAAGGAAATTATCAGTCATGTTCTTTGCCAGGACCATCTCGCCGTCGCGCACCAGGCCGACCTGGGTGAAATAACTGTCCCAGCCATACATCTCATTGAAGCGTCCGCCAGGCACAACATAGGGATAAGGAAGATAGAGCAATCCGTGATCTTTGATTTCCGTCGCGTTGGTCGGCAGTTGTCTCAGTTCGATTCTTTCAAAATCTGCCGCTGGCATCTGACCGCGTAAGCTTTGTTCGATGCGCTTGATGTCCTCCTGACGTGAAACGTACACGGGCCAGCGTTCGCCAACCATTCGCTTGAACTTGGGATCGGGCGCAGCCTTGGCAAGCGCCGCGTTTGAGCGCGTCAATAAATGCCAGCTTTGTTTGATATATTTTTGGATAGCCTGAAGCTGCTCGACCGAAGCTCGATCTGCCGGAGCCGCAACGAAGGTCAAAGGCGAAGACGACAGTAGAAGGATTAGCAGGAAAGAGATTAATGGTTTCCTGAGTTTTGGCTTCTCGGTCATACTTTGCCTCCGCAGCTCTTATTTTGATCGCAAGCGTCGATCAAGTTCGAGATTGCAAGAAATCGACACGCTCGGGATTGGCGGATGCAGCATAAGTTAAGTTGTGGATTTGGAACAATACAAGAATGGCAAACCTCCAAACTTAAAGGCGTGTCCAAGACTTATCAGGGATAAACGATACGAGTATCCTCGACGCCCCATTCTTCCTTTGGGTAATTCGTGGGCTCGGAGCATAGGTTGGTTGGGGATCGATGTGCCAGTTTGTCATTCCATCTTGGCTGCGTGCAGCAGTCAGGTGTGAGATGCCCGTGCGGTCTTCAAAGCGGGCGAGCAAAAGAGTGTGACCATCTGAAAGGCGGACATCACCAGGATTGAAAACGGCGTTGACAAGATAGGGCCAACCCGACGCTGTTAAAATTGGATTTCCTTCAGCTCGCCGGAATAGTTCATTAAAGCGACTGTTGGGCCTGTAATTAGTGAACACTATTGCTTGCTCCCCTGACAATTTGGATTTCCGATAGGACGAGAAGCAATTTTCATAGTTCAACTAGACGATCGATATGGCTTCCACTTTTTCAGATCCTGGTCGGATGCGGGTTTCAGGCTGATCGCGGCGCCCCCGCCACTCGCCAAATTGATTTTCACTATCGTTTTGTCGTTAACGAGAAAGTTCTGAATTTGATATGCCATTGGATTGTTTTCCCAATGAGCATCAGCAGCATCGGCGTAGAGGGTGGCTACATACCAGCGTTTTGGAGTGAGATAGCTCAGCGAGATGTTTGAGGTACGTGACTGCTCATCTGTGATCGATCCAATGTACCATTCGTCTTTGTTTTTAGCCTTGCGCGCGATAGTGAGGTAATCTCCCGGCTCTGCCTCTAAGATCCTGGTATCGTCCCAATCAACCGGCACATCTTTAATAAACTGAAACGCATCCAGAAATCTCTCATAGTTTTCTGGCAAATCCGCCGCCATTTGTAAGGGGCTATACATAGTCACGTATAGAGCCAGCTGTTTGGCCAAGGTGGTATGCACCTGTTCTTTCTTGCCCGGTTGGTAGTAGTCAAGTTTGATCTGGAAAATTCCAGGGGTGTAATCCATCGGCCCACCCATCAGGCGGGTGAAAGGTAAAATCGTTTCATGTTCGGGAGGGCTTCCCACGCTCCAGGCGTTAAACTCGTTACCCCTTGCCGCCTCACAGGCCAGCCAGTTCGGGTAAGTACGGTGCAACCCCGTTGGGCGTACTGGCTCGTGGACATCCAGCATGATTTTATTTTGGGCCGTTTTCGCTGCCACTCGGACGTAGTGATTAACCATCCACTGACCGTCATGATGCTCGCCGCGCGGAATGATTCTGCCTACGTAGCCTGTCTTTACCGCGTCATATCCATGTTGCTTCATAAACCGATAGGCATCGTCCATCCTGCGCTCATAGTTTGTCACCGAGGCTGAAGTCTCATGATGCATGATAAGTTTTACGCCCTTTTCAGAGGCGTACTTCTGGAGTTCGTCGACATTGAAATCAGGGTAGGGTGTCACAAAGTCAAAGACCTCTTCTTTCCAGTTGCCGAACCAATCCTCCCAGCCGACGTTCCAGCCTTCCACAAGTACGCCGTCGAAGCCATGCCTGGCGGCAAAATCAATGTAGCGTTTCGTGTTCGCAGTGGTCGCGCCGTGTTTGCCATTGGGTTTCAGGCTTGCCCAATCTGTTTCAGCTAATTTTACGCTGCCCACATCAGAATAATTCCACGAAGCCTTACCTACGTGCATTTCCCACCAAATGCCTACATATTTTTGCGGCTTAATCCAGCTTACATCCTTGATTCTAGAAGGTTCATTCAAGTTCAAAATGAGTCTGGAAGCCAGAATGTCCGCTGCTTTATCGCTCACCACAATTGTGCGCCAGGGAGTTTTATCCGGAGCTTGTATGTATGCCTTGTTGCCGAATGCGTCCGGCACTAAATGTGAGGACAGTCCGAACGTCTGTCTGTCTATCGTCAAATTCATGGCGGGGTAATTGATCAAAGCCGCCTCGTGGATGTTGATGTATAACCCGTCAGAAGTCTTCATCATTAAGGGTGTCTGTACGACGTTGGCGGCCTTGGGCGATTTAAAGGCAATGTCCTGGGCAGCCGCTCCTTTCGTTGCATCGACCTCGCTGATCTTAGTGGTTGAATAGGCATACTCGTTAGTGTCGTAGTCGCCAGGAATCCAAAAGGCTTTATGGTCGCCAGTCAGGTTAAACTCGGTCTTTTCGTCCATAACAATGAAATACTTCAAATCTGTTTGCTCAGGGAATTCGTAACGAAATCCCAGACCATCATCGAACAAACGAAACCTCATTATCATTCGGCGGTTGTTGACGGACGCTTGTTGCAGCGTGACTGCTAGTTCGTTGTAATGATTACGAATCTCTTTTTCCTGTCCCCACACTGGTGCCCAGGTTTCGTCCAGCTGGGATTGCTCGACTTTTGCGATGGTGAAGCCTTTGGTAAAGGGCGGCAGTTCTTTCAACTCAATCCCCAGCCTGCTTTTTTGGATAACCGCTTTGCCATTGAAGGAAAGCTTATAGGTGGGCTCACCGTCGACACTCAACTCGAAAGAAAATGATAGTTTTCCATTTGGGGACTTTATCTCTTGAGCAACAGCATTGAGGCTGGAAAACAAAACAAGCAGGATGAGTAGTCCTTTTCTCATAGTGGTCTTATCCTTTGCATTTT
>DATIBX010000784.1:0-3244 GCA_035457105.1 Pyrinomonadaceae bacterium
AAGGTTTTGTGGCAGATTCTTGGAATGGAAGTCCGGATGTGGGGATGCTTTCACAACGGAGAGAGAACTAAGGCTCACTTTGCTTCGAAATCCTACCAACGGGAAGTGGTGGTGGTAGAGAGGACTTGAAGAATCTACCAACTGCCGTTGGTAGGATTTCAGATTAGCTGCGCTGCTGTGCGCAAGTTAAGCCGAGCGGAAGCTGATTCGATCTACGCCTTCACTAGCGAATCTGCTCGCAGATGACGATCCTTGACGGCACAACAACGCCAACTCCATTGTTCGACCTAAGGTCAAAGCAAACCGGCGTGCCCCTGCTTCCAATTCACCGCTCTTGCGCGCTTGAGTTAACCATCGTTCCGCGTGAGTCAGCGCACTTCGAATAACGTTCACTAGATCATTATCCGTGTTGGCACTGCAGCGTTCCGCTTCACGCTTGAATAATTCCAGCGGATGATCGTCTGTGCCTAATGCTCGCAGGGCATCGAGGGCCAGAACATTTGTCGTGCCTTCCCAGATCGGTAATACCTGGGCGTCTCGAAGCAGCACTGGCAACCCGGTATCTTCGACGTAACCAGCACCGCCAAATGCTTCGAGTGCTTCACTGGTAACAGCAACTGCTTGCTTAGCCGTTGTCAATTTCATTAGTGGAGTCAGCAGTCGGAGAAGAAGTGTTTCGTCTTCAGTGATCTCGTTAGACTCCAATCGTCCTGTTAGCTCGGCAACAAAAAAGGCGAAATGAAACGCGGCTTCACTCTCCGCTTGCATTCCTTCTAACGTGTCTATGTGAAGCGGCTTTTCTGACAATGGAGCACCGAACGCAACACGTTTGCGTGAATAGTCAATTGCGAGCGCAAGGCTTCGTCGCATTAATGCGGCTGCGCTGATTCCATTCCACAAGCGCGTGATGTTTAGCAATGGGGTGATATTCTTGACGCCATCTGTTGTGCCCATAACGAGTCGCGCAGGCGTTCCGTCGAGGGTTAGTTCAGCGGTGGGTACTTTGCGGGTACCGAGTTTGTCTTTGAGTCGTTCAATGCGGATGTTTTGCAGGCTTCCGTCGGAGTCGCGCATCTCAAGGTAGAACAGCGCGAGCCCACGGCCGCCTGGTGGGTTACCTTCGGGGCGTGCCAACGTCAGTGCCATTTGAGAAGTTGTGGCCGATGTAAACCATTTCCTTCCGTACAGTCTCCACTGACCTTCTTCCATTTTGGCGACAGTTGTTGTTAGCCCGACGTCTGAACCACCAGTTAGCTCGGTCATCCATTGTCCACTGGTCCAGAACTGGTCGGGATCGCGCGTCGTTAAATGTGGTATTGCGTGGTCACTCAGCTCTTTGTTTCCTGAGACGAGTAGTGTGCGTGCGGCGCCATCTGTCATTGCGAGAGGGCAACTATAGATGTCTGTCGAAGGGGTGAAGAGATAGGCGAGTGCGCATTGATGTATACGTGAGTAACGGCCATGCTTTTGTTCATAAGCTGTAGCTACCAGACCGTGCTGAGCAGCTAGTTTTTCCGCGACGCGCCACAGAGGTGTGAGTTCAATTTTGTCTATTCGATTTCCCCAGGCATCGAAGTGCGTAAGTATTGGTTCATTAATGCGATCGGCGAGTTGCATTTGATAGAGTTGGTCGCCTGTTAGCCTGCCCAACTCGGAGAGCTCCGGTTCGATATCGTGAAGAACGTCAGTTGGCAATACACGTCGCAGGTACGACTTGAGTGCCAGGTCGTCGTCGTATTGATTACCCAGGGACGGCGGTTGTTGTTGGAAGGTCATGGTTGCGAGTGATAAGGATCGCTCCGGAGAGTGATTTTTGTAAACAGAACAGAGGATCTTTTCAACTTTCACCTAGTGTTGCTACTTTTCGTGTTCCTCCCAACCCTACTGTCAAAGTTGAAGTACCACGCGGCTGAAGCCGGTGGTCTTTTCTAGTTAGCGCCCAGTTAGGAGAAAATTGAAGTCGGCCCCACCCCACTCTGGCAAGTTCCATTATCCGTGGGCGTGGTGCATCATCAGCAACCAAGACGAACACGCTTCTCGCAAGCCATCTCTCGGGAGTCACTAAAATGATTTTTCAAAAACTCTCAACGGCAGCTGTGCTCGTGCTACTCCTCAGCTCGACAGCGCCTCATCTTCGAGCCCAGCAGACATCGACCTTTTATGGTTTGGAAGAGTATTTAAACCGCAAGATGGTTGGGCCAGAACCCGTCAAAATCATCATCGGCCATCTAAAGGAATCAAGGACGAACGCGCCTTTGGATAACCTGGTGGCCTGGGCCAAAGGAGGCTTTGCAGATCTACATGATGAACATGGTATCTGGAAGACTGATGCGCTTGGCGTCAAATTAGGCATCGTCCACTCGATTCACTATTACTTCACAACGTCGCCACCTCCCGACAAGTCCACTCGCTATTTGGCGACACTTGATGAACTGCGACGCGACGATTACATCTCCTATTATCTCGCCCAAATGGCTGCCCTGGTTGTTGACGAATCTGTGCTGGAAAAAGAAGTCTTGCAGTTATTGCAGGCGGACAACCCAACACTAAGAGCCCAGGGAGTACTGATGGGAAGGCCGCTGGCTGAGGAGAAGCGATCGCTATTTGAGCGGTACCAGGAAATGGTGGAAAACGATGATGATGCTCAGGTCCGAATGATCATCCTCTATTCGATCAGCGGGTGGCGCAGGAAAGACGTAGCGTACATTGCGTTCGAACGACTGGTTAACGACCCCGACGCGAAGGTCCGCGACTGGGGAGCAAGAGGACTATGGTCCGCGGCTGACCTCCGCATTTTAACGAGCGACGACTTGAATACGATCTTGCCAGAAATGTTGAAAGCGAGTGACCCCTTTGTACGAATCAGCATTGGGCGCACTGCAGCACGCTTGACTACCGACAGATCACTTTCTGTGCGAACCGATCAGATTACTGATGAACTTCTGTACCGATATCTCAGCAGAGTGAGAAAGATCGGCAGTCAAGCAAATCTGGCGCACGAGTGGTTGGAGTGGTGGACCCCGCTGATTCCTGATTACACCGCAAGTTCACGGGTGGTCCACTGAAGTTCTGACAACCTTACTGTCCACCTCGATCGCTTTTGAAGGTTCAACCACGAACACAACTTTCGTGTCTTCAGGTTCAGCTCGCGCGTCTTGTGGCACGGTGTGACTCGTTAAGGACTGGCCGGAAAGTTCCAAAGATAAGATCGACTAGCGGAGAAGTGACACCGAAACGGAGTTCT
>DATIBX010000785.1:0-5113 GCA_035457105.1 Pyrinomonadaceae bacterium
GGAAATTACGACTATCTGAACATACGCGGAAAGAGCAGGTACTCTCCGACCAACAAAATCAATTTTAACGTCGCTGTAATCACAAGGAATAACGCTAACCCCTCTGAGATTGCCGGTGTCTCACTCGAGGATTTTGGGGTGAGAAGTAAGTCGCGGATCTTCACTACCTCTCTCGACTGGAATCCGTCGTCGCGTTTTTCGGTTAATGCCGGTTACAACTACAACTGGCTCAACAGCGATGCAGTGGTCGACTATTTCTTTAATAGTATTCGCCATCCGCTTGGTCGCAGTCTCTATTATGTGCGGAACAATTTCTTCTATATCGATACAACGATACGCCTAGCACCGCGAGTGACGTTATTTACTGCTTACAGAGTTAACGATGATAACGGCCAGGGTAATCGACTTGCCAACCCGACAGGAACGCCGGGTACTCTCGTCTCGTCATATCCAATGACCTACCAATCACCGGAAGGCCGCCTGGCAATCAAGATCAACCGGCGCCTCGACTGGAATTTCGGCTATCAGTACTACAACTACAACGAAAGTACGCTGGTTGGGCCACGGCCCCAAAATTACCATGCTCATCTGCCATACACTTCGTTGCGGATCTACATCGGCCGACGAGAGTAGTACAGGCCCCGTTTTATTGGCCCAGATTTAAACTCCAGCCATAGCATCGACTACGGCTGGAGTTGGTTTATATAACCTCGAACCAGGGATCGATACTGCAGCTTTCTCAAAAACTCTAGGAAGCGAGGGCACTGGGAAATGTTCTCGGACAAAGAGGCTGGATCCGAAATCGCCGGCTCTCGCCCTACTCGTCGCAACTTTCTTGACTATCTACTGGGCACCAGCGCCGTCGCAACCTTTGCAGCCATCGTCTATCCAATCTTCCGGTTTATGCAGCCGCCTCAGATTGTTGAGTCCGGGGAAAACTCAGTGGTCGCGGCAAAGCTTAGCGAGATTCCAGCGAATGCAGGGAAGATCTTCAAATTCGGAAACAAACCCGGCATTCTGGTGCACACTGCGGGCGGAGAATTCAAAGCGTTTTCAGCTGTCTGTACGCATCTTGAATGTATCGTCCAGTATCGCCCGGAAACTAAACAAATCTGGTGCGCTTGTCATAACGGTCAATACAACTTGAGCGGCCAAAATATCGGTGGGCCCCCGCCGCGTCCTTTGGAGGAGTTCAAAGTCAATACTCGCGGTGATGATGTCGTTGTCACGAGATCGTGAGTCGTGAGGCATGCAATCAATTAAAGACTGGGTCGACGACCGGCTGGCGATCAGTTCCCTCGCCAAGCTGGCGAAAAAGAAAGAAGTTCCTATTCACCGCCATGCTATCTGGTATTACTTCGGCGGCATGACGCTGTTTCTTTTCACGGTCCAGGTTGTCACCGGCATACTCCTGCTCCTTTATTACCGCCCCAGTTCTGAAAATGCTTTCGAGAGCGTTCAGTTCATCATGACGGAGGTCAAGTTTGGTTGGCTGATTCGATCCATTCATAGCTGGTCAGCAAACCTGATGATTGCGACCCTGTTCATTCACATGTTCAGCGTTTTCTTTTTACGTGCCTATTATCCCCCGCGCGAAATCACCTGGGTAAGCGGTGTAGTGCTTCTGTTCATTGTCATCTGTTTTGGTTTCAGCGGCTACCTGCTTCCCTGGAACAAGCTGGCATTTTTTGCAACTAAGGTAGGCACGGAGATCGCCGGCGTAGTCCCTGTCGTTGGCCACCCAATCCTGAGGTTTCTTCGGGGCGGCGACGATGTCACGGGAGCAACGCTGACTCGCTTCTATGGATTTCACGTCGCAGTGCTACCTGCGGCCGCCACTGTTTTCATTGGCCTTCACGTCATGTTGGTCCAACTTCACGGCATGAGCGTACCACCCAGCCTATCGGGCCAGCCGGTGAAGAAAATGAAGTTCGTTCCAAATTTCTTGTTACGCGATTTGATTGGTTGGATTCTGGCGATCGGAGTTTTGGCTGCGTTGGCCGCCTTGTTCCCCTGGGAACTTGGTGAGAAAGCCGATGCGTTTGCCCCGGCCCCGGAAGGTATCAAGCCGGAGTGGTATTTCCTCTTCATGTTTCAGACTCTGAAGATGCTTCCCGCAAAGATTTGGAAATTTGATGGCGAAGTCCTTGGCATCCTGGCCTTCAATGCTGTGGCGCTATTGTTGTTTGTCGTGCCATTCGTTGACAGGCCTTTCGAAAACCACCGCCGCAGGATGGTCTTCAACCTTTTGGGTGTTGTAGCGCTCCTTTACATCATTGTGATGACAATCGTCGGATACGTGACGTGACGATTTGGAGTGATCCGGGAGCAGTTGCTTTGTGAATGGTTATGAAACGCCAGGCACGTAGATCGTACTGCAGGGGCGATAGGTGGTCCATGACGTCGTTTTGGCCGTCGTGGTCAAACCGACTTGGCACGCTACCCCGACTATTGTTTTTGTTAATTGCGGTATTGGCACTCTTCACGGCGGCTGAGGCGCAGAAAAAGAGCTCTTGCATTGAGTGCCATCGACGGTTGGACGATCCGCGACTCAGCACGCCGGCCAAACTGTTCGGCAATGACATCCATGGTTCGCGAGGACTGTCTTGTAATGATTGTCATGGCGGCGATCCCAATGACGACAGCAAGGAAGGTGCAAAAGATCCTCGGAAAGGTTATCTCGGAAAGCCAAAGAAGCTCGATATCCCCGCGTACTGCGGGAAGTGCCACAGCGACGCGAATCTCATGAAGAGATTCAATCCGAGCTTAAGGGTCGATCAGGAGCGCGAGTATTACACCAGTGTGCACGGGAAGTTGCTGCAGGCGGGAGAAGAACGCGTGGCGACGTGTGTTAGTTGTCATAGCGTTCACGGGATCCGCGCCGTTAACGATCCGCTGTCAACAGTATATCCGCTGAACGTTGCGCAAACTTGCGCAGGTTGTCATGCCGACGCGAACCTTATGCGCAGCTTCGGAATCCCGACGGACCAGTTTGAAAAATATAAGTCGAGCGTTCACGCACAAGCGCTCAACGAGAAACAGGATCTATCGGCGCCTACTTGCAACGATTGTCATGGCAACCATGGAGCGACACCTCCCGGGATCGCTTCGGTTGCGAACGTCTGCGGTCAGTGTCACGCACGGCAGGCGGAATTATTTCAAACGAGTCCACATAAGGCAGCATTTGACCAGAAGCAGCTTGCCGAATGCGTCACATGTCATAGCAATCACGCGATTGCGAAGCCAAGCGACCAGTTGATTGGAACTGAGCAAGGAACGCTTTGCACTGGGTGCCATCATGCGGGTGACAAGGGCTTTATCGCGGCCGGAATGATGCGGTCGCGTATCAACGACCTGATCGCAAGCATCGACAAATCGACTTCAATTCTTAATCGAGCCGAACGCGCGGGAATGGAGGTAAGCAAACCCAAGTTTGAACTAAAAAACGCAACCGACGCTTTGACCCATGCGCGCGTGATGATTCATTCGTCTTCCCCAGCTGAGGTTGAAAAGATCATTGGGCCAGGGCTCGAGGTCTCAAGCAAGGGTTATCAAGCCGGTTTAGACGCACTGGCGGAACGGAGGTTCAGGCGCGGCGGGCTCGCCGTGTCGCTGGTATTCATTTTATTCTTGGCGTTGCTCGTTTACCTTAAGATTCGGCAAATCGAAAGTCGGCAGTCTGCGACAGAATAGGAAAATAGTATTACTAAGTATTCTCAAGTATCCTTGTCGAATTTAATCTCTATTACAGCGGGATCTGATTTCCTGGAGCATGTTCGTGCGCTAAGCGTTAACGCGGAACGACTGGTCCTTCGGGATTCATAAAAGCTGAAAATATCGCGCCGCACGCCGGGCCTGACAAACATGAGCTCAATGATTATTCACTCCAGAGAATTGTTCCGTGTCTTGACGCTCCTTGTGGTCCTATTCTCGTCGTCCTGTCTAGCATGGGCAACAGCATCCAATGGTGGCCCATCGCAGCGCCGGCAGTCTGCTCGTCGGTCGCAAAAGAAAGCAACCCCCAAAAAACCTGCGGTCGATTACACAAAGTTCTCGCACCAAACCCACTTCGTTGCGCAAAAACTGGCTTGCAACTCGTGTCATAAAGTGCCTTCGAAGAACTGGAAGACCGTACGAACTGGCGATACAGCCTTTCCCGACGTTGCTGATTTTCCAGAGCACGCTTCCTGTTTGAATTGTCACCGTGAACAATTCTTCATGCGTCAACGACCAGCACCCGCGATTTGCTCAAACTGTCATATTGCCGTGACTCCCCGCGATACGGCACGTTGGCTTTTTCCGAGCCTCGGTGATTTGACGGATCCTAAGCTCAAAAGACGCGAGTTTGTTTCGGAGTTCGTTGTTGGTTTTCCACACGACAAGCACATCGATGTTGTGGGCCAGTTAAGCGAGCCCACCTACATGAGAAAACACGCTTTGTTTGTAACTGCGTCGCTGCAGGAAACAAAGAAGGAGAAACCGCCTGCCAGTTGTCCAGTCTGTCACTCCACTTACCAACCACAGGGCAATTCCAGCGAAGAATTTGTGACAAAACCGCCGAAGAACCTGGGTGATAATTTCTGGCTGAAGAAAGGTACCTTCAAGACTATCCCCAACAGTCATACGGTTTGTTTTAGTTGTCACAACGCCGATTCGGGCGTTGCGCCTGAACCAAAGGACTGCAACGTTTGTCATAAGCTGATGACTACTGAAAACAAATTAGCAGTCGATTTCGATGTCAAGCTGGCCGCTGAGATGGGCATCACTGATCAGTTGATACTGAACCGATGGTCGCGACGGATTTCATCGGGAGGGTTTAGGCACGAAGGAGGTGAGCATCCAGACTTGAGCTGTCTGATGTGCCACAACGCCGCTAATCCAAATTTTAATACGGTGGATTCAAAGACCCTGAAGGTACCTGTGAAATCATGTGGTGGCGCCGATGGATGTCACATCACAGCCACACTTGATGATGGCGGAATTCTGAATTTTGAAATTGACCAGAGGAAAAAGAACCCGAAGTTTGTTTGTACCAAGTGTCATATCTCTTTTGGTAAGGAACCAATTCCGGAGACACATTCCGGGGCAATTCCGGTGTCGAAGCCAAAAGTCG
>DATIBX010000786.1:0-2514 GCA_035457105.1 Pyrinomonadaceae bacterium
TCACTGCAATGTATATGCCCGCTCAATTCCGTCGAGCGTTACCGGAATATCGCTGTTTAGGGTTTTTGGACCCCTTCGATAGCGGGTTTTTTCCCCAACCTAGCGAAAACTTTCACACAGAAAGGGGTCTCGCTTAATACCTGTCAGCTTTTCAGTGGCATGACGCAGGCACATTCGTTGCGTCCAATGAAGTACACAGTCAAAGGAGAGTGGCAATGAAAGTTAAAGAAGTGATGAGCACGAACCCGAAGGTCTGCACGTTGGGCGACAACTTGTCGGCAGCGGCAGGACTGATGTGGGACAACGATTGTGGGATTCTTCCGGTGGTTGCTGAGGGAGGGAAAGTGGTTGGTTTGATTACTGACCGGGACATCTGCATGGCAGCCAATCTGAAAAACCAGAGATTGTCGAACCTCGCTGTTGAGGACGTGATTTCGGGCGACGTCTATGCATGTAAGGCTGAAGAGGACATTCGAAGCGCGCTGGAAATCATGCAGGAGAATAAAGTGAGACGGCTTCCGGTCATCGCGGCTGATGGAACATTACAGGGCATTCTGTCGATGAATGATGTGGTTCTCAAGGCGGACGAGCCGAAAGAGAAGAAGGCGCCCGAGCTGTCCTACGGTGATGTAGTGAACACTTACAAGTCGATCTGTCAGCATCGTTCACCGTTGCAGGCGCAAGCGACGGCTGGCAGCTAGGCCAGCCATCAAAACGTTCTAGTCGCCACAAGAATCTCTTTGACCCGAGATTCCGAGTCGTAGTGTGCAAAAAGGAGAAGTAAATCTGTGGCGTGAACAAGAGGATGCCGAACGGGCAGTCTTACGCCTGGCGGGTGTCATTGGCGTGATTAACAAGATCACTATCACGCGGGCTCACGTAAACGTGGAGGAACTGCGTGAAGAAATCGAGGATGCCCTCGAGTGCCGAGCAGATCGTCAGGCCGAGCGCTTGCGAATCGAAGTTCACAATGGAGCGGTCGACCTGTTCGGTCGGGTTCACTCCTGGCAAGAAAAACGGGCAGTTGTCGGATCGATTAGTCACGCTCCTGGCGTAATCGAGATCAGGGACCATCTGACGATCGATCCGTACTTTTAATTAGCCGGTAACCAAGGCAAACGAATGCTTGTGTCGATCGGCTTAATCACGAATGAGAGGAAGAAATCATGAAAGAGAAGAAAGAGACCAAGGAGCAATCAACTGAACTGGCCAAGACGGAAACGAAGCCGGTTACAGCTGCCACGCCTTTTGGGTTTATGCGCCGGTTTGCGACCGACATGGAACGACTCTTTGAAGAATTTGAAGGTTTTCGCTTTCCGAGTCTTTTCGGAAGAGAGTTCTTTCCGTTCACCAGGGAGTTTGAACATGTTGGCTGGGTGCCGGAAATCGAAGTTCTGCGAAAGAACGGAGACTTTATTGTGCGTGCGGATCTGCCCGGTTTGAAACGGGAGGACGTCAAAGTGGAATTGACTGAAGGTCTTCTTACGATTTCCGGAGAACGAAAAGAGGAGAAGGAAGAGAAGCGCGAAGGCTACTATCGAAGCGAGCGCAGTTATGGCAGTTTCTTCCGTCAGATACCGTTACCGGAAGGTGCAAAGACCGAAACAGCGAAGGCTGAGTTCAACGACGGCGTACTTGAAATAACTCTGCAAGCGCCGGCACGCGAACCTCAAAAACGCCTACTGGAGATCAAACAAGGCGAGCACGCGGCCAAGGCACAGGCGGCAGCGGCCAAATAGATCGGGAGGCCGATCACTGATACTTGATTCTGATGCGGAGCGCCGAGAGGCCCAAATCTCGGCACTCCTCTTTCCGTACTATTATGATCTGAGGAATGAAGGTAAAAAGTTTGCGACTGACTCTTCTCGGGGTCGGCGCGATGAACTCGCCGCGATATGCGCCCGCGGGATTGCTCGTGGAATGCGGCACCGCTCGCGTGATGATTGACGGTGGGCCGCGCGCAGAACCAAAACGAGAGATCGCGGTCTGGCTCGTCACCGATAACCGTGGAGAACTGATCCGAGAGATTAGAGAGTTGGCACGACCACGAGGCCTTGAACCAATTGTAAGTCGCTATTCGTCAGATCCAGTTTCTATCACGCCTCACAATGTTATCCACACTTCTCATGAGACGTATGGTTACGCGATCCGGTTTTACAGAAAGAAGATTGTCTGGGCACCGGAATTTTTGCTGTTTCCGAGTTGGGCCAAGGGAGCACACCTCATGTTTGCCGAAGCTGCCGGATGGAGCCGCCCAATTCTTTTTCGCGGAGGAGTTGGTGGTCATGCCTCCGTTGAACAAGTGGCAAGTGATGCTCAGAAATATAAGATCAAGAAACTAGTCTTTGCACATATCGGTCGCCCTACAATCAAGGCGATGGATGCCGGCAAGCTCCCGGTCTTTGGAGAGTTTGGAGAGGATGGAACCGTTTTCAACATAGTCGTCAACCCAGGTACGGCTCTAATTAACTCCGGAAGATCCTGAAGTCTGCGGATGATCTACTCTGACTGCGG
>DATIBX010000787.1:0-4103 GCA_035457105.1 Pyrinomonadaceae bacterium
AAAAATATGGCGTAGAGGCCGGCCAGGAAAGAAATTGCAAAGGCAAGCATGCCGAACGACCCGAATACGTAGATCGGTTTGGTTTGGTACGAAGCCATGAACTTGATCGTCATCAAGTCAAACACGACCTTCAAAGTGCGCTCGATTCCGTACTTGGACTTACCCATCGTGCGAGCGTGATGCTCCACCGGGATTTCGGTAACTCTCGCGCCGGCCCACGAAGCGTAGATGGGAATGAAACGGTGCATCTCGCCATACAGACGAACGTCCTGCAACGATTCCCGCCGGTAAGCTTTCAGCGAGCACCCGTAATCATGTAGTGGTACACCACCAATCCATGAGATGAGTCGATTGGCAAGCATCGACGGGATCTTGCGCGACACCATCTTGTCTTTACGATCTTTACGCCAGCCGGAGACCACGTCATATCCCTCGTCGAGTTTGTCTAGCAGGCGCGTGATATCAGCCGGATCGTTTTGCAGGTCGGCATCCATTGGAATTAAGACCTCACCTTGCGCCGCATCGATCCCGGCTGCCATCGCTGCTGTTTGGCCATAATTCCTTCTGAGTGCGACAACTCTCACCCGTGGATCTCGCTGCGCGAGTTCACGCAATATCTTCAAACTTCCGTCAGTCGAGCCGTCGTCAACATAGACAATTTCTGCCGAACGGTTAAGAGCCTGTAATGCCTGGTCCAACTTGGCATGTAATGGCCGAAGATTAGGTTCCTCGTTGAAGACAGGAAGAAACACGGAAATCTCCGGAGCCCGGTTGTCTACCGCCGAATCGTATGCGGACGACAAAGTTTCCTGTGCTTCGAGAATTTTCATTTTCATTATGGACGAGAACTAACGTCGCCGCGCGACGCAAATTGCCGAGACTCCAAAAGGTAAATTGAAGTGTCGCAACCAGAACCGTTCCGCGCCAAGTAGCATTCCCAATGGTTTATTCAGGGCGCTGACTGTTAGGTTGTTTTCCGATGCTGGACGCAATCCTGTTACTCGCATCACCATTCTTCCCAGCAGAATCGGCATGAAAAAGCTTATGTTGGCATAAGAAGCACGCTCGACTTCAAATCCTGCCTCTGCAACTCTCTGCTTCAACTCCTTCAATGTGTAGCGTCGCCGGTGATTACTTATGTCGTCTTGAACTCCCCATAAAAACATAAACGCAGGCACAAACAACAGGATGCGACCGCCCGGCTTCAAAACGCGATGCATTTCTCGCAAGCCCGCAAGGTCGTCATCAAGATGTTCGACGACATCAAGTCCGGTGACCAGATCGAATGTCCCATTCTCATAGGGAAGGTTCTCGGCTGCACCCTGTCGCACACGCTCAAGTCCGCGCTGCCGACAAAAGTCGAGAGCGTCCGCAGAAACGTCGACACCCTGGGCGGCTCCAAATTGATCGAGCAATTCAAGGTTCGCGCCAGTACCGCACCCAACATCGAGAATCGCTGGTTTGGATGCTTCATGACCTGGGAACAGCTTTGAAAGAAAGCTGGAGATGATGTGCCGCCGCCCCACAAACCACCAGTGCCTGCCCTCAATCTGATACATGATCGGGTAGGTGTGCTCTTCCATTTCCTTTGGAAGTGCTTGATTTGTCAGGTTTGCGGTGTATGCCATGCCTAAATCTGTCCGAAGCTTCTCCTTAATAGGGGAGACGTGCAAGTCGTACTTGTTTCCAGTCCCCATTCTAGCTGTGGGATCGAAACCACTCAACAAACAAGCGTATTCCCTCTTCAATCTGGGTGTGCGGATGGTATCCGAGCAGTTCTCGCGCCTTAGAAATATCCGCGTAGGTTTGCGGCACATCACCTGGCTGCAGCGGCTGCCGGTCGATGATGGCATGCCGGTCGAGCTGCTGTTCAAGTAACGAGATTAATTCGCGCAGCTCGACGGTTCGGGACTCGCCGAGATTGAATACTTCGTAATTACTTCCAGTGTAGTTGATGGCCGCCATGACACCGCTAATTATGTCGTCCACGAAGGTGTAGTCTCGACGCGTTGATCCGTCGCCGAAAACGGGGATCGCCTTTCCTTCACCGATAAGCCTCGCAAACTTATGTATCGCGAGGTCGGGACGCTGCCTTGGTCCATACACAGTAAAAAATCGCAGACAGACACACCTTATTTCATAAAGGTGGGAATAGGTGTGACAGATGAGCTCGCCCGCTGCTTTGGTCGCGGCGTAGGGCGAAATTGGCTGGCGAATCTCATCTTGTTCACTGAAAGGAACCTTGGCGTTTATCCCGTAGACAGACGAAGATGAGCCAAACACGAACTGTTTTATGTTTGCACGACGGGCGAACTCGAGCAGGTTCACCGTCCCATCAATATTTGTTTCGCTATAAAGAAGCGGATCAGTTAATGACGGTCGTACGCCGGCTCTCGCCGCAAGATGTACGATGCAATCGAAGTCCGACTGCGCGAATACTTTTTCGAGCGCCTGACGGTCACGAATATCCAGCTGGAAGAGTTTGTAGCGCGCGTCATGCTGATGGGCGGCAACATTTTGTCTTTTTATTTCCGGAGAGTAGAAGTCGTTAAAATCGTCGACGACCGTCACGCTCTCAACGTTGGTGGCGAGCAGCTGGTCCACCAGGTGAGAGCCAATAAAACCTGCGCCACCGGTAACGAGAATATTTTTCATGTCTATTTTGTCGCGTAGATCCAGAGATGCCAGCCCCAACGCTCGGCCAGTTTTGATTCCAAAGTTCGGGGTAAAAGTGGCCCGACAAGGGGAACCCATCGTTTATTCAGGAAATGGATCTTGATGTCAGTTTGCGAAAAGTTACGGAAGAGCTTTGCAGCTTCGGAACGCGAATAGACTCGGGCCAGGGGATTTCCCGCTCCATCTGTGTTCTGACTAAGGAATTCTTCTGAACTGAGATAAGAATTGTCTGTATTCAAGCGTCTTGCATGTTCGCGCAAAGATGACTCGGGCTCACCGGTAATTAGTTGGACCAACTTTACGCCTGCATTCCATTTGAGCAGTTTGACGCCGGCCCGGCGCAACACAGAGATGTTGATGCGATAGTTGTACGAGTCTCGATGATAGAGCATAACGACTGCGCGGCCACCTGGTCTAAGCACGCGGTGCACTTCGTTGATCGCTCTGGAGATATCCGGAGTGTGATGAAGAACACCGTGTGAATAGACGATATCAAAACTATCATCAGGAAAATCGAGTTGCTCAGCGTCAGCAGTACGAAATGATCCTTTTAGATTGGTGAGTGCAAAACGGCGACGAGATAGATCGACGGCTGCTTCGGTCAAGTCGATTCCAGTGTAATCGGCTCCAGCTTTGGCGAACTGAGCGCCATCAGTTCCGAGTCCACATCCGATTTCTAGGACGCGGAGGTTTTTAGATTGAGCAAAGTTGGCGGCTTGAGGAATGTGCCATTCTTTGGTGTAGCGGTGCTGGTCGACGAGCTCGAAGAACCGTTTTGATCCGGGCGGGGCATCGGCGAATTTGGTGCCGCAGGGATTTTCTTGCCAGAACGCGCGGACCCGTTCCTTGAGCTGAGCATTTGCTTGGGACATAAATAAAGCAAGACAGGATAGCAGCAGGAGCGGGGTGAGACCAAAAGTCCAAGTCGAAGGGGATAAGATTGGGGGAGCTGAATATGAAATTTGAGGGACTGTCTGGGCGAGGCTCTAAGCCCATCGTTGCGTTCAGGCGTTGAAATCATTGGAGAATTATCAATTGATATTTGAGAATTACTAAGAATTTCTATTTCGTTTTAGTAGGGGGCGTGGCTGAATCGAAATAGTAATTCTCAAATATCGTTTGATAATTCTCCAATGACTTTATGGGTGATTTTGTGTCGTGGAGTCATCGACCGGTGGGTTCCGGCTCCGCCGACTTTGCGTCCCAGGTCCAGTTAAACTGGGCGAAGTACCCCGAGACGCAAAGGTTGGCGAAGGCCGCCGGGGTGAGGATCCCAAATCCAGCTCGAGACACCCACCTGTCTCCCCAATCGAATTTGCCCCCTCCTTCGACTGGCTGCCGGATTAAACGCCAAACTCAAGTTGTCCTCGAGTTTCTTGCCAACTTAACCAGCCTGCTCATAGAATCCCCGAGTCTAGTTAAGAGCA
>DATIBX010000788.1:0-5982 GCA_035457105.1 Pyrinomonadaceae bacterium
ACGGAAAGGGTCCTAAAAAGCGCCGCCGGGCCGGCGCACTCCAAAGTGAAACCGTTCTGATATTATTGGCGTAACGTAATTGTTTGAAAGGTCTATCGACGAAAGTATTTAAGCTATGGCTGACGAAAACTTAACCACAGATAACTCCTCATCTTCGATTCGTTGTCGATACTGCGGGCAACGGAATCAAATTCGCCCTGATGCCGGCGACGCTCGCTGTGGGCGCTGTCGTTTGCCCTTGTCTGACGCTCCCCATAAAAAATTTGCGCGCCTCGACAAAGACGAATATATCCATCCCGCAGACCGGCGCGCTCTCGCTGCTTTACGTGCGATTCCGGGAATTGACTCAGCCTTGAAAAAACTTCTCGCCGTGACTGGTGAATCCGCGATTCGTGTGATCTTTACGGCAAGCGCCGTTAAAGTCACCCCCACTCAATGTCCGGATCTCTACGCCAAACTTCAAATTGCTTGCACCACACTGGGTGTCGACATGCCCGAATTATTTGTGCAACAGAATCCGGTGGTCAATGCTTTCACGGGAGGAGTTGAACGCCCGATCATCGTTCTCTATTCACAATTGATCGAACGATTGAGTGATGAAGAAGTGCTAGCCGTGGTCGCGCACGAGGTGGGCCACATTCATTCCGAACATGTTCTTTATTTGACCGCCGCCCGTTTGATTGAGTTTCTCGCCAAGAGCGCCGTACTCGCGTCGCCGCTCACTTTTATTGTCAAAGAGATTCTAACGATGAGCATGCGTGCGGCTCTGCTGTCCTGGGCTCGTCGCGCCGAGCTGTCATGCGATCGAGCCGCCTTACTGGTTACACAGGATCCGCATATAGTTGGGCGAACCATGATGAGACTCTGTGGAGGCACTTTTGCTTCTCGAGTCGACTACGATCAGTTCCTGGCCCAGGCACGAGACTTTCAGAAAAACTATGACGAGAAAGCCCTGGACCGATTCTGGGCTGACGCCATCACCTCTGGACTAAGTCATCCTTTTCCGGTTTGGCGCGTATCAGAAATTCTGCAATGGGTGGAAAGCGGCGAATATAAAGCTTTGATGAACGCTCCAGAATCTGCTGCCGCGTGAGTTGCAACTTTCCAATGAAGGTGTTCCTAGCCTCAGTTGTGACGAGGCTCGTGGCGACTGGACCCGCAGTTTATTCACAGTCTCCACTGCGGCTGCTTCCCAATGGAGGCGTTAATACTGGAGCAGCGCGCCTTGCCCTTAACCTGATAATCCCTATTAAAGACCATTGAAGGAAACCATGCTGGAAAATAAGACTGGTATCATCTTTGGTGTTGCCAACAAGCGTTCGATCGCCTGGGCCACCGCGTTAGCACTTCATCAAGCAGGCGCCCGCCTCGCATTTACCTACCAGGGCGACCGGTTGAAAGAGAACGTAGAGAGTTTGACATCGGAAACCATGAAATCTGCCTTGCTCCTACCTTGTGATGTGACTCGCCAGGATGAAGTTGACGAGACGTTTCGCAAAGTTGGACAGGAGTTTGGAAAACTTGACTTCCTAATTCACAGCATCGCCTTCGCGCCGCGCGAAGCACTTAGCGGCACCTATCTTGATACGAGCCGCGAAGCCTTTTTGACGGCCTTGGAGATTAGTGCGTATTCCCTGCCCCAGCTGGCGCGTGCAGCCGCACCGCTCATGAAGGATGGCGGCAGTATCGTTTCGATGTCGTACTATGGTGCTGAAAAGGTCGTAGCCGGATATAACGTGATGGGGGTGGCTAAAGCCGCTCTTGAGGCCAGCACTCGTTACCTCGCAAACGACATGGGTCCAAAGAATATCCGGGTCAATACCATCAGCGCTGGTCCAATACAGACACTCTCGGCACGCGGCGTCTCGGATTTTTCTACGATGCTCAAACATCACGCTGAACGAGCTCCGTTGCGCCGGAATGTCGAGCCAGGTGAAGTGGGGAATACAGCACTCTTTCTGTGCAGCTCGTTGTCGTCCGGAATAACCGGAGAAGTCATCTACGTCGACTGCGGCTACAACATCATGGGTATTTAAGACGGACTTCCACAGATTTCGCAGATTACAGCGAAACTTAAAACGACAACACTATTCACCCACCTCCTTATGGCCCTGAGATCAGCGATCTGGCGATGGACTGGAACAGAATGGACGATCAAAACAAAGCATCACGACTACCGCCCGGCAGTACCCAGGACGAGCAACTACTCGAGAGCCCGAGACCCGATGAATTTACGCACACGGACACGTGGCGCGTCTTCAGAATCATGGGAGAATTTGTTGAGGGCTTCGATGAACTTGCCACGTTATCTCGCGGAATTTCAATCTTTGGTTCGGCGAGATCAAAACCGAACGATCCTGACTACCAGGCTGCACAAGAAACTGCAGCCCTCCTGGCCAAAGAAGGATTTGCCGTAATCACCGGCGGTGGCCCAGGAATTATGGAAGCGGCGAATCGCGGAGCGTTTGAGGCAGGCGGTCTCTCGATAGGATGCAACATCGAATTGCCTTTCGAACAAAGGCCCAACCCTTATCAAACGCGCAGTCTGACCTTTAAGTACTTCTTCGTGCGAAAAATGATGTTCGTGAAATACAGCCTGGGGTTTGTAATTTTTCCCGGTGGGTTCGGCACGTTCGATGAGCTGTTTGAAGCTCTTACCTTGATCCAAACGAGAAAGATTCGCGACTTTCCAGTAGTGCTGTTTGATTCAAAATACTGGCAGGGTCTACTCGACTGGATGGGTAACTTTGTTTTACCGGGCGGTAAGATCGCTGAACATGATCTGCGCCTTTTTCATCTGACCGACTCACCGTCAGAAGTCGTAGAGATTGTTAGAAACAGTCAGAATACCCTCAATCACGTAGACACCAGGATCTCGGACGAAATTAGGTTTTAAAGTTGATAGAGCGGTGGTCAGGGCGCGCTGCGACGGAGTTCAGGGTTGATAGTTTGCTGAAGCCACTCGAGATAAGCGTTTGAACCTTCAACGATTGGGACTGCGATTATTTCAGGAGTCTCATAACTATGAATCGCACGAACCTCGCGTTCAAGTTCGGCAAATTTCGCGCGGTCCGTTTTTGCGATCAGCAGCACTTCCGACTGCCGTTCGACTTTTCCCTGCCAGCGATAGACTGACTCTATCTCAGGCATGATTTGTACACATGCCGCCAGATTTGCTCCGACCAGAAACTCAGCTAACCTCGCCGCCTCTTCGCCGTTCGCAGTCGTCATAAATACAACAATGGGCTCAACACTTGATTGCGCTTCATTCTTCTTCATCGGTAATACCACCAGTTAGTGGCGTTGTATCGCGACCAAAGAATGCGCTGTAGATCTCTTGCGCACGATCAAAATCGCGCTCATCTACCAGAATCACAGCGCCTTCGGAGGTTGCGGATAACAACGGCGAAAGCATATCTGAACCACCTGACTTCACCATCGAGCGTATCCCATTGTTCTGCAATATCTCGTTAACCATTTCCGCCTCGGCTGGCATTCCGAGTTTATGAAGCACCAGATAGCGAGCTTCGCTGCTGTCATGAACAGCATTGTCGGACGTAAGTTTTTCAACGAGAGGTGTATCGTCGTCGGGACATCGACCGATGCCTGGCTCATATTCTGATTCGCAAACGGGACAGATCATAATTTTTACTCCCAGTCTGACTAATTTGATGTCACAACAATTAGGTCGTCAATTGGGTCGCTCGTTCAAAAGGAATCTCATCAAAGTGCGTCATCTTTCTGAACGCGAGAAATCTTTCGTTAATTTCTGAGTAGGTAAGACGCCGGACTCGTGCAGTGCCAAACTCTTCGACATTAAACGAGGCCATTACCGATCCAAAAATCATCGCGCGTCTCATGGTTGACTCGTCCAATTTTTCCTGACTGGAAAGATAACCCATAAAGCCGCCGGCAAAAGTATCGCCGGCACCGGTGGGATCGAACACAGACTCGAGCGGATACGCAGGAATCGCAAAATAATTGTCTTCCGTAAACAGTGCTGCTCCGTATTCACCGCGCTTCACAATTAGTGCCCGCGGGCCCCACGATAGAATTTCGTGTGCTGCTTTGATCAAATTGGGAATTCCAGTCAACTGCCGCGCTTCGGCATCATTGATGATCACAACGTGCACACCACGGATGGTCCGTAAAAGAGAATCACGCGTGTTCTCGATCCAAAGGTTCATTGTGTCGAGCGCAACTAGCTCTGCGTTTGGCATTTGCTCGCGCACTTCGCGCTGTAAATCTGGTTGGATGTTACCCAGAAAGAGCAGGCGCGAGGCTTTTGATTTGTCCGACAACTTCGGCCTAAAGTCGGCGAAGACATTCAGCTGTGTATCGAGAGTGCGGGCGACATTGAGATCGTAGTCGTAACGTCCACTCCAACGAAATGTTTTTCCCCGGGGAATTCGTTCGAGATCGTTGGTTCCGATGTTGTGGTCGACGAAGATCTTTCCGTCCTCAGCAGAAAAGTCGCCACCAACTACGCCCACAATACTGACGTTGGTGAAGAAGCTTGCGGAAATAGAAAAGTGTGAGGCTGAACCACCCAGCATCTTTTCGCACTTTCCAAAAGGTGTTTCAACCGCATCAAACGCGACTGAACCGACTACGAGGAGAGACATTTGTTTATCAACCTTGAGCTTAAAAGATAGTAAAGCATTAATTTAGGGTTTCGCAGGCGCCGGATTTCCGAGCGCGCTTAATTCGTCCTGAGCTTCTTTGGCAAATGGACTGTCGGGATAGTCAGAGATCAACCTCGACAGATAACCGCGTCCCATTTCGCGAAACTGTTCCGGAGTTAAGGTGTGTTTTGCTCCACCGTCAAAAGTGACGTACTGATCCGATTTTTGCTTTCCTTTACCGTCAGCGAGCCACAAGCTGCTCTGCCCTGCCATCAACAATACTTCCTGAATTCGTGAGAAGTTTGGATTGCCGGCGATTATCTCTTCGAGCCGTCTTAACGCTGCGACATACGCCTTCTTGAGCTTGAAGTAGTTGCGAGCCACCTCGAGATTGTGCAACGAATCTTTTTCGAGCTCTGGATCGCGGATGGTCGAAGGATCCGGACCGGAACGGACAGTTCCCTGGGCTTGCACATTTGAGACGGCGACGCCGAGCAAAAGCACAAAAACCAGGCTAATCAAGCATTTAAACCACATAATTCACCTTTCCCACTTAGTTAGCTGAAGAATCGTACTTTTTGATGATTGCTTCGAGCTTTTTTGTTGTCGACGTGGGCCAAAGAGCCGGAGCCGTAAAAATCGCGTTCTGCAGAGCTGAACCGCATTTACACGTCCGCTCGGAATTTTTCAGTAGCTTGACGGATTCTCGCATGATCAGTTGCGCATTTCGGACGTTCCTGTTCAAGTACTCGATGACTGTCTCAACGCTAACGGCATCATGCGCCGGATGCCAGCAATCATAGTCAGTCACTAAAGCCAGAGTCGCATAACAAATTTCTGCCTCACGAGCCAACTTTGCTTCTTGCAAGTTGGTCATGCCAATTATGTCCATGCCCCACGAACGATAGACATTCGATTCAGCGACCGTAGAAAACGCAGGTCCTTCCATGCATAAATAAGTACCGCCGCGATGTGTCTTGACTGAAACGGCTGCACAAGACTTTTGTAATACATCTCCGAGCGCACCACACACGGGATGCGCAAATGAGACATGGGCCACAATTCCTTCGCCAAAGAAGGTCGACTCTCTCGCACGCGCCCGCGTTCTGTCGAAAAACTGATCCGGAATAACAATATCCAAAGGAGCGTATTGCTCTTGCAGAGAACCAACCGCCGAAGCGGACAAGATCCGTTCGACCCCGAGCAACTTCATGGCATAGATGTTTGCTCGAAATGGTACTTCAGTTGGTGTAAAGCGGTGCCCGCGACCATGGCGAGGCAAGAAGGCGACTCGTTCACCTTCGAGGCTACCGACGATAAAAGCATCTGAGGGTTCACCGAATGGCGTATCAACCTT
>DATIBX010000789.1:0-19271 GCA_035457105.1 Pyrinomonadaceae bacterium
TCCGTCCCTTCACATGATCAAGGACAAATTGACTTGTCCTTCGCACAAGATTGGTGAAGTACTGAAGATGGTCCGTAGTTTCTACGCGGGCTCGCCAATGGATCTCAGCGATGGCGTTAAAGTAACTCTACCGAATGGGTGGTTACACGTGCGCGGTTCTAACACTGAACCAATAATTCGCCTCTCGGCCGAAGCCCCATCAGAAGCAGAAGTGCAAACCATCAGGGACTCGGTGTTCGAATCAATTCGCGAGCTTATTAGTAAGACCAACTAGCTGTCGAAACTCTAACTTGACGAAGGGGAACAACCGATGGACAGGCGTAATTTCATCAAGGCCGGAGCTGCCCTCGGGTTAATTGAGGGTGTTTCGCTAACGAGAGCGCAAGAAGTCCCTTCTCACAATTGGAGTGGCTATGATTTTGGTCCTGGTCCAACTTCTCCGGATCGTTTGAACCAGGGACCGTTTGGAATTGAGCAAGACGAAGGTTGGTACACAATCCTCGTAACCTCACAAGCCAATAAACCCGTAAAGAATTTTGGTCTGGGCCTCATCGGTTATACATGGGAGGAAGGCGGTCCATCGCTCGCCGCTCGAGCGGGTAAGGAAACTCTTGAACAACACGTTGAGAAGATGGCGAGCCTTCCTTTCGTTGACGTGCTGTACATTCGCTGTGACTGGCGACATGTTCAATCTCAGCCGGGCAAACTCGACCTTCATCCTATCTTCCCCTTAACACTGGACGCGGCCAAACGTCATAACCTGCGGGTAGGTTTTCGGGTTCAAATGTCGAACACCGAGGGACAACCACGCCAGCTCGCGTTACCAGACTTTATCCAGAAGCAAGTACCACTTGTAAAAATCGGAAAGACTTATGGTAGTAAGGATGATTTCGTCGAACCACGTTACGATCATCCAAAGTTCCAGGCGGCATTCAAGGAAGTAAACCAGCTACTCGCAAGAGAGTTTGACGATAACCCGCTAATTGAATTTGTTGACTTGATGATGTACGGCTTCTGGGGAGAAGGTCACACCAGCAACTTGCCGAATCCGTTTCCCGATTATCTGACTGCCGCGCGCACCTCGCTTGAAATGACGCGCACGCAGTTAGAGCTTTGGAAAAAGGTGCCACTGGCTGTCAACACTCAGCCTGATATAAGCAGCGTTGGAAACAAGGAAGTGCTGGACATGTGTGTCAGAGCCGGTTGTTGGTTGCGTTCCGACAGTATCGTCATCGAAGAGCCAATTCAAATTGAAGCTTTAAGTAATCGACCCCCATGGCTACCAGTCGTGATGGAAGATGGATACTACCGCCAATACAGTGTTGATGAATCGTATCTTCCTAAAGACGAAGCGGGCATAAACGTGCTGGAAAAATGGATGCTTCATACGCTTGATCTGGGCGCCAATTACTGGTCGCTATGGACCGAGTCAGACAATCTCAATAACTATTACAGACGCTACCCCTCAGGTTTCGATACTCTGCAAAGGCGGCTCGGTTATCGAGTGCGACCTTCATGGATCTGGCAACGAAAACGATACGGAACTGACGAACTAATTGTCGCGATCACAAATGATGGCGTCGCCGGTGTGCCTGGTAACTTGCGATTGAAATTGGAAAGTCTTGATGGACAGATCAAACTGCAGGGCTCGCTCGACGCAGGCCAGCCTTTTGCAGGCAAGATTCGTCAAGCGTCTTTTATTTTGCCAAAAGGTTACGACGGAAAAGAATTTAAGCTCAGCGCCGAGATTGAAACCAGGGCGGGAATCAGGCGCCCGGTGAACTGGGCCACAGCGCAACCTGGCAACGCGGATGGTTCATTAAAATTCGAGTTGCTACGCCACGACGACAAGCGGTGGAGAAAAGGAGTTTGAAAGTTCGTCGATGACCAGCCCTTACGCAATAGGTGTCGATCTTGGTGGCACCAACATCAAGATTGCTGCCGTCTCACACGATGGCGACGTCCTCGAATACCAGACGGCTGAAACTGCGGATGATGCCGAGGGAGGAGCATGGGCCAACACAATTCGCCAAAAGATCGATGAGATTCAAACTGGTCGTGGCTTTCCGGCGAGCCACATCGGAGTCGCTTCGCCAGGCCTTGCGGCGCGAGACGGACTATCGATCGCCAACATGCAAGGCCGGTTGCAGGGACTCCAGGGACTTATCTGGACGGACCTATTAAAAAGTGCGCGACCAATTCCAGTTCTTAACGATGCTCACGCTGCGCTCCTTGGCGAGGTTTGGAAAGGCGCGGCACAAGGTTTCAGTGAGGTGGTTCTGTTAACTCTCGGTACAGGAGTAGGTGGCGCGGTCCTGTCCGCGGGCCGATTGCTAAAGGGTCACCTAGGAAGGGCTGGCCACCTGGGACATATCTCTCTTAACCCTGACGGCGGTCCGGACATAGTCGGAACGCCAGGTAGCCTTGAAGAGATGATTGGAAACTACAACTTATTAACCCGGTCCAAGAATCGGTTCAGTTCAACGCGTGAACTGGTCGAGGCCCATCTCAAAGGTGATAAAGACGCCTCGGCGATCTGGTTGCGCTCCATCCATCAACTCGCGGCAGGAATTACTTCGATAATCAATTCATTCGATCCTGAAGTTGTCATACTCGGAGGCGGAATCTCACGGGCCGGAGCGGCGTTGTTCGAACCTCTCGCGACAGAGATGGATCGAATCGAATGGCGACCGCTCGGAAGCAAAGTGCAGATAATTCCTGCTGCTCTCGGAGATTTAGCAGGCCCGCTGGGAGCCGTTTACAACTCACTTAAGAACCAATGACTTTCATTCAGTTTCGTTTCTTTGCGCTTTTGGATCCGGCTAGATTGATTACGACAGGCACTTTGAGGATAATCCGGCCAGTCTTGCTTCGCCTGCTTTTCAGACCGCGAGAGTCTCGAATTGAAGTGACCACTTATGCTTAATTTAGAACGACGAACCAGGATTTTGGAACTCCTTGAAAAGCAGGGCCAAGTCTCGGTTGTCGATCTTAGTCGTCGCTTTAAAACCTCGGAAGTGACAATCCGCAACGACCTGAAGGATCTGCACCAGCGAGGTTTGGTACGCCGAGCACATGGGGGCGCCGTCAAAATTGCGAAGGTAAGCGTCGATCCATCGTTAAAAATTAAGGCCGAGCTCCACGCTGAGGACAAACGACGTATTGGGGCCGCGGCTGCTGCACTGGTCAACGACGGCGAGTCCATAATTCTCGACTCAGGAACAACAACGCAACAGATCGCCCGTCAGATTAAAAACAAAAAGGATTTGAAGGTAATTACCAACGGCCTGAATATCGCAATGGAGCTGTTCGATGCTGAGGACATCCAACTGATCTTGCTCGGAGGTGTGATCCGGCAGAACTCGCTGTCAGCGGTTGGGCACTTCGCCGAAGATATTCTGGGTCAACTGTCAGCCGACAAACTTTTTCTAGCTGTAGATGCCTGCGACGTGGAATTTGGGCTGAGCACACCAAACGTGGAAGAGTCACAGGTCAATCAGGCAATGGCTCGTATCGCCAGGGAGACGATCCTCGTGGCTGATTCGAGTAAGTTTGGTAAGAGAAGTCTTTCGCGAATTGTTCCGCTGTCGGATATCGACGTTATTATCACAGACCGCGGCCTCCCCGCTGAAACCCAGGACGAACTCCGCTCGCGCGAAATCAAGCTCATTCTGGTCTAACGACAGCCTGCGATCTTATTAAAGATTAATGGATCGTAACGTGTGAAACTACGCGATTGATCGCGCCGTGAGGACTCGGGTTATCAGGTTTTAATCCGACTCGCAATGAAGCGAAGAGTCCCAGCAACTGCCCTACCAAAACATCTACAGGCGGGCGGTGTAAATCTCGAATTTGGCTGCTAAAACCCCATGAAATGGGCGGTTTTATCAAGTTAAGACCCATGCCAACTCCAAGTTCATTCGGAACAACAACCAAACTTTTAGCCGTCAGACCCTTCTCACAAATCTCGTGGACCAGGTCCAGCTCGAACGCTCGCCGGCGTTCGTTTCCGGAGATGAAGTTGATCACCAGGGTATCGCGCTCGATGGCAGAGAGTGGGCCATGTCGTATTCCGAGAAATGACTCTGAGAAACCAAAGATCTTCCCATCGGTTAGTTCCAGAACCTTTAAAGCGGCTTCGGTAGCCGCGCCCTTAAGTGGACCGCTTCCCAGGAAACAGACTCTTGAGGATCCTTCCTGCACCAACGAGTCACACACTTCGGCGGCCAACGGCAAAGCCCTGGATGTCGCTTCGGTCAGTTCGTCAACGATACTTGAGTATGTCTCCAATTCGGAAAGATAAGCGAGCGCCTGGGCCACAATGACCATGTTCGAAAATGAACTGGTCATCGCCAGGCCTCGGTCATTTACGGCGTCGTCAAGGACAATGCTGAAAAGGTTCGGTCTGTCCCAGAATGAACAGGCCATCTTGCCGTGTTTGTTGCAAGTAATGACCAGGTGATGAATTTCAGGGTAACGGTCGAGCGCATTCTCCAGGACCGCTACTCCTTCAGAACTATCTCCGGAGCGCGAGAATGAGATCCAAAGATAAGAACGGCCGGGAACAACATACTCATCAATATTCGTAAGTAAGTCGGTACTCGGAATCGATTGAACGTCGCAACGCCAACGCTGCTGCAAGAGAGCAGCAACGGATTTTCCTATATAGTCTGACGTTCCAGCACCAACGAGCCGGACGTCTAAAGTTTTCGATTTGTCGGCGAGGCCCGCGCGCTTGAGAAACTCTTCCAGAAGAGGCGCCAGCTCGACAACCTTTTGGTAACTGCGGCGCCATGTCTCGGGCTGTTGAAAGATTTCTCGAGGAGTGTAAACCAGACCTCGCGCCTCTTTCTCAGCCGGTGATAAGGCCAGCAACTTGGCCAGAACATCCATTTGTTATTTGCTCCGTCTCAACAGGGCAGCTACTTGGTAACTGAGTCGCGCTTTCCGATCGTAAGAATCTTTTTGCTTTTGGTCGGAACATTATATTAGAATCCAAAAGCATTCGAAAGCAATCAAAAGCGCGCTGATAATATTTGAAAGACGCTAGTCAAATCAAGATGGAGTTATCAGCGAAGCCCAGAATCGTCGTAATCGGCGAATTAAATGTCGATCTTTTGGCTTTGGGACTCAGCGGAGCACCGCAAATGGGCGATGAGATTCTGGCCAAAGACTTCGAAATGGTTCTTGGAAGTGCTTCCGCGATCTTTGCCACTGGAATTCGAAAGCTCGGTCACAAGGTAAGTTTTGTAAGCCAGGTAGGTGCCGACCAGATTGGTGACTTTTGCGTGCGCGAGTTGCGAGCCGCGGGAGTCTCAACAAAACATGTCTCGCGCCGGTCTGATTTAAAAACGGGCGTGACAGTATCTTTAAGCGGCGCACGAGACCGCGCCCTGGTGACCTATCTCGGAGCTATCGCAGATTTTTCGGTTGAACAAGTGCCGTTGGCATTTTTGAAAAGTAATGACCACCTGCACATGACCTCGTTCTTCTTACAAACAGGTATGCGACCATCGTTCGCGCAACTTTTTCGAGCAGCGCGAGATGGGGGATTAACAACATCGTTTGATCCAAATTCCGACCCCTCAGGAAAGTGGAGTTCAGACATTCGAGCAGTAATTGCGCAAACTGATGTGCTCTTTCTCAACGAGCGCGAGGCGTTGCGCTACACTGGTGCGACCGCCGTCAGAAGCGCTGCTCAAAAGCTGGGCCAACAAGCAAAATGCGCCGTGATTAAACTGGGCAAGCGAGGCGCCGTAGCAGTCAGGGACGGGAAAACATCATCAGTGCCTGCTTTTAAGATCAAGGCGATTGACACCACTGGGGCCGGCGATTCGTTTGACGCCGGTTTCATTTCAGCCTTCTTGAATGGTTCAGCAATCGAAGACTGTTTGAGAATTGCAAATGCCTGTGGCGCGATGTCCGCGCTCAAAGCGGGTGGGACTGAAGGCCAGCCTGATGAAGAGAGCCTCGCGCGCTTTCTGCACACGCACAGGTAACAAGCAACAGGCGAAGTAACAGTGAATGGCTATTTCCGATGTCAAAGTTATCTCCCAGTCGACCGATACTTGAAACCGCCCGACTCTCGGGAGTGGCGGTAGCAGCCCTCAATTTTTATAACGCCGAAACCATACTGGCTCATGTTGCAGCTGCAAAGTCAGAACAAGCTTCGATAATCCTGCAGACCACTGAGTCAACTATCGATTACCTGGGCCTGAGAATGATTCTAGCCATGGCGAATGCCGCAGCTGAGGAGATAGAGCGTCCGGTTGCACTGCACCTGGACCACGGCAAAAGTTACGAACTGGCCGCCCGCTGTATTGACCATGGATATACCTCAGTAATGATTGATGGCTCTAAATTACCTTTTGCAGAAAATTGTGCACTAACGCGAAAAGTCGTCGATTTAGCTCACGCGGCAAATGTTTCGGTTGAGGGTGAACTAGGCCACGTTGCGCATAACGATGATCCAGGGAATGGCGACCAGAGCTCGTTTTTCACCAGGCCCGAAGATGCGCAAAGTTTTGTAGCAGAGACTGGCGTGGACGCTCTGGCTGTTGCGGTGGGAACAGCACACGGATTCTATAAAGGTGAGGTTCGACTGGACTTTGAGCGCCTGAAAGCGATCAAAGCAGCGACCGATCCAACAGCACTTGTGCTTCATGGAGGTTCTGGTGTGCCGGACGACCTCCTACGTCAAGCAATTCGCTGCGGCATCAGCAAAATCAATTTCGGCACGGAGTTAAAGAATGCTTTCACCCGCGCCGTGAAGCAGTCGCTCTCGAACACAGATGAGATCGACCTGCGCAAGACTTTTGCACCAGCGATCGCGGCGGTCCGCGAAGTTTCGTTGCAAAAGATTCGACTCTGTCAGGAACTACCTGTAACGCAATGAATCAACGTTTTTTGTTCGAACAAGCCTGTTCGTAAAACGAACCGGAACCGGAGGCAGCGACGCATATGAATTTTACCTTTGTCGACTGGGCCATCGTGGTGACTTATTTAGCGGCATCAGTCGGGATTGGACTACTCGGTAAACGTTACGTCGGCACCGTTTCACATTATCTGGTTGCCGGTCGCGAATTGGGTCTGTATGTCGGCATCGCGACGCTCGCAGCTACCGAAATCGGCACCATCACTTTCATGTACAACGCCGAGCTTGGGTACAAGTACGGATTCGCCGCATTTGCTGCTGCCATCATCTCCGGCATTGTAATGATCATTGTTGGGCGCACAGGCTTCGTGATTAGCAAGTTTCGCGAACTCAAGTTGATGACAGTTCCGGAGTACTTCGAGATCAAATACAGTCGGGGCCTGCGGATTGTGACAGGCATGCTCGTGGCGCTCGGCGGAATTCTCAACATGGGAGTCTTCCTCAAGATCGAAGGGGAATTCCTTACGATCGTGAGCGGCATCAACGCTCGACACATCGTGGCGGTGATGACGGTAATTCTTTTGCTTGAACTGCTCTACACCGTTCTGGGTGGAATGGTTTCTGTTGTAATAACCGACTTCATGCAGTATGTGCTGCTTTCTATCGCGACCATCCTGGTTTCGATATATGCAGTGTATTTTGCGGGTTGGGGAAATATCGTCAACAAGGTGACAACTGTAATGGGTGATGGTGGATTCGATCCAATTACCAATCCCAAGTTCGGTTTGACCTTCCTGGTATGGCAGATCCTTTTATGGTTCTCGGTACATACCTGTTGGCAGACGACCGCCATGCGAATGTTCTCAACTAAAAGTCCTGAAACATCTAAGCGCGTAATGACCTGGACCGGATTTATCTTCCTCGGCCGCGGCATGCTGCCGATGTTGTGGGGAATAGCCGCGCTGACTCTTTACGGAACGGGCGCGCTCACAAACGGTGTGCCGGCTCCAGTAGTAAATGGCGCAACGTTGACACCAATTGATGCGATGCCGGCCATGTTGGCGAACATACTTGGGCCAGGCATCCGAGGGATCGTAGTGGCTGGCATGCTGGCTGCCACGATGTCCGTAAATAGCTCTTACTTGCTTGGCTGGAGTGCTGTGATCTCGCAGGACATTATCTTGCCAATTCGTCAAGCCCTCGGTAAGGGAGCGTTGAGTTCGCGCGGGCAGATTTTTGTCAATCGCGTCGCTAACCTTTTTGTCAGTCTCTTCCTGATGTTTTGGGGTCTCTACTACACGCCACCGGGAGCGGTTTATCTCTACTTGAACATTACTGGGACCATCTTTCTTGCCGGAGCGTTTGTCTGCGTAATCGGAGGGCTCTACTGGTCTCGGTCAAACACGACCGGTGGTTATGTCGCCATGCTTTCCGGTGCTGCGGGCGCGATCATACCGTTTTTCTTCCTGCACTGGAGTGAGAACGTCACCGGTTTTGTGGCGTTTGGTCTTGCCGCCGCTGGTCTAATTGTCGGCTCACTGCTCGGCCGCCAGACCGCTCGCAAAGCTCAAGAAGCTATTGCGACTGATTAAGTAAGGTGAAGGAGCGCTCATGAATCTCTGGTTGTTGTTCTGGACATTTTGTCTTGTAGTCGCGGGAGCTTCGTTCGCATTTATCACCGTCGTCGTGTCGATTAAGGGTGGTCGTGATCTGCAACAGTGGTTTAAGAGTTTGCAACAGCAAAACAGGGAATAGGAACTCGTTGCGAGCGTTGCGCAACTAAGGGGGTGAATCTCAAGTGCTGATTTGCGTTAGTGCTAATCCCGCGATTGACCGCCGGCTGAGACTTAAGACTATCGCCGTTGGTGAAGTGAATCGCGCTTTCTCGGCTAAACCATTTCCCGGTGGCAAAGCGGCCCATGTCGCAATGGTCGCTCAGGCATTGGGAACCGAAGTGATGTGGGTAGGACTTCTCGGCGGAGCAGCGGGAGAAGAATGTGAGACTGGTTTGTCGGCATTGGGCCTGCCGCTGACAATTGTACGCACGCAGACAGAGACAAGAGCTAACCTTGAGATCATTTCTTCCGATGGTGTGATTACGGAAATATTGGAGCCGGGGGGAACCGTTACAGAAGGCGAAGTCGAGCGACTCTTGACCACGTGCCGTGACCTTTTTGCCGAAAGTCGTAAAGGAACTCAAGTAGCATTCTCCGGAAGCTTACCGCCAGGCGCGCCTGCTGATCTGTACTTCGAACTGATCCAACTGGCCAGGTTATACGGCTGCCGAACACTTCTCGACACTAGCGGCGACGCATTGCTCCACGGGTTAAAAGCTTCTCCTGATTTCGTTAAGCCGAACCGCGACGAAGCAGAACATTTTGTGGGCCATCCAGTGGGCGCCGGACTGTCGGCCATCGAAGCCGCGCAAAGATTCTTTAAGGCAAACGCCAGGAGTGTCGCGATCTCTCTTGGCACCGACGGAATGCTTTGGCAACGCTCGAAAGATAGCTCGCCCTTGATTTCTCAATTGCCCCCGATAGTCGATTGCTCCTCGGTTGGTTGCGGCGACGCAGCACTCGCGGGATTCGCAGTCGCTCACGAAAGAGAACTCTGCGACGAAGAGACAATCAGTTTGGCAGTTGCTTGTGGTACCGCCAATTGTCTCGCTGACGCACCGGGCCAGATCGATCCGGATGATGTCTCAAGGATTGCGGCGCAGGTGCAAATTCAACGAGTTCATTCTGAGTGCCAAACTGGCTGAGCGATCTTTATGCTTCGAATCGCATTAGTTGGTTGCGGTGAACATTCACGCATGAGCCACGGGGCGCCGTTAGCCGCCTACGCTGCAAACCACCCAAACACAATCGAACTTGTGGCCGCTTGCGACTTGAACATTGATAAAGCCGCTGAGTTTTGCCGGTCATTCGGCTTTGCGCGACCCTACACAGAATTCGAGCGAATGCTGGACACCGAAGATGTTGACAGCTGCGTCAGCGTTATGCCGGTGGACCACATCAAGTCTGTCGGCGTGAACTTACTTGAGCGTCAAATTCCTTGTGTCATCGAGAAACCACTGGGGATATCACTCAAAGAGGCTGAGCAACTGGCTGCCACTGCGGCAGAGACGCAGACGCCACATATGGTGTCGGTAAATCGCCGCTTTATGCCCTTTCTAAATCGCGCTCGGTCCTGGGTTAATGAACACGGTTCGCTGGAGTATCTGCGCGCGACGCAAGTGCGCTACGCGCGAGCAGAAAATGATTTCATTTGGACCACTGCGATTCACATACTTGACGCGACACGTTACGTTGCCGGCGAGATTACTGATTTCGAAGCTCAAAGTTGGACCGAGCGACAAATGACTGCGCCGTGGTTTGTAATCTCTCTGCAATTCGAAAATGGGGCTTCGGGAACAATCGAAGTGCTACCCACCTCGGGAATGGTGGAAGAGTCCTATGAACTCTTTGGAGAAGGCCTGCGAGCGCGTGTGACGGCTGGATCTGGCCCACAACGGACCTTAGATTGTTGGCAAGATGGTCAACTAACCGAACATGCCAAGGCTTCCGATGATGAGCCCGAGTTTCTTCGCAATGGCTCGTACCAGGAAGTAGAAGAATTTGTAGGCGCAATTCAAAGCGGCAAGCGGCCCGGCCCTGAGATCAAGGACATTCTCCCCTCGGCTCGGATTAGTTCTGCAATAGCTGAGCTGCTTGAGAACGATGATTTTTAGCCGTAAAGGTTTGGACGCGGCGCCGATTACTAGTGATCGTCTTTTGCGTGGCTCTTCGTTAGTGTTAGTTAGTGTAATTTCGTGGGTTGTTCCTTGCGTGCTGTGATGGCCGATCCACCAAATCACACGAACTAAACACGAAAAAATTGGCTAAGGCCTTCGGTGTAAACCGCTAAGACTCGTTATCGTTCACAGAACATGAAAATCACACTTTTCTTAGTACTCCTTCTGTCATCCATTTTCTTCTTCCAAACTTCAGAAAAGACTCCAGCCGGAATCGGCGGCAGCTCGTTTCCCAAAAATGACATTACTTATTCCACCGAAGTCGTTACTCCGCACGTTCCATGGGCGACCAATCTGCCTGGTGGTCCAATAAAATCTTTTTTCATCCCCTCAGTTCAGTACGGACGGGATATGGTCGAGTTGATGCAGCGTTTGCAACTGCAGCCCACCACTGACTCGATCGACAGTAGCTGGGATATCAACTGTTGGGGAATCGGCGATTTCTATGGCCATGAATTTCGAGGAGATAGAGATGACTTTCAAATTGTGTATGGTTACGTCGAAAAGGATCTGACCAGCAACACGCCGTTTGAGGTCATGGTGATACCGGGGCTCAATGGCTGGTCTCGAATGACGCGGGCTACGCGAGATGCGATCTTGCGGCGTGTGCAGGAAGGCGCCGGTCTGGTTTTACTACATCCGTTTGTAGGCGACGTTAAGCACCATCCCTTTAAAGGAGATGAGGCCCAGGGCGACCAACGGATCTGGGACATTTCACCACTTGTCGGCGTTCCTGACGATACAGTCAACGAGCGCGGTTATCCTGAAGTCAATCGCGATGCTGTTGCCAAGGGTCAATGGCAGATCAATCAGTCGCACTTCATTACGGACGGAATTCCACTAGAGCTATTACCGGAAGGAAATACCGGCGGCTCGTTCTATAAGTATCGTGCGAATGGTGATGTGCTGGTCCGTTCAGGAGAGTCCCCAATCATTGCGACAAAGAATTATGGTCGAGGCCGTGTTGTAGCGCTGGGCTATACCGAAGAAGGCTTCACTCCTCAAAGTATCAATCCATATGAGACCAGAATTTACTGGGACTACTGGGAATATCAGTATTCATTACTCGCGCGTTCTATACTTTGGGCAGCTGGCCGTCAAATCCAGATTCAATTCAAGTCTCTAAACGCAGACCTTTCGGGGATCAAACTCTCGATTTCCTCTGATTCTAAGCGTTCGATTGAAATTGAGGTCTCGGGAAAGAATGAGTTTGGACAATCACTCGGGTCAACCAAGCTTGAACGCACCATCGAGCCTGGTACCAACGCGCTCGACATCCCTGCCTCAAGTTTAAAGTCCAAAACTGGTTGGTCAGGTGGACGACAAGTCTTTGATCTGATCATCCGTGACTCTCAGTCTAAAGCGACACTCAACTGGGGTTCAACAACCTTCACCGCGCCAAAGCAAGCGATGATGACGAGCGTCAAGCCGGCCGTCGATGTCTACCGACGAGGTGAAACGCTTAGCGCCGTGCTCCGCGCAACTGGTGATCTCACGGGATTGCAGATGAGGATGCAGGTTACCGATGATCTTGGACGATTGCTGGGAACGATTTCCGCACCGGCTCGAGGTGAACGCACCTTCACCCATACGTTGGAAAATTTTCTTGGAAAGTCTGCCTTTGTAACTGCGGAGTTGGTAGATGCGAATGGCGCTATCGTCGATCAGGTACGGGCCAAGCCAGTGATGGTGGTCCAAAACACGAGACGCGAGAAGGAATACACTGCACTCGTCTCTTTTGGCGGCACGAAACACTATCTGCAAGATGCGCAGATGAAAATGGTGCGCGCGGCGGCTGCCGATACCGGATTTACCTGGAGCGGCGACGTCGATAACTCGCTTAACATTCCGCGGGGCACGTTCGGCGTCTACTGGTACGATCGTGGTCCAACAACGCCGGAAGCAATGGAGCAAGCCATCGCTGAGTACAAGCGAACTGGTGATTTTGAAGCGCTCGGTTATCTCACTAAAAAGGAACTATTCAAACGAACGGGTGATAAGACTTTTCTCAGGCGCACTCCGTCTTTTAATGATGCTGAATTTATCAAACGACTTTCAGACATAGTCCGTGCCACGGCACGAAACAAAGCGCGCTACAACATGGACTATTACTTCGTCGGCGACGAGGGCTCACTCACCTCGTACGGAGACCCGGTGGACTTCGATTGGAGCCCGGAAACTCTCGCCGGTTTTCGGGTATGGTTGAAAGCTGAATACGGGACACTCGAGAAACTCAACGCAGAGTGGTTCACAAACTTCAAGCAGTGGGATGCGGTGGTTCCCTACACAACCGACGAAGCTCGCCGCAGTCGCAGTTTTGCTCCATGGGCCGATCACCGAACGTTCATGGAGATCACTTTCGCAAAGGCCTACGAAGCAGCCAGGATAGCTGCGGTTGAAGGCGACCGAGATGCCCACATAGCAGTCTCTGGAACTCAAGCGACAAATGCGTACAACGGTGCCGATTGGTCGCGGCTTGATCGGGTAATCGACGATTTTCTTTCCTACGATGGGGGAAACCAGTGGGACATGCACCGGTCATTTGCAAAACCAGAAGCAATGATTGGTTTCTGGACCGGCTACGGCTCGCACGGACTGGCAGTGCAAAATGCCATTTGGACTGCCGCTATTCATAATGTCCTGCACCCAAATATCTTTTGGATGTATTCATTCTTGAATCCCGACCTGACCCATTCAGCATCCGCTCGCGACATGGGGCGGGCATTTAGTTCGCTTCGCTCTGAAGGGGTGGGGAAACTATTGATGGAATCGGAACGTGAGTCCGATGGCATTGCGCTCTACTACTCGATGCCGTCCGTTCATGCGGCGAGCATTATGGGATATCACCAACGCAGCAGCGACGATGATGAAGAGACTCCTGATAAGTCGCGGGTCAGCTTCCCGGCAAATCGCGACGGTTGGGTGCGCACCATCAAAGACCTGGGACTGCAATTCGACTTCTTGCCTTCGAACGATGTCGCACAAGCTCCGATGTCTAATGAGAAGTTCAAGGTTCTGATCTTACCGATGACTCTTGCGCTATCTAAAGCTGAGCTGAAGAACATTGAGAATTTCGTTGCCGGTGGCGGCGTGGTCATCGCTGATGCAGCGCCAGGCCTGGTAAACCAGCACTGCACGTGGCAACAGACTGGGGAGCTAAATGCTTTATTCGGCATAGCGGCAGCTGCGTCTGACAAGCGCGAGATCAAGAACACGCCCGCTGAGTTGGCGGTAACCGCTGAAGGAACACGTTGGTCTATTTCAGCGAAGGACGTCACAAACCTTTCGATTGCCGAGCCGGATTTGAAAGCCGCGACGGGGACTCCCTTACTACGCACTCCTAATGGCGACGCCGCGATCGTACGACAGGTTGGCAAGGGTTGGACCATCTACCTGAATCTCTTGCTTGATCATTACCCAAGACAGCGCGCGAACAATTTTGGCGGCGCCAGCTATCGCTCAATCGTCAACGCAATTCTTTACAAAGTGGGTAAGCGTCCGGCTGTTGACGTATTGACCGCTGATGGTCAAAGAGTGTCCCAGGCTCAAATTGTTCGCTACAAATTCTCCAATACCGAGCTACTGGCAATTGTGAAAGAGAATGTGTCGCTGTCAGGAGTAGTTGGGAAAGACGGTGTAACAATCTATAACGACGCAAGTCTGGGTCAGGTCGCCAGGCAGGAACTGACCATCAAACTTCCAAAAAAGTACTACGTAGCAGATGTGCGCTCTGGAAAACAACTCGGCTTTACGGATGTGGTTCATTCATCGGCTTTGATTGGCGACGCACTCATCCTCGGACTCAGCCCAACCCAAAACAAGCTCAGCGTGGAAGGGCCAACTGTTGTGCAAATTGGACACGCTGCCACGGTGAACATCGGTTCCGACTCAACCAGTCGAAGTCTGGTTCGCTGTCATGTATTTGGACCTGACGGTTCATTAAATCCGACTTACTCCAGAAACGTTTTGCTGGTCAATGGACGAGGGACTCTCGTTGTACCTTTTGCCTTCAATGATCAGCCCGGTAAATACAGGGTGCGCGTTACCGAAATCGTCACGGGCGCAGTTAACGAAATAACGATCGAGCTTAAGTAAGAGGTTGAAGGTTGACCGAATTGCAACGACAAACACTGCGCGCCGCGCTTGACTGCGTGATTCCTCCTGACGACTTTCTCGGCGCATGGGAGGCAGGCGTGGGTAACTATTTAGCCCTTCAGTTTGAAGGGGATCTTGCGCCGCAAATGACTTTCTATTTGGCCGGGCTCGATGGCCTTGAGGCTGAAGCTATCGCTCGCTTTGGGAACCATTTCTTTAGCCTTGGTCCAGAAGATCAAAACTCGATTCTTCAGAGTGTTGAGTCTGGTGCGGTCAATACGTCTTGGACCATCTCACCGCAAAAATTCTTTAAGCTAATGGTCGAAACCGCGGCCGAAGGTTATTACAGCAATCCCGAACAAGGGGGCAATATCGGTGAGGTTTCCTGGACCATGACAGGTTTTTCCAAATACGGTCCTGTATGAAAGATTTCGACGCGATCATAGTCGGCACGGGAGCCGGCGGGGGAATAGTGGCATGTGTGCTGGCCGAAGCGGGCAAGCGGGTACTGCTGCTGGAACGTGGACACGCCCTGAGCTTTGCGGAAGTTAGTCGCGACCAGCTGCGTAACCAACGCCTTGCGATCTACGGACATAATGCTGGGCCAGACATCGAGGCCAATCCACGTGTCTTTATTGATCCGCTCGGAAATAGACGCATAGTTAAGCCTCACGAACTTGACTACCACAACAATGCGGCATGTCTTGGCGGTGGCACACGTGTTTACGGAGCGCAGGCCTGGCGCTTTTCGCCTGATGACTTTCGGATGGCGTCTAAATATGGCGTTCCTCCGAGCAGTTCTCTCGCGGACTGGCCCATCACTTATGAGGAGCTCGAACCTTACTATGAGCGGGTTGAATGGGAACTCGGTGTCGCCGGCGACGGCTCGAATCTACAGGCGCAGATCCCTCGCAAACGTGACTATCCGCTGCCGCCGGTCCCGCCTGGGCCACAATCCACCGCTCTACGCGAAGGCGCTCGTGCTCTTGGTTGGGTCGTAAGCCCAGTGCCGCTCCTTATTAACACCGCGCCTTATAACAACCGCCCGGCGTGTATTGAGTGTAAATACTGTGTCGGCTTTGCATGTCCCAGTGACGCAAAAAATGGCACGCAGAATACAGTTATTCCGAGGGCTCTGGCTTCAGGAAATTGCGAACTCGTGACCGACGCAATCGCGGAAAAAATTCAAACAGACTCGAGCGGTAATGCGATTGGCATCAGCTATATCGGTCAGAGTTCAACGGTCCCCCAAAGGCAGGAAGCAAGAGCGAAAGTTGTAATTATTTCTGCCGGTGCAATTGAGAGTGCACGCATTCTCTTGAATTCCACCTCGACCCAACACCAATTTGGTCTCGGTAACGAACACGATCAAGTTGGAAGGAATTTACAAGGCCATCTCTACCCTCGTGCATACGGAATTGCGGCCGCCTCAGTTTTCAATGGCGTTGGACCAGGGGTCTCGATAGCGACCACACAGTTCAATCATGACAACGATGGCATCATCGGGGGAGGCATGCTGGCGGACGACTTCATCAAGCCTCCAATTGATTTCTGGTACGACTCGTTACCGCCAGATCTTCCCCGCTGGGGTCTGCGCAATAAACAGTTCATGCGCGATAATTACACGCGTGTGTTGCATGTTCGTGGACCAGTACAGGACATTCCGAATCCTGAGGGCCGCGTTACGGTGGATCCCTCTGTCAAAGATCGCTGGGGAATTCCAGTCGCGAGGTTGAGCGGCACCACCCACGAGGAAACGATAACCGCTGCCGAGTTTATGAGAGAGCGAGGTGAGGAGTGGTTACGGGCAAGTGGATGCGAAACTGTCTGGAGCACACGGCCTGAGCTCATGCTTAGTGGCCGGCAGCACCAGGCTGGTACCTGCCGGATGGGCGATGATCCAGGATCATCGGTCACCGACAAGTGGGGACGCGTGCACAGCCATGACAATCTTTTTGTTGTTGATGGCTCACTTCATGTCACCAACGGTGGCTTCAATCCGGTGCTGACAATCATGGCACTGGCATATCGCTCCGCCGATTACATTGCGAACAGCATTATTTAACAAGATGCGTAAACTAAATATCGCTTTAATTGGCTACGGGTTCATGGGACGCGCTCACAGCAATGCGTGGCGCCAGGTTCGGAGTTTCTTTGAGGTCCCTTTCGAGCCAGTCCTGAAAGTTATCTGCGGCCGAAATGAAACAGAAGTTAAGAAGGTGGCTACCAGATTCGGATGGGAGACGTATTCAACTTCATGGGAAGACGTCATCGGCCGGGAAGATGTCGATCTCGTGGATATCTGCTCGCCCGGACACACCCATGCTCCGATAGCAATTGCTGCGGCCCAGGCCAAAAAAATTCTCTTTTGTGAAAAGCCCCTCGCCAACACGCTGGAGGAAGCGGAGCAAATGCTCACCGCCGCCAGGGCCAACAACTGTTTGCACATGATCTGCCACAACTATCGTCGAGCGCCGGCGGTGACCCTGGCTAACCAACTAATCAAGGACGGCCAGCTCGGCGAGGTTTACCATTACCGCGGAACTTATCTCCAGGAATGGTTGCGCAATCCTCAGTTTCCGGCGTTATGGCGTTTAGACAAAAAACGCGCTGGGTCGGGGGCCCTGGGAGATCTTTTTTCACACTCAACCGACCTGGCTCGCTATCTTGTCGGAGAGATCGCCGAAATTAGTAGCCTGCTGAAGACGTTCATTACAGAGCGCCCAGAACCTGGAAGTGATCAAATGGCCCACGTCGATGTTGATGACGCGGCGCTATCACTGATGCGCTTCGATAATGGAGCGATTGGCACAATCGAAGCCACGAGGTACGCAACTGGAAGAAAAAACTTCAACCGGTTTGAGATCAATGGAAGCAAAGGATCGGTCGCTTTTAATCTAGAGCGAATGAACGAACTAGAGCTGTATTTGGACGAGGGTCCAAATAGCGGCTTCCGCACGATTCAGGTAACTGACCGATCACACCCTTATCTCAATGGCTGGTGGCCCCCGGGTCATATCATTGGTTACGAACATACCTTCACGCACACGGTTCTGGACCTGTTGCGTGCAATCGATAGCCAGCAGCTGCCGGTCCCCAACTTTGAGGATGGAGTAAAGAACCAACGGGTGCTTGACGCGGTTGAGCGGTCAGCGATATCGAAACGCTGGGAAACAATAGGTAAACAATAGATGAAGACTGAGATTTTTGAGAACAAGCTTGAGCTGGGCAGAGCAGCCGCAGACAAGGCAACCGAAATAATTGAACGTGCCATAAGCGAGCGCGGGGCTTGCTACTTGATAGCGGCAACTGGAGCATCACAATTTGAGTTTCTCGACGTGCTAGTCGGTAAACCCATCGACTGGTCCAAAGTCATATTCTTTCATCTCGATGAATATGTAGGTTTACCTGCGGAACACCCGGCCAGTTTCCGGCGCTACTTAAAAGAGCGAATTATCAATCGCGTGCGCCCAAAAGCATTTCATTTGATCCATGGTGAAGCTGCCGATCCGCAGGCGGAATGTCGCCGGGTGGGCCAATTAATTTCGGAACAGACAATCGATGCTGCGTTCGTGGGTATTGGTGAGAATGGTCACCTGGCTTTCAACGATCCTCCTGCTGATTTCGTTACTGAGGAGCCATATATCGTTGTTGATTTAGACGAGGCGTGTCGTCGCCAACAAGTTGGAGAAGGATGGTTTAAGACGATCGAGCAAGTGCCACGACAGGCGATTTCGATGTCAATTCAACAAATCATGAAAGCCCAAAAGGTACTCTGCATAGTACCGGATCAGAGGAAAGCCGAGGCAGTTAAGAGTACCTTGGAGTTTGAGGTTAGTCCTCTGAGACCAGCATCAATTCTCCAGACGCACAAAAGTGCATATTTGTACCTCGATCGTGCGTCGGCCTCGTTGCTGAATCGAGCAACCTAGAGCTTTTGATCTTATTCTGCCTGTCTTTCTTTGTGCCGCCTCTGTGGTCTTTGAGTCTCTGTGGTGGGTGTTTCAATTTGCAAGACCAACCACCACGGAGACACCGAGGACACAAAGGTTGCACGGAGAAGTCAACTCGAAATACTTTCAATCCCAATCTTTAGGGCATCTGAGAGAAACAAGAACTTAGTGTGTTACTGTCCGGGGTTTCCTGCTATTAAACAAGAAGGTATTTGTGTAACACGGAGAAAATCCCAAGGGGAGATACAGAGCATTTAGAGTCAATATTTAGACTGTGCTCCTTTAATCTGCATTGCCAGGCTGTAGACTTTCTTGTTGCAGGTAATGTAGAGAGTCATGCCGTCGGGCCCTCCAAAGGTTACGTTGCTCGCAAACTCTGCTATCGGAATCATCCCGAGCAACTTCCCATCTTTGGATACGACCCAAACTCCCCCTCGCATCGCAAAATAGAGATTGCCTGCCGAATCGGTTGTCATTCCATCAGGATCGGCCTGGTTCTCCGTTTGGGGATCAAAAAAGATCTTTACCTGACCCTGATCCACACTCCCATCAGCAA
>DATIBX010000790.1:0-42759 GCA_035457105.1 Pyrinomonadaceae bacterium
TGCTCTGTTTGTTGCTTATCTCGGCGATTTTAGATCTAAAGGCTGGTTTGTTCTCGGCGGAGCCTTCATCTTCGGTCTTTGCGTTAGATCGTTTGCACTTTCCGAAAAGTTACTACTGTCCCTTTTGTTTCTGTTTGGTCTCGGTTTCGCGCTGGTGGTTTCGGTGGCGATTACGAACACACTGCTGCAAAAGCTCGCCACTGATCAAATGCGAGGGCGAGTAATGAGCATGTTTATCCTTTCATTTATGGGGACGATGCCGATTGGGAACCTGGTAGCCGGAAGCGCTTCGCATAGGTTTGGTGTACCCAACACGCTGGCTTTTGGGGGCACCGTTGTCGCGGTAGTGGCCGCGCTCGTCGCGATATTTAACAAGCGCTTGAGAGAGCTCTATTGAGCCGTGGTTTATTTTTCATTGATCATTTCCCATCTGTACCGACAAGGCTTTGCACAAAAAGTGATTTTGCCAAAACGTCGCTTTGTGCCTCCCGTTTGAGTCAAACCTCGGATTCTAAAAAAGACAAAAGACCAAGACCATTAGACCAGATTATTCCGCCTTTTCCCGCAAGAGCTCTCTGCCCAGTCCGTTCTATACTCAACAAGGGGTCTAAAAACTGCACTTTGGAGAGCGAAATGCTTCGATTAATCAGCCGATTCTTCTTAATAACGGTCGCTTCAACGGCATTTGTGTTAGTAGCGCGCGGCCAGGGCGTCATCGTCCCAGGACCCTGTGGCCGGTGCCCTGGGCCGCCTCGCCAGGTCGTGATGCCCAGATCCCTTCCAATTAAATCGATCAAGCTCGATACCAAAATAATCTCGCAAGTCGCGACGACTCATGTTGAGCAAATTTTTCTAAACAACACTGGAGCGACTCTCGAAGGTACGTACCTGTTTCCAATCCCTGAGTCTGCTTCCATCGTAGAGTTTGCTATCTGGGATGGTGACCGCCGGTTGGTTGGTGAGGTTCGGTCGAGAGAAGAAGCCCGGCGCATCTACGATCAAATTGTTAGACGTCAGCGAGATCCAGGATTGCTCGAGTACGCCGGAAAAGATCTCTTCCAAGCAAGTATTTTCCCGATTCTGCCGCATTCCGAAAAGAAACTTGAATTGACCTATACGCAGGTGGCACGTGGTGAAGGAGGGACCATTGCTTATCGCTATCCGCTCGGTACGGGGCGGCAAATGACTCAGATAGGTTCTGTCTCAGGTCGTGTCGAAGTTGAAAGCAAAGATCCGTTACGAAATTTGTATTCTCCGAGCCATTCGATTGATGTGAAACGGACGGGCGAACACCGCGCCAGCGTCTCTTTTGAGAGCGACAGCTCAAAGGAACCGCAGGACTTCCAACTTTTTTACAGTCTTTCCAAAGATGACTTCGGATTGACTTTGCTTACGAGTCGTGAGGCTGGTAAGGACGGTTACTTTCTGCTCATGATCTCACCCAAGGACGAATGGTCTGATAAAGAGTACTCAGCAAAGGATATTGTTTTTGTAGTCGATACCTCGGGTTCGATGGCTGAGGCAGGGAAGATGGAGAAAGCCCGCGCGGCCTTGCTCTACGGAATTAGAGTGCTGCGTCCCGAAGATCGTTTCAACATCATTTCCTTCTCCGGAGAAGAGCATTTGATGGAAACCGGTTTGATCCCCGCTGATGAAAAAGGCCGAGCGCGAGGCGAGGCATTTGTGAAGTCGCTTAAACCCGTTGGTGGTACCAACATCAATCAATCGTTGCTAGCGTCGGTCAAACAGTTCTCAGATAGCGATCGTCCGAAGCTGCTGATCTTCATGACGGATGGTCTTCCCACGGTCGATGAAACAAATGTGGACCACATTATCGAAAACGTAAGGAAAGTGCGCAGACCTGGTATTCGTCTGTTTACGTTTGGAGTTGGCTACGACGTAAACACAGCGTTGCTCGATAAACTTGCAGCAGAGAATGGCGGAGTGGCTGACTATGTTGAGCCGAAAGAAGATCTGGAAATAAAGGTGTCGAATTTTTTTACAAAAGTCAGTTATCCAGTACTAACTGATTTGAAACTCGACACCGTCGGGGTCAAAACAGATCTCATCTACCCGCGCGGTATCCCCGATGTTTTCCGAGGCTCACAAGTTACTCTTATTGGTCGCTACAGCAATGAAGTCGATCTTGAGTCAGTAAAAGTCACCTTAACCGGGAAGTCTGCCGGAACTACGCGAACGTATTCATACCCTGCCCAGAGGTTTCCCTTACGGTCCGACGCCAATGAATTCCTCCCCCGCTTATGGGCCACCAGAAGAGTTGGCTGGCTCATGGAACAAGTTCGGACCAATGGTGAGCAAAAGGAACTTAGAGATGAAATTGTCGATCTAGGTACACGTTACGGAATCGTTACCCCTTACACATCGTATTTGGCGCTGGAAGGCGAGATGTCGAAGAACATCACCGAGCTTCCACGTTCAAATCGACCACAATCGCAGGGAAGGGTTTTCATGCAACCGGGGATAGCTTCAGCCCCGCAAGCTGTCACCGGCGCCGATGCAGTGATGCTCAGTAAGGAAAGCCGCGGGCAACAACAGGCGGAGAGTCTGAAGGATGAGAAAGCATCCTCCATTCTGAAGCGTGTTGGTGAGAAGAGCTTCTATTTATTGAATGGTATTTGGACTGACAGTCAATTCACGAGCGACGCGAAACTACCCGAGAAGACCTTACGCTTTGGAAGTGATGAATACTTCGCTTTGCTAAAAGAAAAGCCACAGCTAGCCAGATACTTTTCGCTGGGCGAACGAGTGGTGGTTGTTTTGGACGGCGTAGTTTATCGCGTGGATTCTAATTAGTTAGTGCGTCAGGCCATCAACGAGTCTTGTTTCTCTCTCAGAGCCTAAGACGAGAGGCATTTCGAGTGGATTTCTCTGTGCAACCTCTGTGTTGTCGGTGTCTCTGTGGTGGTTGGACTTACAATTAGGTCCACCACAGAGACTCAGAGAACACAAAGGTTGCACGGAGTAAGCCCAAACTAAGACACTACGTGCGACAAACCAGCCCTTGTATTACCCCCGCCACCTAGGGTACAAATTTTCTACACCCCTTAGTGAAGTTAAACCCGAGTCTCACCAATTTTGCTGGACTCAAGGTTGTATCGGTGCGAGGCATGATGCTTAAACTGCAACTTGTTGTTTTCTCATTAATATTCTTAGCGACAGGACCCATGTTCGCCCAGTCGGGTTGGGTCGCTACCAAGGTCGGTAACGCAGGACTAGATCTCAATACAGTCTATTTCCTCGATAGTAAACGAGGCTGGGTCGGCGGTGATCAGGGCTTTCTCAGCCGTACTGAAGACGGTGGACAGACCTGGACTCGCCAACAAGTCGGCACCACTTCGGCAATTAACGACATCTACTTCCGAGATAAAGAAGCGGGCTTCCTTTTGGCTGGAAATACGATCTTCGTCACTCACGACGATGGGGCTCAGTGGGTTCAGTCGCGTAGCTTTTTACCAACTGAGTTTGAAGGCGCTGATGTTGAACTTTACAGTGTTAGATTTTCCAGTAAGAAAAAAGGCTGGGTAGTTGGCTCGGTCAGCAAAAAGGATCGGGTAATCGATAGCATTTTGGTTTACACCGATGATGCCGGCGAAACCTGGCGCCGCCAACGCGCTCCTAGCCGTTTAGAGTTGATCCATGTCGATTTCGTAAACGATCGAAAAGGATGGATAGTCGGCGATGGCGGCACGATACTCAATACTGTTGACGCTGGTTTGACCTGGACAAAGCAAACTGCAAACACTACCAACACTCTTTATCACGTCGATTTCAGAGACGACAAAAATGGTTGGGTCGTGGGCGAACGTGGGACCTTGTTGAGAACCTCTGATGGGGGACAAACATGGTCGGTATCTGTGACTAACGTACAGGTGACCCTCCTGAGCGTTCAGTTTCTGAACGACGACGATGGCTTGGCAATCGGGCGCGCCGGCACGATATTGCGAACAGAAGATCAGGGACGCACCTGGGTGCCGCAGGAGTCCAGAACCAAACAAAACCTTTACTCGCTAAGTTTCAACAAGAAGATCGGTTGGGTTGTGGGCGGGGATGGAACGTTGTTACGTTACGAGCGTTAGACTGTCTCGTGGCAACGTCTTTAAGTGCAATTTCATCTGAGGATTTGAGGTTACTCGGATTGTCGCAGTATAGCGATGACCATAACACTCGGTTCCTCCTGTGATTTCGCCCGGTGCGTCGGCCGCACCGGGCGTTTTGTCTTTCAGGAGGCTTTCTCGCCACGAAATGAAAGAGGCGGTGAATGTCGCAGTTTTAGTGTTCCCATCAGAGTCTCACCATCAAATTGAGCCGCAATTTCTGCCGCGACGGCGTGTCCGTCCATCTCAATCGATGTTTGCGCTTGAAACGAATTGCTTTCGAGTTTGATCTCTCCGAGATTCGCATTTCCCATATCAGATGAGATCTTCCCGGACAGAATCCCATTGGCGCGCTCAATCGTTAACGTGGCTGGAATACTCTGTCCCAGAGGCGTGTCGACGTTGATCGTCCACGAGCCCGTCACCTCTGTTGGCGCACTTCCTTCGGATGCTTTTAGTTTGCCTGCTGTGTTGAATGTTTCGATGTCAGCACAATAAGGCTTAATCTGATCGAGTACTGAAGCTCCGTCGCCGACGACTACTAGCGCTGCTTGATCTGGTTTGACATACTCCTGGGCGACGCGCTGTATTTGCTCAATTGTTACTGCCTGTACGTTATCTCTATAAGTCTCGAGATATTGATTTGGTAAATTGAGCATTTTGATCTGCACCAACTGATCGATCAGACCCTCCTGGGTTTCCAATCTGACTGGAAAGACCCCGGTCAAATAAGACTTTGCATCGGCTATCTCTTTCTCCGAAACCTTGTCGTTGCGGATCCGATCTAATTCGAAGAAGAACTCCTTCAAGGAATCGCCTGTAACAACTGAGCGAACTTCCGCAGTTGCTCGGAAAGTGCCCGCCGATCGCCTTGCGTCGAGATTCGAGTACGCGCCGTATGTATAACCTTTTTCTTCTCGCAGATTCATGAACAGCCGAGACGATGCCGTTGCACCCAGAACGGTGTGCATCAGCAGCATCGGAAAGTAATCCGGATTTGTTCTTACGATTCCGCTATTGGCAATAACTATATTCGACTGAGCCGAACCTGGTCTGTCTATCAGGTAAGCCTGGCGGCGAGTACGAACAGGCGGAGCAGGAAAGTTAGGCGCTAGCTTCTCTCCGCGCTCCCAGCCAGAAAAGAGTGCCTCCAGGCGCGCTACGATAGTTTCGAACTTCACATCGCCAACTACGATAAAGACTGCATTGTTTGGCGCGAACTTCTGGCGATGAAACTTGACGAATTCGTCACGCGTCGAACGATCGATAGATTCAGGCGTGGGTGCGACAACGGAATACGGATGATCGCCAAACATTACGCGCGCCACCATCTCACTAGCGAGAAAGGATGGTTGAGCGCGTTGCTGCCTGAGACTCTCTTTAGTGTTTTGGCGAGCGAGATCAACCTCATTTTCTGGGAATGACGGATTCAGGATTACATCAGCCATGAGTTCGAGCACATCATCGCTAAAGTGCGAAAGAGCTGACGCGGCAACAATCGTATAGTCGGAATTTGCGCCGGCTGAAAGACTCGCACCCATCCGCGCAACAGCATCCGCGATTTGCCGACTGGTTCTCGATTCTGTTCCTTCCGGTAACAATCCCGCGAGAAGGTCCGTTAGGCCTGGTAGCGTTGGTGGGTCATAAGCACCCCCGACTGCCAGGGCCAGACGATAGCTGACCAATGGTAAGCGCTTGTCTTCGACGACTACGACCGTCAAGCCGTTAGCAAGTACGGTCTCGTGAGGTGTCGGAATAGTTATAGGGCGCGGCGCCAATGGCGGCGGCGGTTGTGTACGAAAATTTTCCTGTTGACTCATGTTCTATCAAAGGACCGGTCCGGAACCTGTCTGTTGTGGCACTTCTGCAGGATCCTTTGGCTGTTCTGAAGGGGTTCCAGGTTTAATCTGGGCTACGTCTGTGTGACGCGGCGATTCTGGTTCTGACGGGGGAACTTCTGGAATCTGCGGCGCCGGAGATGTTGGCTGATTCGGCTCACCCGGCGGCTGTGGCGAAGCAGCTTGCTCAGTTTCCGATTCCTCAACTGACGCGGGAATAATATCGAGCACGACACGATTTTCGACGTCGACATAACGCGCCACGGCCGCACTGATTTCCTGGGCCGTGATGCTTAAATACTGGTCCACTTCAGTATCGAAGAGACCTGGTTGGGAATCGTATAGGGTATATTCTGCCAGCCGTTGCGCTCGATACATCGTCGACTGACGTCCACGCACTGAGTCATTCGCGAGAGAGTTACGTAACTTTTCCATCTCGTCAGCGGAGGGCGGCTCTTTTGCGAGCGCTTTTATTTCGGCGAAGATTTTCGCCTGAATATCGCTAATCTCTTCACCAGGTTTCGGCAACGCAAAGATGTAGAAAGCTGATGGACCACGGCGCTCGTCGACGCCACCTTCAATTGAAACTACTGATTCATCACCCTTCACAAATTTCTGGTAAAGGCGCGAACTGTCTCCATCAAATAAGAGACTTCCGGCCAACGACAGCGCATAAAAATCCCTGGTGCGGCGAGCCGGAATTTTCCAGCCCAGCACGAATGCCGGAGCAGGCGCTAGCGGATCGTAGAAAGTCTCGTTCTTTATAGCGACGTCATTCGTTTCGGAGACATCGACTGGTGGTGGAGTTTGTTGAGCAGGGATATTGCCAAAGTACTTCTCTATAAGCTCCCGGGCCTGACCTTTGTCAAAATCACCGACCACGGAGATCACAGCATTGTTAGGTGCATAGTAAATACGGAAAAACTCTTGCACGTCAGCAATCGTTGCCGCGTCGAGATCTTCCATTGAACCAATGGTCGAGTGTGCATTCGCCTGATTGGTAAAGATCAGCTCATTCATTCTCAAGAATGCGTTGACATAAGGTTGATTGTCGTAACGCAAACGCTTTTCTTCCTGGACTGCGTTTCGCTGGTTATCCAGGTTCTCTTGAGTAACTTTGAGCGATCGCATTCGGTCACTCTCCAACCAGAACGCCAACGGCAGATAGTTGGCTGGAAGAGTTTCGAAATAGTTCGTGCGCTCGGTCGAAGTGGTTCCGTTCATCGTCCCGCCCGCGTTAAAGATGTATTGGAAGTGAGCGGCTTTCGGGACGTTTTCTGAGCCCTGGAACATCATGTGTTCAAACAGGTGGGCAAAACCGGTTCGGCCCTCTTTTTCATTTCGCGAGCCGACGTCGTAATAGACCGCGATCGAAACAACTGGCACGACGTTATCTTGACTCAAGACGACTCTCAAGCCGTTTGCTAAAGTGAATTGCTCAAGTGGAGTTGGCGGTAGTTGAATTGTAGGAGCCACGAGTGTGTGTCTATTTTTAAATTTGCGTCAAAACAAAGGCGTGCTTTACCCCTCGAGAGGAAAGTAAAGCACCGCTTTTGCGAGTCCTATAGGATATGGGGCGAAATGACTTTCGCTAAACCGGTCTGTCGGCGATCATGCCACGCAGTTCGGCGCGCAAGCGTTCGATCTCAGCCAGTTTCTGTCGTACCCGTTCGAACAGAGCCGACTGAACTCTGATACCTTCATCGATTAAGAATCCCGCCGCTTCCGCGCGGCTGCGAAACACTCCAGCCTGTACCAGCTGTTCGAGTTTATCCTGCGCTTCAGGGGAGATCTTAACAGCCACGACGTAATCATCCTTTGCCGAGATGGCCTTTTCAATAGTGCGACTAATATCCCGTCCGATCGCGCTCAACGACTCTGGAATTCGAGATGCGATGTCCCTAACTGACGAGGCAGTGCGATTCTGGGCTTCAGAATTAGCTTCGGGGTCATCGTCACGAATCATCAGATCATCGACACTATCGGTCGTTCCAGGTTCTTCTTTGTGATACGGACTGCTCATTTTCGTAAAGACTCCTTCTTATGGCTAACGAATTCTTTCGTTCGTCTTACGATTCACTGTGGGGGTAGGTTCATTCTACGGAGGGGCACAGGAAACGGCAAGCAACTAGTCAAAGGTAACCAAATCCGAAAGGCAGCAGGGCCGGTCTCAGGCACAACCTTGCCCGCCCAGTTTGCATCCGTTATATTGCAAACGAGACTAGATGCTCGCCGACCCGGCCATATCTGAAGAACACCGAGGTTTAGCAGTGAAAAGAATTTCCGCTCAGTTAGCGCTCCTCCTATTAATTGCCTCTCTACTTGTTCCCGCATTCGTCTTCGCACAAAGAAATCAATCCCAGTCTGGATCGACCGCCAGTGGTACCTCGAGCTCAGGTATTCCCGGCCGAAGAACCTCCAGGAGTGCCGGCACCCCTGCTACGGCTGTTGTGGAACACGACTTCGACGAGGCTTTAAAGGTGATTCAGGACCAGTACGTTGACGGCAAAAAATTGAATTACAACGATGTATTTAAGTCGTCAATAATCGGGATGCTACGATCCCTGGATCCCCACTCGAACTACTACGACCGCGAAGAATTTGACGAGTTAAAAACGGATCAGCGCTCTGAGTACTTTGGAATTGGAGCCTCCATCCAGAATTACTTCCGGGATGACAAGGCTGACACCTTTATCACCGCCACCTTTGATGGTTCACCTGCTCATCGGGCCGGTCTTAAATATGGCGATCGCATTGTCGAAGTTAACGGCGAAAACATGACCGGAAAGAACTCGGCTGAGGTGCGCGACAAGATCCGCGGCCCCAAGGGTTCAACTGTTCGGCTGACGTTGGAGCGGGCTGCCGACAAGAAGATCGAAAAAGTAGATATCGTTCGCGATGTTGTGCCCCAACCGTCGATTCCTGATTCCTACATGTTGAAACCCGGTGTTGGCTATATCGACATGACCAGAGGATTCAACTACACCACTACCGACGAATTGCTGGATGCGCTGGATCGTCTTCATGCTAAAGGAATGACCTCGCTGGTTTTGGACCTGAGAAATAATCCTGGCGGTTTTCTCGACCAGGCGATCCATGTTGCGGAGGTCTTCCTGAAGAATGGTCAGCTTATCCTGACGCAAAAGGGAAGAAACGGCTATCGCGACAATAGTTACGAGTCAAGAAACAATTCTCCGGACACAACGCCGCTCGTGATTCTCATCAACGAATACACCGCATCAGCCTCGGAGATTGTCGCCGGCGCGATGCAGGACCACGACCGCGCCTTGATTGTCGGGCAGACAAGTTTTGGTAAAGGCTTGGTCCAAAGCATTATTCCGCTGGAGTATGGAGCTGGACTGACGCTAACCTCCGCCAAATACTTCACGCCTTCTGGTCGTCTGATTCAACGCGATTACAGCAATGGCGGTTTTTATGACTACTACAAACACAGTGGGGCAAACGATAAAACCGCAGTGAAGCCAAACGGCCCGGAAAAAAAGACGGATACCGGTCGGGCGGTATATGGCGGCGGTGGAATTTCACCGGACGAGACCGTTGACGCTCGCACCGTAAACCTGGCACAACGCAGATTGTTGAGCCCCACGTTCGCTTTCGTAAGAGAATTAATTAGTGGTCGTGTCCCCGGTTTTGACTCGTTGAAACAAACAGGAGGCATCGACTTCCGACGTGAACTGCAACCAGACGAGTTCAAGATCAGTGATGCGTTATACAAATCGTTCCGAACCTTTGCCGCGAACGATCCGGCTTACAAGGTGAACGAGGCGACAATTGATCGCAATCGATCATTTGTAGAACTTGAACTGCGATTCAATTTAGTTACCGCAGCTTATGGTCGAGTTATGGGCGACAGGGTGTTTATAACAACTGAAGATCCACAGGTCGTGAAAGCCGTGGATGTATTACCCAAGGCGCGTGACCTTGCAATGAGTAGCACGTCATCCCGGGCGGAAAAGTAAACGTTTAAAATCGTTCTGGGTCCTTAACGCAGTAGCATTCTTCTAAACTTGAGGGTGAGCGATGATAAGATTCGCTCACCCTCAACCTTTGTAGCAAAAGATATCTGTTTCAGGGATAAGACAAAGTGTTGCGTCTAAAACCACGATTGTGTTAGGGTGTAGCCGTGAAATCTTCGAACAAATCGCTGGTTAACACTCAGGAGTTAGGACGGGCGGTGAAACGCAGACGTGAAGAGCTCGCCTTGAGCCTGCGCGATGTTGCGAACGTTACTGGTGTTTCAGCCTCAACGCTCTCACGGATTGAGAATGGCACCGGTAAGCCTGATGCGGACAATATCGCGAGATTGACTTCATGGCTCGACGTTCCCATGGAGAGAATTCTCGCAGGTCGAAATCCGCAAACTACTGAGTCGAAGCCAGTGGTCTACTATCCTCAAGAACCAATGCCTGAAATTGTCGAAGCGCACTTGCGAGCCGATAAAAACCTCACGCCAGAAACAGCCGCTGCACTGTCCGAGTTATTCCGTGTTGCCTATACGCAATTCGCTCGGAATGAAGAGGCGAAGAAGAAGCGTTAAGCATTTTGGCGGGATTTTTGAGCACCTCTGGCAATCGCTTTGGCGGGTTCAATAAGCCGTGTAAAAATCTCGTATACTTGCGTTGTGTTAATACGAGATTTACCTCCTGGAGAAAAATGGCGTAAGTTTGAACTCAAGGCCTTAGGCCTGCGAGATTTTGCGCGAGTAAGGATTGATCTGCCACTCAATCCTTTTGAACTCGCACGATTTGCCAACCTGGTTGTGATCAAGATTGAACAACTTGAAAGTCTGAGTATTGCTGCTCGCGACCATTTGCTTGGGCCAGCAGCTGAATCGTGGTCTGGCGGAGCGTGCTCATTACCCGATGGCAGCAAACTTGTTATTCTTAATCCCAAACATGGGCCGACGCGAACGAATGCAACATTGATGGAAGAAATTTGTCATGTCTTTTTGGGCCATCAGCCGAATAAGCTCTCAATCGTAACTAAAGATGAACGCGGCAAAGTGATGTCACGCGAATATCGAAAGACCGATGAAGAAGAGGCTTACGGGGTTGGTGCAGCATGTCTGGTGCCGTTCGCATCATTAAAGAAATTGCTGTCCCTGGGGAAGAGCTCTAAACAGATTGCCTTTCACTTCAGAGTTAGCCGCGAGTTGGTGGAATACCGAATGAAGGTGACCAGGTTATGGCAAAGATTTAAAAAGCAGGCTGGGGTGCTGAGGTGAAGAGGTTTGGATCACTGGTGATTGGTCTTTGTGGTTTTGTGTTTTGATTTTTCGTTTTGAAATCTTAAGTTTTGAAATTTGAGATTTGGAATTATTTGAAATTTCACATTTGATAATTCCAGGAACATCGGTTGACGCTTAGATTTCCAAGGTCCAAAGCCCAAAGTCCAAAGTCCAAAGTCCAAAGCCCAATTCGGAAAAAACATCTATAATCTCCGTTCGACTTCGCCCGTGAACTGACTCGAGAAACAGTGGGATGACAGAACAAGTAAAAGAATTCGCCTCGCAGGGTCTGACGACCGTCGACAAACTGCGCATGTTATTGGAAATAACCAATAAGATTAGTCGCACACTCGATCTCCAGGAAGTCTTGAACCTGGTGATGGACACGCTCGATTCCCTGATCCCTTATGACGCGGCCGGAATTTTTGTTTTGGAGTGCGTGGATAAAGACCTGGTGCCAGAAGGTGAAGAACCTTGCACCTTCAAGTCCGAAGCCGTACGAGGTTACGACATTGCCGAATTGTCAGATCTGCATTTGAAGTTAGGCGAAGGATTTATCGGGAGTGTCGCGCTCAGTGGCGAACCGATTATCTCGCACGACGTACGCGAAGACTCGGTTTATATCAACGCCCGCGATCGTACGCGCTCGGAAATGGTTGCGCCCATCATCTCAAATGACGAAGTCATCGGCGTCTTCGATCTCGAGAGTGACGAACTCAACGCTTACTCGGATGATGATCTCGACGTGTTGATGCTACTAGCATCGCAGGTTGCAATCATTATCGAAAAGGTGATGCTGCATGAACAACTAATTGAGAAGAAAAGACTCGAAGGCCAGCTTGAGGTTGCACGTCAAGTCCAATTGGAATTGCTGCCTGCAAGAGATCCAGACCTTCCCGGTTATGACATAAGTGCTTACAACTATCCGACTGAGGAAGTTTCCGGCGACTACTATGATTGGGTCCCCATCTATGACGATCAAATCGGTATCGTGATTGCTGACGTGGCGGGTAAGGGAGTTCCCGCTGCTTTGCTCATGGCATTTTTGCGAGCAAGTCTCAGATCGGCGAGCCACACTGGTTATGCAACTCATATTTCCATGGCCAAGGTTAATTACTTGTTGTGGGAATCGATCGAGCGTAACCAGTACGTCACGGCGTTCTACGGAATACTGGATGCTTCAAATAACACCATCTCATATTCAAATGCTGGACATAACCCACCGCTCTTATTGACAGCCGACGGAAAAACAAAATTCATCCATCGAGGTGAACAGCCCTTAGGTATGTTTCGCGACACTAGATATCACGAATATTATCTTTCCTTCGATCCCGGCGACATGTTGCTACTATACACTGACGGTGCGACTGAAGCTTTAAGTCCAACTGGCGAGGAATTCGGACGTGAACGCCTGGCTGACGAGGCGAAAGCTAACTCTAACCTGAGCGCCCGCGAATTGGTGTCGTCGCTGGAAAAAGCTGTGTTGGACTGGACTGAAGGCGCTGGCGCCACGGATGACATTACTTTTTTCGTAATAAAGGCCCTTAAATAGCAAAACGCGGGAACTACTATCGTCCCGCGTTGCTTTACGACTTGATTTGTGATTTTAATGAGCCGTCAACGAGCAGTGTGCATGGTCGCCACCAGGTGCAAGTGGTGCTCGATAGTCCCCAAAGTGAAACTCAGCTTCGGCCTCCGATAATGCATACACATCGAAGCCATACGCATCGAGATAGTCTGCCAAATCATCGGGGGAAAGAAGATATACGGCAGGAGAAAAACCTGCTTCAACACGAATTTCTAGCAGGCGCTCGATTACTTCAAGTGGTGCAAAGCAGCTCACAGGATCTCTGTACGTTGCCATGTTAAGTAAGCGCCCTTCCTTTCAAATTCGAAACTCGGTCCAATTGGTCCGACCGCGTCTTTTTCTGAATCACTTGCTTTGATGTACGCAAGGACCAAGTAGTTTGTTCGTCTTCGTACAATTCTTTTGACGCGCGACACAGTGAAAAGTTCCTTTTGCAAAATGAGCACCGAACAACCAAATAATCCTGCTGCCCCACCACCACCGAACTTTCTCTATGTTCTGAAAGAAATGTTGCGGGCGGCCGATAAAGTTAGCGATCTTATATTTAGCCCTGGTCGACCGCCACAAATTGAAATCGCCGGAAAATTGGTCCCTGTGCCAATAGTTGGACTCGAAAAGCTGACAGCCGCTCACACCGCTGGTATTGCGAAACTAATTATTGGAAATCATCAAATTGCGGCTGAAAGTTTAGAAAAAACCGGGTCGGCAGACCTGTCGTTCAGCGCCCCCGGCGAGGCTCGCTTTAGAGTCAATATTTTTAAACAGCGCGGCACTCATGCGATTGTGATGCGCGTGATCCCGATGCGACCGCCCAGGTTTAGTGACTTCAACCTTCCGGAACAACTGAAAGAAATTGGAGAGATTAAGAACGGGATTGTGCTGGTTACCGGACCAACTGGCAGTGGAAAAAGTTCCACTCTTGCAGCGATTATTGATCTAATAAACGAGACCCACTCTTTCCATATTGTCACTATCGAAGACCCAATCGAGTTTTTGCACAACCATAAAAACTCGACTATTCATCAAAGAGAACTCCACTCCGACACTCCCAGTTTTGCAATGGCCCTGCGCGCTGCGCTCCGTCAGGCGCCCAAGGTAATTCTGGTGGGAGAAATGCGCGATCGGGAAACAATTGAGGTGGCTTTGGAAGCCGCCGAAACGGGACACCTGGTGTTGTCTACTTTGCACACTATCGATGCTTCGAAGACAGTCGACCGTATTATCGGCGTGTTTCCAAAAAATGAGGAAAAGGCAATCAGAACACGCATCGCCCAGTCGTTTCGCTTCATCATCTCACAGAGACTTATTCCACTTCCTGATGGCAAAGGTCGGGTCGCGGCTATCGAGATTTTGAAATCCACGATGCGTACCCGCGAGTATATTGAAAAAGGAGAAACAGAAGGTAAATCTTTGATCGATGCAATGAAACAAGGTGATCAAGATGGAATGCAGACTTTTGATGATGTGATTGAACACCTTATTCGAAGTGGTGTACTTACGGTTGAGGGGGCTTTGCCGTACGCGACAAATGCAAATAATTTGCTCCTGCAGATTGCCGATCTGGCTGGTGCACCTCCTCCGAAAGCTGCTGAAACCAAACCTCCGGCTCAGGACGATTCGATGCTCGACATGATCGAACGCTAAGAGTTGAGGTTGGGCCAGAAACTGGCGCAACAACTTAACGTGCTGGTCTCATTTGAATTTTGTCTTACTGAATCACTAAACGGTTTGTTGCAAAAGAGCGATTGCAAACAAGTGACTATCGCTGGGTCGCTCGACCGATGGCTTAGAAATTAAAATGATGTTTTGGAGCCCAACGAGGCAAATCGTTAGCTTGTTCTTGTGTTTTGGACTGCTGACGTCGGTTTACAGTCGAAGGCTCCAGGTTGCCGATGATATTCGAATCGACCTGTCGCCCGGTGGGTTAGTAAAAATCGAGAATAGATTTGGAGATGTATCCGCGGAGATTTGGAGCAATCGATTTGTTTCCGTTTCAGCGAATGTACCAGCCGATGCTCACCTCAGTCGCTCCCCAATCCTTTTGGACAATCGTGGTTCAGTTTTAAATATTTCGGTGGTGAGGGCGCCGCAGGATTCCGCGGTGTCGGTCCATCTGATTGTGAAGATTCCGGATTCCGCACGACTTGAGATTAGCACTAATACTGGTGAAATTGTTTTAGATGGTCTTCCGGCCCAGGCGGTTTTGAAGTCTGTTTCGGGAAACATACAGTCCAAATTGCCTGCTGGTGTTGACGCAAAGATAAAGGCGCAAACCGCGCGTGGCGTCATCACTTCCGACATCTCGAATACTCCCGTCACTGACGATCATTTGTTTCAGGCAAAGCTGGGAGCAGCGTCGAAGGCGTTGGAAATTCAGAGTCAAAGCGGTCAGATTTCTTTAATATCCACGGCCTCAGTTGTCGCCGGTAAAACGGCAGATTTAAAAGAGCCAGGGTTAATAGGACCGGATAATGCCGGTCGTCCAGCCGGCGTGCCAGATAAGCCGTCTGGAACGGACGAGATCAGCGAAGGCGATATTATTCGCGTCGACTCGCAGTTGGTTACTATTAACATGAGTGTTACCGATCGCAACACCAACCGGGGTTTCTCAGACCTCCACCAATCCGATTTCAACTTATTCGAAGACGGTCAACAACAACAGATTGTGCAGTTTGATTCGGCCGCGGCGCCGTTTGACATGATCCTCCTGATCGACTTATCAGGTTCGACGAAAGATGTAGTTAAACTTATCCGAGCGGCAGCCCAACGATTCATCGACGCGACGCGACCCGCGGACCGCATCGCAATAATCACCTTCGCCGGTGAGGCAGCCGTAATATCGGAGTTGACAGCCGACCGAGGTGTTCTGCGACAACGAGTTGAAATGATTGATACTGCCCGAGGCGATACCAAGCTCTATGATGCTGTTGATTTCACCGTCAAGCATGCTTTGACCGATAACAAGAAATCACGCCGGACCGCAATTGTCTTGATGAGTGACGGCCTTGATGGAACAATTCCTGGCGTTAGTGGTCAACAAGGTTCCAGGAACTCTTACCCGGAAACCTTGCGCAGTATTCAAGAATTCGATGGCGTGCTGTATTCATTGTGGCTTAATACTGAGTACCAGGCGTTTAGCCCTCTCGATACTCAACCGGAGGCCTTTGATATGGGCCACGACCGGATGAAGGAAATGGCCGATGCAGGTGGCGGAGTGTTTTATGAAGTGGATAAACTTGCGGATCTGGCGGGAGCTTATGAGCAGGTTGTTGCCGATCTAGGTACCGTATACAGTTTGGCATATCGTCCCACGAACAGTTTGCGGGATGGAAAATGGCGTTCAATAAGAATTGCGGTGGCTCGTTCTAACGCTGTAGCACGCGGCAAGCGTGGCTATTACGCGAACTAAAATGAAATTCAGAGTAGTCAACTCAAAAGGGCTTCGGTGGCTTGTGATCCTGTTCTCCATCTTGCCGATCCTGTGTCTGGGAACGAGTGCTCGAATGCAGGAACCGACCGAAGTGATACGGATTGAATCCGATCTCGTCGATCTAAAAGTGAGTGTCACCTCTCGCAACACTACTTCTCCCACTCCTTTGTTGACCCAAAAAGATTTTACCGTCCTGGAGGACGGCGCTCCACAGGAAATTAGTTTCTTTGCTTCAGCGGATACCCCGTTTGACCTGGTCCTTTTGCTTGACCTCTCGGGTTCAAATAAGAAGAACCTGAAGATGATTCGGAATTCGGCAAAACGATTTATTGATGCGGCGCGTGACGTCGACCGCATTGCGTTGGTGGCATTTACCGATCAGGTTTGGATTTACTCACCATTCATGTTGGATCGAGTGAAGTTAAAAAAGGCCGTCGATGACATGGATGAAGCGGAGGGCGGCACAAATTTTTGGGATTCTCTTGATTATGTTTTGCGGGTTCTGGTCCATCACAAGGAGAATCGACGTTCAGCGGTGGTGGTGATGACTGATGGCGTCGACAATGCTTTGCCTGATGTGGCGGGTTTGGGTTCGCAAATCACCTTCGATAGTTTGCTGGCTCGAGTCGCCAATTCTGATAGCGTTGTCTTTCCAATTTACCTGGACACTGAAGAGGAAAGTGTAAAGCGCTATCATGTACCGCGCTCGGCTTATGCTCTCGCCCGCCAACAGCTTGGCCAAATCGCTTCGACCTGTGGCACCGAATTATATCGAGCATCAAAACTGAGCGACTTGGACCAGCTGTATCCCCGCGTGATCGATGATCTGCGAACGGTGTACAGCATCAGCTATCGTCCCTCCAATCGGGCGCCCGACGGAAAATGGCGCACTGTCAGTGTTGAACTGCTTAATCGGCCTGAACTCGTTGCTCGCACAAAGAGGGGTTATTACGCAAAACAGTTCTCATCCCAATAAGCCCCGACGTTATTCATCACGAGACAATTGAATTTTTGGTCTGCGATCCATGAAAAGCTTGTAAAAGACTGGGACGAGTCTATAATGGCCCTTGTCCACCGGCGCATCCCACATTTCCATTGGAGGGTCTTTCCATGAGAAAAGCTCAATACCTCGCGACATTGCTGACCCTGTGTGCCCTCGGCCTTGTTTGCAGTGCTTCCATTTCAGCCCAAAATCGGGAGAAATTTGTAATTTCCGCCAAAGCCGGTGGAGTTAATGCCGTTACTGGACAGGCTACCGTTCACGCAAAAGGAGAGACTGAGTGGCAACAACTTACGGTCACGGACGATCTGAATGCCGGTGATCGGGTTAGAACCGCGGGTGACGGGCGCGTAGAGATTCTGCTTAATCCCGGTTCCTATTTGCGAGTGGGTGGCAATTCAGAGGTTGAGCTTTCCAATAACTCATTGGAAAACCTTGAACTCAGGCTGATTCGCGGCACTGCAATTGTCGAAGCCGCTGGCGCTGATGGACTGCAACTAAACATCAGTATCAGTACGCCTCATACAAAGCTTGCGATTGTTCGTCACGGTCTTTACCGCTTGAACGTTGTCCCAGGTGACGCCACCGAACTGATTGTGCGAAAGGGCAGCGTGATTTTGAATGATTCGCACACTAAGGTAAAAGGCGGCAACAAAGTCGTTTTTAGCTCTACCACCGTGTCGGTAGCAAAAATGACCAAAGAAGACAAAGAGCAGCAAGAAGGCGTTGACAACTGGAGCAAGGATCGCGGGGAGGCTTTGGCAAAGGCTAATCATCGCATCAACGGGCGGATGATCAATTCGGCACTATCTGCGTATAACAACCGTTATTTCGGATATCGCATGAACCGAGGTCTGGGTCTCTGGTTTTATAACGACCTGGCTGGTTGTTACACTTTCCTGCCATTCTTCTATGGCTTTGGTTCGCCGTACGGCGGTTCTTATTCGCAGGCCGTCTACTTTTATGGCGGAAGGGCGTGGACGGGCTCACAAGTGCCCTATTACACAACGGGGACAGGAGGTCGTGTCGGAGGTGCCGGGTCTAGTGCTACTGGCACAGCGAGTGGATATAATCCACCGCCGTCGATATCTAACCCCGGTTCAACGTCAGGGACGCGAATATCGTCGCCGCCACCAGCACGAAATCCTGACACCGGCGACCGCATGATTCGCAGACCGGAACGGACGATCGAACCTGGTAGACCTTAACTATCCAATTTTTTTGGATTCCTTCAACAATTCGTCAAGCTCTTCAGAAATCAGTCCCTTGATCTCTGAAGGCTTGAGACCTGCGAGTACCAGCTGCGTGAGCGCCGTTCGGAGTTGATTTCGTAGTCCATCCTCGGGCCTTTGCTGAACAGTTTGCGAAATAACCACCGCACCGGAGCCATGTCTGATCCGAATGAGCCCTTCCTTTTGCAGTCTTCGATAGGCGAAAGCCACAGTATTTAGGTTGACTCCCAAGTCAGAAGCGACCTGGCGCACCGGTGGCAGCGAAGTGCCCTGGGCCAATTCCCCCTTTGCAATCAGCGTTTTTATTTCATCCACCAACTGCTGATACAGCGGCCTCGCATCTGTTTCATCAACCGTTACATACATATTGTCTAGTGCTTGTATACACTAGACAATATTTGCTGTCTAGTCTTATCTCGGGATATAGTTAACGCAAAAAATGATCTTCGAAGTTCCCGGACTCCGGCTCGTCAATAAGGTATGACAAACCAATTACCTTTGATATAAGAGCTTCGCTCCATTAGCTCCGGCGGAAGGAGTTCAGCATGCTCAGGAAGCTTCTTAAAGTTATCCTCATTCTTGTAGTCGTTCCCAGTCCAGTGTTTGCACAGCATGGCGCCGATCCTCAACTGGTAGCGGAAATCAATAAAATCAAAGCCATCGACAACCACGCCCACCCATTGCGCTACGTCGCTGAAGGCGATAAGCCGGACGATGAGTATGACGCACTTCCGCTTGAGGGCATCGATCCCTTTCCACTACCGCTGAGACTATCGACTGAGAATCTTGAGTTCATCGGCGCCTGGAAACATTTCTACTCCTATGACCATAACGACATGCTTCAAGCACATACAGATGAACTCTTGGCCATAAAGAAGAAGGTTCTGCAACAACAGGGGCAGAACTTTCCAAACTGGGTGCTCGATCAACTCAACATCGAAACCATGTTTGCTAATCGTGTGGCTATGGGACGAGGATTAACTCCGCCGAGTTTTCGCTGGGTATCCTTTGTCGATGCGTTGCTCTTTCCACTCAACAACGAAATCGCAAAGAGATCGAATCGAGATTATGCCGGCTTCTATCCCGGCGAAGAAAAGTTGCTGAAGCGTTATCTCGCCGATCTAGGTCTCAAGCGTTTGCCAGCAACACTAAACGAATACTTAACCAAAGTAGTCACGGCGACGCTCGAGCGGCAAAAAGCGCAGGGAGTGATTGCGTTGAAGTATGAAGCTGCATACCTAAGACTTCTCGATTTCGAGAAACCTGATCGACGTGTCGCCTTTGCAACCTATGCTCGCTTTAGTCGCAAAGGAGTGCCACCAGCAAAGGACTACAAAGCGCTTCAAGATTTTTTGTTCTATCACATCGCCAAAGAAGCGGGCCGACTGCGTCTTGCTATTCACATTCACGTCTTTGAGGGCGCGGGAAGCTACTATCGGCCCTCAGGCAGTAACCCTCTCTTGCTCGAATCGATCTTCAACGATTCCGAATTGAGAAAAACAAACTTCGTGTTGGTTCATGGCGGGCTTCCCTTTACACAACAGGTGCGTTCGATGTTTGGCAAACCTAATGTGTACGCGGACTTTTCTGCACAAACGTTATTTCTCTACCCGCGCGCGTTGAGCGAAGTGCTGCGGACGTGGCTCGAAGCTTATCCTGACCGAGTCTTGTTTGGGACCGATGCGTTTTCATTTGGGCCGTTAATCGACTGGCCCGAAGTGGCGTGGCTCTCAAATACGACGGCCCGACAAGCACTAGCATTAGCACTGACGGGGATGATGAACGACGGCGAGATCTCCAGGGAACGCGCAGTGGAACTAGCACGGATGGTACTGCGGGACAATGCTATCAAGTTGTACAAGCTTTAAGCTTTGAGTTGGCACTCGATAGAACAAGCCGTCTGAATTCTCTAGCACGTAAACCCAAGACATAGCAGGACATCAAACAGGGGGCGGCCGAACCTCCATTCTAAAAATCGTGGCTCCGCAGGTAGTCGTGATTAATCATCGAACGCATCAGTAAACTCCTTCAAGAACGAGGGCTTGGCCGTCACGACCACAACGTTGAAGCCTGCTACTTTGCACTGCTCACCCTCTTCACAAATGGGCCAGACCGCGACGGTCACTCTTCCAGCGCCGCCTCTGACGCTGCCCCCGAAACCGCTGCGGTCCTCGGGGCGCGTGTACACGGCGTAGGTCTCGCCAAACTTCAAGAAGTCGCTTTCGGGCAGGATAGGGTCGCCCTCGGTGTAGATGTTCGTCCTCTCCCAGCCCCGCTCAGCGAGCCAGTGATCGAGGTAGCTCAAGCCTCCGCTCGCAGTCTGCCACCCGACGACTTCGGTGTACGCAGTTCCGTCGCGCCGCAGCACATACTCGACTCCGGATCTGCCGGTATATGAAAATGTAGTGCGGCTGGTGTAGTTCCAGATGTCACCACTGAAGGAAGGTATCGGCACGTAAAGCTCAAGGTAATGCGGCGTGTAGAGCCACCAGCCTGTCGAGAGCAATAGGAGACAGGCGAAGGCCAGAAGCCATGTTCTGAGCCTCACGGATGTCACGAATCCCCATTTCGTATTTCCCATTTGGAAACCCTTGAGAATAGACGCCTAACGCTCCTCTTAGCGACTCCTCCATCTAACTAACAACAAATCCGCGAGGGCCAAACTAGTCACTTCGTTGAATTAACTGCTTTTGTGCCTGAATCAAATAGTGCTGCCCTTCCTTGTCGGTTAGCCGCAGGACAACATCAACAAAGATGCCTGGTCCCCATTTAGGGCCTCGTCGAATGGTAGCTTCACACACGGGTGTGACCGAACAGATTATCCATCCATCTTCTTCCTGGGAGGGTTTCACTTGTGATCTAAAATCGGAAGCCTCCCAAATTTGCTCGCCGAACAGTACCCATGCTCGGTCCATCCGAACTCCACTTGGAAATGCCTGCTTGTCAGAAGTGGCAACCCTGAGGACCACCATCAGCGGACTGCCGTCAGTACCGGAGGAAGTGCCCGGCATAAAATCTCGCCAGGGATAGGTGGTTAAAGATAATGATTTACCATTGAGCACGATCTCGGCCGGTGCATTTCGCAAGTCTTTAAAAGAGAGCTGCAAGTTCTCTTTAGCTTGACCCACCTGAGCGGGCATTTCTTTAGAAAGAAATGCCAGGGAAAGTAACCCGAGCACTAATCTAAGAATCACCTTCATAACATTATTCCCGAAAGTTTCGTCCCAACGCTGAGTCTCTAAAGCGAACCCCCGAGAACCGGAAGCGGATCGGAAAAGGTGTTTGACCGGGGCGACAGCATTGAGTTCACAGAAGCAGGCAATTGCAGCCGAGTTAAGTCCAGGGAGTCTTACGGTGAGATCTTATCTGTGACACCACCATCTGGCTAGTCTAATTTGTCTATAAATATATTATTGTCCAGCGCTATTTTGGTTGGAGGGTGTTGGCGAGTTGAAGCGCGGAAAGCGCGATTGACTCGAGCGAGGCGATACCGTCCGTGGCTGTGTCGCCAATCATGAAGAGGTTGGGGAGCAACTGGGAGATGGGATTTGAAGAGGCGGAGGCCGGTTGCCGGTAACCCATCACTAAGCCAAGCTTGCGACGGGTCTGTTCATAGTAGGATTTGGGTGTCGCCGTTTCCAGCACCTCAATATCGCCTCCAAACTCTGGTATCGACTGGTGAAGCTTATTCCAGAACACTTCCAACGCCTCCTGGTCTCGACGATCGGCATCCTCCTCGTCCGGTTGAAACGAGAACCAATCGTCTACTTCAGTCAACGAGGTAAATGTGACTCCTAAATTTGGTTCGTCGGCAGCGTCCATGGTCGAGAAGAAGAACTGATCTCCCGGCGGATCACCGACGACCAACATACGTTCTCCAGGAAGCCGTTCAAGAGCGGTCTTTTGCAGCGACGCGAACACTTGATAGACACCTGAACTGCCGAGCAAATTTAAATATTTCTTTACTTCGGGTGGCGTGCGGTTTAAACCAACCAGTTTTCCATATGTGTCCCAGATAGTCATGTTACTAACGATAGCCCGCGTCGCAATGACGCGTTCGCCACTCAAAAGATCGACACCGATAGCGTCTCCGCCATTGCCGTAAGCCAGTCGCAACACAGGTGTATTTAGCTTGAGCGTTCCTCCCGAGGACTTGAGTGATGCCGCGAGACATTCCGTTAAAGCTGATGGACCACCGGCAATCGAATATAGATTCTCACGCAGTCGATTCAATACCACGCAAGCGGACAGAAACGGGCATTCCGCAACAGGAGTTTGCAGAAAGAGTCGGAGTTGAGCGTCGATAAACGATACAAACTGGTCTGATGTCTCTTTCAGGTAGTTTGCCGCAGGGGTGTGTCGCGCCTGGGCCAGCAGCTCTGATTCGGATCTAGTCGCTCGGATGACAGCTAAAGCTTTGCTGAAGATCGATTTCGGAGCGATTGGCCCAACAGCTGACAAGCGTTTCAGTTCACCGGCTATTCTTTCCACTGTTGAATAAAACTCTACGGCTCTCTCAGCAGACCCGGGAAACACACGTCTCAATTCGTCATTGAATGACCCATCTTTTCTTAAGGCTATATCCAGGCCGTTGAGCCTGATTACAACTTCGTCTGGTAACGGACCTACGTCAGGTCTGGCCCCGCCTAACTCGGTAAATATGCGATCGAATATTGCACCAGACTCCCATCCTGAATAGAGCCCAAAGCCTGGGTCAAATGTCAGACCATGGTGCTGAACACTGCTGATGCAGCCGCCGACTTCTGGTTGACGCTCGAGTAAGCACACTTTGACGCCACGTTTCGAGAGCAATGCGGCAATTGTTAATCCGCCGATGCCGCCGCCAACGACTACGACTTCATAAGTCATTGATCAAAACAAGCGATGGAGGAGATGGCTGAACGCTTCTAAACCGGGAGCTGGTGGCACATTTTTATCAGTGCCTTCGATATACGGCTGCAATGCCAGCATGACGGACTGCACCCCGTTAAAGACAAGATGGATTACAACTGATGGCAATAGCTTTCCGCTGTAGGCACGGACCAGGGTGAGGGAAATACTCAGCAGCGTGATTACGGCGATGACCGAAATGTTATTGATGTATTGGAAGACGTGAACACCGGCAAACATTGCTGAGACAATGACCACCGCTGCAGCGACGCCCAGAGTTCGCTCCAAAGCCGAGTAAAGCAGCCCGCGATAGATGAGTTCTTCCACCAGGGGTGCTGTCGCAAACGCGACGAATGCGGTAGCGAGTCTAGCTCCGGTGGAGCTCTCAGTGAGCAGATCGAGTTGAGTTTTACTGCCGCCGTAAAGTTTTGTTACTAGCAGTCCAAAGCCGAGTAATAAAATCGCAAAGACGACACAGGCGATGGTCCACTTTGTCGGACTCCATGACTTGGGCCACTCGAGTCCGGCAGTTTTGAAGAAAGGCAGCTTTCCGCCCCTGGTAACGAGCAACCAGATCATGAAGAAGGTCAGGATATGCGCCGGCACAACTCCAAGAATCGACAGGAACAACAGGGTCTTATCAGTGGCAAGGGCCGTTTGAGTTGGCGGGTGTCCCGAAAAGATCAGGTAAATAATGTAGGGGACGACCAAAATGAGCGGCACAAAAAGCAGGAACAGCACGCTTCCGAGCCAAGTTCCAAACGCGATCAGGAGATCCGTCCAACGCCGCGAGGCATCGAGAACCGGCGAAGGAATCTGTTGTAAAGGTTGACCGGATGGGTAATCAGAGAAATCCGTTGCTAGCTCTGATACCGGAGTTGCGAATGGCGAAGGCTCGTTTGGTGTCACTGATCGGAGTTTAGGGGAGTTAGAAAAGATGGTCAACACTTTGATGATTCAGAGACATTCAGACCGCGGGATACTCTGCATCTCTTTGAGTCTTCATGTGGTTCGCTGTTAGCAGCAAAGCAATAATCGTCTTGGCATCTTCAATCTCACCATCGGAAACCATTTCCAGCGCATCTTCGAGCGAAATCTTAATTACCTGGATGATCTCGTCTTCATCGAGATCTTGTTTAGTCTCTGAGAGGTCGGTTGCGAGGTACAACCACATTTTTTCTTCGCAAAAGCCCGGTGAGACATAGAATTCTGACAACAATTCGAGTCGACCAGCTCTCAGTCCAAGTTCTTCTTCAAGCTCACGCGCCGCACCACTTTCAGGTGATTCTCTCTCTTCGAGAGTACCCGCAGGAGCTTCGAGCAAATAGCGTAAGGCTGGATGTCGGTACTGCTTTACGAGCGCCACTGTGTTATCCGGAAACAGTGGGATTATGACAGCGCTTCCGGGATGGTGGACTACGTCGCGTTGATAAATGGCGTCGCCTTCCTGAACCGTGTCTGTTGACACGGTGAAAACCTTGCCGCGGAAGACTGTCTTGCTATCTACGATTTTTGGTTCGTCCATATAAATTTGTCCAAGTGTAAGTCGCTAGTTTCACAGGAAGGTTCACACCGTTTCACGGCTCGCTAGAGCGGCTTATTAAACGTGGTCGTAGTTCGCCAATCAGATAAAGCGAGCCTGTAACGCAAATCAGCCCTGACGATTGCGTCCCTGCTATAGCCTTCTGCAGCGCATCCGTGCTGGACGACGCAGTCACAGCGTTACTGACACCGGCTGTTGTTGCCAGTTTCACTAAATTCTCCGTCGTAGCGCTACGAGCGTTGTCAATCTCAGTCAGTACTACCAGATCTGCAACGGGAAATAGAATTCCAGCCATCTGATCCAGTTGTTTGTCACGCATTGCACCAAAAATCAGCGTCAACGGCCGGCGCGCATAGTCGTCGAGGTATCTCCGGAGCGCGAGCGCCCCCGCCGGGTTGTGCGCGCCATCAAGCAAGAAGCTCGGAGCGCCCGGAATCAATTCAAGTCTGCCAGGATGTCGAGCATTCTCGATACCTTCTCTTATCGTTTTCTGAGAAATTTTGAATCCAGACTGGTTTAAAATTTCTGCCAGGCTGATAGCAGTCGCAGCGTTTTGACTCTGGTGTTGGCCCAGTAGCCCGAGCCACAATCGATCGTAAACGTGTTGGTCTGTTTGAAAAGTTACGCAGAATCTGCCTTCCGGGCTCGCTTCAGCCGGCGACCCAATCCGCGCACTTTGGACAGGCTCAACTTGAGTTTCCTTACACCGATCAAGAATGACCTGTAGTGCGCGCGGATCTTGCTCTGCCAGCACGGCTCTAACTCCGGGTCGAATGATGGCCGCCTTCTCTGCAGTAATTTCTTCGAGGGTATTTCCCAGGTACTGTTCGTGGTCCATTGCGATTGGAGTGAGCGCCACTATTTCTGCACCCGCAGCGGTTGTCGCATCCAGTCGGCCGCCCAAACCCGTTTCCAGGATCGCCAGATCGACTTTGGCAGGCGCATAAGCAAGGAGCGCGGCGGCGGTCACCTGTTCAAAAAATGTAGGAAGGGCCTCAATCGTTCCTTGAGCGACGAGTAGTTCTGAAGTCTCGCGCACAGTCGTGATTAGGGTGGCGAAGTCGTCTTCGCTGATCGCTGCGCTATTGATTCGGATTCGCTCAGTTATCGAGGTTAGGTGTGGTGAAGTATAGAGACCGGTGTTTATTCCGGCAGCCCTGCAGATCGAATCCAGCATAACAGCAGTTGAACCCTTGCCATTGGTGCCGGCTATTTGAACTGACCGAAGGGAACGTTGTGGTTTCCCGAGAGCTGCCAGCAGCAAATCAGGGCTCCGAAGACCCAGCTTCATGGCCAGGGTTTCGTGGCCCAGACTCAGTAGATACTGGACCGCTTCCGTAAACTTCATCGATGAACTCCCAGGGCTGGAGAAGTGGAGTGGTCAATTCCGGGAGATCGCGCGTCGCCGGGCTCTTTCGATATCCGACTCGCCGTGAATTTCTGGGTTCATCATGAAGTTTAGAAGTTGGATGATTTGAGTGCGCAATTCTCTGCGGTCGACAATCGCGTCGATCATCCCGTGCTCAAGGAGGAATTCAGAACGTTGGAAGTCTTTCGGCAGTTTTTGACGAATGGTTTGTTCAATCACTCTTGGACCAGCAAAGCCGATCAACGCTTTTGGTTCAGCGATGATGAAGTCGCCGAGCATTGCAAAACTCGCAGTAACTCCGCCAGTAGTTGGATCAGTAAGAATCGAAATAAATGGCAGCCGCGCTTCATCGAGAGCTGCGAGAGCGGCAGAAATTTTGGCCATCTGCATGAGCGACAGCGTACCTTCCTGCATTCGTGCACCGCCTGACGCGGAAAAGATAACTACTGCGCTTCGTTCGCTCATCGCTCGTTCGACCAGGCGGGTGACCTTTTCACCAACGGCCGAACCCATCGAGCCCCCAATAAATTGCATGTCCATTGCACCGGCGACAACAGGGTGATCTCCCACACTTCCGCGACCATTTATGATTGCTTCTGGAAGTCCGGACGTTTGCTTAGCCTGAATTAGCCGCTCTGAATATGGTTTGCTATCGACAAATTCCAGAGGGTCGATGGAGATCACTTCCGCGTCGAGTTCTTCGAACTTCCCCTCATCGAAGAGAAGAGCGAGGCGCTCACGTGCTCCAATGCGAAAGTGGTGCCCACAGTGGGAACAGACCTGCAAAGACGATTCAAGTTCACCGGTAAATAGGTGTGCCTCGCATCCATCGCACTTTACAAAGACATTTTCAGTCTTTACGACTCGTTCCTCAGGAGGAACAGCCTCGATGCGTTTACTTTTCTTGTTGAACCAGGCCATTGATTGCTCTGAAGCGTATCACAAATGAAAGGCGATGACTAAATTCATTCAGAACTCGATGCCTTGTTGAGCTCTAATTCCGGCTTTAAAAGGATGTTTGATCTCAGTCATTTCCGTGACCAGATCGGCCGCCTCAATCAGCTCAGGAGGAGCATCGCGCCCGGTCACGACGATATGCAGCGCTGGTTGTTCTGCACGGATTGCCTCAATTTCTTTCAATACTTCTAAAACCGGCAGCATCTCGTAACTCAAAACGTAGACGAGTTCATCGAACACGAGCATGTCGTACTCGCCTGATCTGAGTTTCTCTACACAGAGTGCCCAGGTCTCTCGAGCTGTCTTGATGTCTTGCTCCCGATTCTTGGTATCCCACGTAAAACCATCGCCCATTGTGTGGACTTCAATCCCCAACTTCTCCGCTGATTCATGTTCACCGTAACGGTCGTGACGCGATTTCATAAACTGAATCATGCAGCATTTAAGACCACGCCCGGCAGCGCGCATCATGAGTCCGAGAGCACAAGTGGTTTTACCTTTGCCGTTGCCAGTATGGACCATGAGTAGACCCCGAGTCTGCTCCTGGTAATCTTTACGTCGCCACTTGTATTTCTTTTCTTTCGTCGACATGGTTGGACACTATAAAGCGGAGCCGAGGATGGTCCATCCATGAGCTCCGCGCAAGAACCGGGGTTACTTAGACTACTGATTCTGGTTTCGGATCGAGGTCGGAATCACGTAGCGCGTCTTCAGTAACATCCTTTAGACCATTTGCCCGTTGCACCGCTTCCTGAAGCAGACCAACGATAATTGTCTCAGCCTCGTCCCAGTTGCCCTTCAGCGTACAGCCGGCGGCATTGCGATGACCACCACCACCGAACTTCTCTGCGACCTTTGCTACATTCACTTCACCTTTTGATCGCAGACTTGTTCGATAGACGCCAGGCGCAGATTCCTTCAGCATGGCGACAGCCTCGACTTCACCGACCGTCAAAGGATAGTTAACAAAACCGTCCGCGTCTTCATCCGAAGCTTTAGCCTGTTCCTGCATCTCCAGCGACTGTCTCATGCAAGCGACGCGTCCGCTGTCATCGCGACGAGCGGTGGACAGGACTGCTCCCATTAGTTGAATGCGACTCCAGGGGTAACTGGCGAACACGGCTTCGGCAGTCTTGGCAGGTTTCACTCCGGTCCTCACGAGCTCTGAGGCGACCTTAAACGTTCGTTCCGTCGTGTTGCTGTAGTGGAACGAGCCGGTGTCAGTAATGAGCGCGGTGTAGACACACTCCGCAATCTCTTTAGTGACCCGCACGCCGGTTGCTTTGCAGAGGTTGTAAATCATCTCGCCGACTGCAGAGGCAGTCGAATCGATCCAGTTAATACTGCCGAATAAGGCGGTGGTGGAATGATGATCGATGTTCACGACAAATTGCTTTTCCAGATCGATGAGACCAGGACGCGTAATATCGGAACATTCAATAACAAACACTGCGTTGTAGGAAGGATCAACTTTCGGTGTTACTCGAACATCATCAGCGCCGGGCAGCTGTTGATATGCATGAGGTACTGGGTCTCGCATGATGACCTCGACTTCTTTGTCGAGCGCACGCAAAAGCCAGTAAAGACCAAGAGAAGAACCTAGACTATCGCCGTCGGGGCGTATGTGGGAGGTGATCGCAAACCGACGTTTTGATTCGATCAACTCAACTACTTGACTTAACATTTTAAAAAGCTGAAGGAGGCGTTCGCGCCCGATATTGAGGGGTTCTCGGTAGGCGCAAATCTTTCCTTCACTCGTTGTCCTTTCCCTGGCTTTCCCATTCCCGTTCGATCTGTTGGAGTAACTGATCGACGCGTTCGCCTTCTTCTTCAACGCGATCGCGCACAAAATGGATTTCCGGAGTGCGCGGGAGGTTTAATGAAAGCCCTAGTTGTTTTCGCACATAAGGAGCAGCGTGTCGTAACGCTGCCATTGCCGCCTGATGTTCGTTCTCGTCCCCGGCCACGGTTACGTAGACTTTTGCGGCCCGCCTGTCATCTGACAAACGAACCTCGGTTACTGTGACCGAGGAAACACGCGGATCTTCGAGTTCGTAGCCTACGATTTGGGCTATCTCCTCTTTGATAATGTCCGCAGCTCTTTCCGCGCGATGCATAACAACAAACTGGACAGAAACCTTGTTCTGCCCTCCCAAACTACAATTCCGTCGCGGCGACGCGCTCAACGATATACGCCTCAATCTGGTCTCCGACTTTCACGTCGTTAAAGTTTTCCAGACTGATACCGCACTCAAAGCCATCTCTGACTTCTGAAACATCGTCCTTGAATCTTCGTAGCGATGAGATATTGCCCTCCCAGCTGACAACTCCATCACGAATTAAGCGAGCCCGCGCATTCCTACGAATGAGACCATCAATCACCATGCAGCCCGCGACTGTTCCCGCTTTGGGTACGCGGAATACTTCGCGAACATCGGCCTTGCCCAGAATCTTCTCTTTCTCGACTGCTTCAAGCATGCCGATCATGGCGGCTCGAATCTCTTCCTCGACTTTGTAGATGATGGAATGCAGTCTGATATCTACCGATTCCTGCTTGGCGACGTCAGCAGCACGCGCTTCAGGTCGTACGTTGAAGCCGATTATCACCACGGCGGACGATGATGATCCGGCCTGCGTTGCGGAACCGAGCAATACATCCGATTCGGTTATCGCGCCGACACCAGATCGGATGACTTTCACTTTGACGCGATCAGTCGAGAGCTTTTGCAAGGTCGACTTCAGCACTTCAACTGAACCCTGGACGTCCGCTTTGATTATTACCAGCAATTCCTTGACTTCGCTTTCACCGAGCGCCTCGATACCGCGTTTGGTGGTCTGTAGTAGTGCAGCCTGACGACTGAGCATCTGGCGGTGCTGCGAAATCGATTGTGCTTTGGTGATATCCGAGACGACCTGGAAACTTTCTCCAGCTTGCGGCACACCTTGCAGACCGAGTACTTCCACTGGCGTGGCAGGACCAGCCTCAGTGATTGGTTCGCCGCGGTCGTTGAACATCGCTCTGACGCGTCCAAAAATTTGGCCCACAATGAACGGCTCGTGGACACGAAGTGTGCCCTGTTGTACCAGAACCGTGGCCACCGCACCGCGACCGCGATCAAGCTTGGCCTCGAGCACTACCCCAGAAGCCAAACGAGTTGGACTAGCGCGGAGATTCAAAATGTCAGAGGTAAGCAGAATCGTCTCCAACAATGTGTCCAGGTTCTCGCGACGCTTCGCTGAAACTTGGACCATTTCCGTGTCACCACCCCAATCTATCGGCGAAAGACCATGCTGGGCCAACTCCTGTCGGACTCGATCCGGGTTGGCATCAGGTTTATCGATCTTATTAATGGCGACGATGATTGGAACGTTGGCTGCGCGTGAGTGCTCGATAGCCTCAATGGTTTGCGGCATGACGCCGTCATCGGCAGCGACCACCAGCACCACGATGTCAGTGGCCTTCGCGCCGCGCGCGCGCATCATCGTAAACGCTTCGTGACCCGGGGTGTCGAGAAACACAACGCGACGGGTTTCATTTGGCTGATCCGGATTCGGAACTTGTACGCTGTACGCACCGATGTGCTGCGTAATACCGCCGGCTTCACCGGCTGCTACGTCCGTAGTGCGGATTCCGTCGAGCAGCGACGTTTTACCGTGGTCGACGTGGCCCATGACCGTCACTACCGGGGCGCGTGGCAGTTCCACATCGTCGGCATCAGTGGCGATCAGGTCTTCAAACTCCTTCTCAGCCACCATCTCTTCGAACGGGACGAAAGAGACGTCGTAGCCAAATCTCTTTCCGAGATCAGTAGCGACATCATCCATCAGAGGCTGATTGATGGTGGCGAAGACACCGCGTTGCAAGAGGAGCGTTACCACGTCCTTGGGCTTGATTCCCAACTTCTCGGCGAATTCCTTGACCGTGGATCCTTCGATCAGGCGAACGGATTTGAGCTCACCGGTGTTGTCCACTTCGAGCCTGCCCGCGATTCGATCTTCGAGCGAGAGGGCCTTCGGTGGCGGAATGAAATCGTTTTTATCGAACCGGCCAGCCTTGCCTTCGATCTTCCGACCACCTCGCGGACTGCTGCGTCGGGAACGACGTCTGCCTGCATCCGGAGGAGGAATATAGGTCGTTTGCGGAGTCGCAGTTTCGCCTGGTGTGCCGGTTCTTTCCGAACGAGGGAGCGAAGGCCTTTCACGGACGCGACCGCCACCACCGCCACTTCCACGATCAGGACGGTCAACGGGTGGAGCTACCGGCGGCGGCGCTGGCGCTGGCGCCCGCTCGCCTGGTCTGATACCGGCGTTTAGCGCGGCCGCCGTGGGCCTCAGGACACGAATTTGACGAGCGGGTGGCGGTACTGGAGACTCAGTTCGCACGACTGTAGGCGCGGCTGTTGGTGCAGCGGCTATTGGCTCAGAAATATCTTCGATCTCCTCAATTGGTTCGGGCGCCGCAATCTCTTCCGGTTCGGAAACGAGGTCAACGGGCGCTTCAGCCCGGGTAGCGGGTGTTAGCTTCTTTATCAGGCGGGCAGTCGTTGGTTGACGGGCTGGCGCAGGTGTTGGTGCGGGAGTTGTTTCGACGCTCTCGAACTCTTCTTCAACTGGAGACTCGGCCACTACGACTTCAGGTTCTTCGACTTCCGGTGGAGCCTCCGCCGTTTGAGGAGCAGCAGCGACATCTGTTGCCGGAAGCGTGGCACGCTTTACGACTTTTACCGCGCGCTTTACCGCCGTTTCCTTTTTGGGGAAATATTTGTTTCTGATCTTCTCGGCCAATTCCTTCGAAACTGAGTTCGAAGGCACGCTCACATCGACGCCTTCACGACGGACCTCTTCGATCAGTCGTTTGGTGTCGAGTTTCAGTTCTTTGGCGAGATCGTAAATACGAACTTTCGAGGAAACTGTCATGCACTCCTTCTCGACGCCTGCAAGGCATCTTTATCACTTCAAAAGTGTTAGGAACTATCGCTCCAAACCACTTTCAAAGGCGCCGTTCAAGAGTTGAGACGCGTGACAGTTGTTGGAGCGATTAACGCCGCAAGCCTAGAGCCTGCTGAGACAGCGTTTATTCTGTTTTGCTGCATCGACAGAAGCATCAGTGCTTCTCTTCGTCCGTGTTTCCGCTTGATGCAGCCTCTTCTTCCGAATCGGCGGAAACCGCTGGTTCAGTCTCTTCGGCGAAAGCCTCAGAATCTGAATCTGCCGCTAAAACCTCCGCGGCAATCTCTTCAAGGTTCTCAGGCGTTTCGACGCCTGAAGAAGTAATATCGGGAGACGGTGTAATCGTGTCAGGTCTCAGGTCGCGGCCCGTTTCCTGAAGCGTGATTTCGTCTGCACTAATTTGTTCGGCTTCGGTTACCGGGACCGGGTCCGCCGAGTCTCTGGCCAGGATTTCCGGCTCAGAGGAGAACGGCGCTCCTTTTTCCACGGCTTCGTCATAGCCTTCGGCGGTCATGTCGTTGGATGGTTCGACGTCGTATGCCTGAATAGATTCATCAAACTCAGCCGAGACAGCATGTGGCTCGACGGGCTGACCTTCGGTGGCCGTCGATTCTGCTTCGGCGAGATTCCGATTCCTCAGCGCAACGACTGCTTTCGCAGCCTCGAGGATGACCTCGGCCTCATCAAGACTCAGGTCAAGGAACTCAACGAGATCGTCGACTGAGGTTTGTGACAAAGCGTCGATGTCTTCAATGCCGTGTTCAGCCAGCGAGTCCGCTTGTTGTGCAGTTACACCCTCGATAGCTGAAAGAGGCAGCGCTTCACCTGAAGCAATCAAGGCACCCATTTGCTCGGTAACTTCGCGCTTGATCTCTTCTTCGCTTCGGATGTCGATATTCCAACCTACTAACTTGGTCGCTAACCTTACGTTCTGTCCTCGTTTGCCGATTGCCAGGGAAAGCTGATCTTCATTGACGATCACTTCCATCTGGCGATTCTCGATATCCGTGATTCGAACCTGATTAACCTTGGCAGGGGACAGTGCATTAGCAGCGAAGACGGATGGTTCATCAGACCATTCAATAATGTCGATCTTCTCGCCGCGTAGTTCGCGGATAATTGCTTGTACACGCGACCCCTTCATACCAACGCAAGCTCCGACTGGATCTACGTCTCGCTCGTTAGACATAACGGCGATCTTGGCGCGTTCACCAGGTTCTCGTACGGCCGACTTAATCACAACCGTGCCGTCATAGATTTCCGGGACTTCCATTTCGAATAAGCGGAGGAGCAATTCCGGCGAAGTACGTGAAACCTCGACTTGCGGTCCTTTTGATTCCTTCGAGACATTGTTGATGACGACTCGAATTCGCTCACCCTGGTTCCACTGTTCCCCACGCGATTGTTGCGAGCGCGGTAGAATCGCTTCCAGGTTACCTAGATCGACGATTATGTTGCCGCGCTCGAATCTCTTTACGTAGCCGTTTACGAGGTCGCCAATCTTGTCGACATACTGCTCATAGACATTGCTACGGACTGCATCGCGGACCTTTTGAAAAAGGATTTGTTTGGCTGTCTGTGCGGCGATGCGTCCCAGTTCTTCCATCGGCAGGGGTAAAAGTAGTGCGTCGCCCAATTCAACTTCGTCGCCTGCGAGTTCACGGGCTTCATCAATTGAAAGTTCAGTGGCGGGATTTTCAACTTCATCGACGACGACTTTCGACGCAGAGAGCTCAATTCCGGTCTCCGAATTCCAGTCAACCTGGATATCTTCACCTGAGCGGAATTGCTTTTTAGCGGCAGCGCGAACGGCCTCTTTCATTGCGTCGATGACGAGGTCGCGCTCAATTCCTTGCTCCTGGCAAAGGGCTTCGATGTTTTGTGCTATCGATGAACTCATGAAAACTCTCGCTATCCTGTTGGCTCGACATCATCAGACCGCAAGGTCGCGTGTCGCTGAGCCTATTCAATTGTTGTGTTCGAAGTATCGACCGCAAATTCAGGTCGGTTTAATGGCTCGCTTTTCGTAGTTCCTCTTTGACGTCAACTTCAAGGTTAGCCTTGGTTATCAACTCAACAGGAACTAATACCCGCCCGCTTGTTCGATCTTCGAAGATTACGTTCTCGCCTTCGGTGCCGATTATGGTTCCGCGAAAATTGCGCTGACCCGATATCGGTTGCCGTGTCTTCAGTTTTGCCTGACTTCCCGCAAAACGCTCGTAATCAGCTCGTTTATATAGTCCACGTTCGAGGCCGGGTGACGACACCTCCAAGGTGTACGAAGAATGGATAAAGTCTTCTACGTCGAGGATAGTTCCCAACTGTAAACTCACTGCGGAGCAATCCTCATGGGTAACACCTTGCGGCTTGTCAATAAAAACGCGGACAATCGGCTTGTTGTCAGGACCCGCGACTTCCGTATGAACCAGTTCGAGCCCGTTATCGATTGCTACCTGTCCGGCGATTTCCTCTATTCGTTCTGCAATCGAGCCGTCGGTCATAGGCGTCCTCCGAGAGTCTCCAGCCCAAAAGAAAAAGTGGGCGCGAACCCACCGGATGAGACCCTGTGCCTTCGAGCAAGCTGGGAATTATACGGAAAGAAGTAGGTGTAAGCAACCGCACCTACCGTCGCGCGAAAGTGAGGCTGCGTGTGGGTGTAAGCGGGCGGGGAGGGCTTCGTTGGTGTTGTTTCGTGTGATTTGGTGGTTTGGTTTTCGTCGCACGTATTAGGCGATCGACCAAAATCACACGAAATAACACAAACAATCTCGTTTGGTAAGAGGGGGGCGGCCACGGAGTGCCGCCCCTACAACTAGGCTAGTTTGGCCTTCACTAGCTCGCTGATGAGTTTGCCGTCGGCATTCTTACCGGCCAGGGCGGCCTGGGCGGCCTTCATTACTTTTCCCATGTCCCTTATCGATGTGGCGCCAGTTTCCGCTATCACAGTAGTGACCACCCTTTCAATCTCTTCCTGACTGGCTGCGGCAGGAATATATCTTTCGATAACCGCGATCTCCGCTTTCTCTTTATCCGCCAACTCCTGGCGATTAGCCTTCTCGTATTGCTCAATCGAATCCCGCCTCTGTTTCACCAGAGAGCGCAGTAGCTTTTGCACTTCATCATCATCCAGTTCCGCGCCTTTTTCGATCTGCCGGTTCATCATCGCGGCCTTAACCATTCTCAGGGTAGAAGTGCGCGCCGCGTCCTGGGCTTTCATTGAAGCAGTCAAGTCGGCGACAATCTGTTTACCTAAATCCATTTCTCTGATCCTCCAGCCTTTACACTATACCCATCTGAGCCACGACATTCATCCCATAAGAGATCCTAAGGGCTGAATTCGGGAGCTTGCAGATCGCCTAACAGTTTGTCGTTAGTCATTACTTTTATCAGGTCCGCCGTGATGAGGCGGTGGCCCATGTGATTCGGGTGTATCAATTCTCCAAAGAACGCCTGATTCATCGAAGCCGCCTCTTCGGTCAATGCGAAAACCGCAAAGTAGGGAACGCCCTGGCTCTGCATGCTCGATTGCAATGCCGTTCTATAACTCGTCATTAGTTTTGCTTCCGCTGGATTGGTTGCGCTGTCACGATAAGGAGCGCCCATGACAATGATCGGCGCGTGGTGAAGTTTGCAAAGCTCCACCATCGATTTGAAGTTGCTGACGTACTCGTCCTGCGAAACTCGAGAAACAGGTGTAAGTTTTTGGGCCGCCGGTTGTTGGTTATGAGAGCGGAGCCAATGAGTGGCGTGCGCAAAAGCTTGACTATGATTGATCAGCCAGCGAATACCCACCGCGTACCAATTAGTCCGGATAGTTGTTCGATCGGGAGCATCACTCAAGCTGGCATCGTTCCAGCCAAAACTTGCCACGACCAAGTCAGGCTCAAGCCAATCAATGTCGCGTCTTAGCCAAGCGAGCCCTTGATGACTTGTGTATCCGGGCACTGCCATAGTGAGTACCTCAATCTGGCGATGGGGGTTGAAGCTCTTCAAGTGTTTTTCCAATAACATTGGATAAGGTAACCACCCGGGTTCGAATTGGTTGGGCTTATCCGGCCACACTACCGGAACGCGATATCCAAAGGTGACCGAGTCTCCAAGGCAGATGATGCGAAACACGCCGGGCTTCTTTGGTCCAACTGGATAGTCAGCTCTAAATCCCTGCGCGTTCGTCGACAGTAAGGTGAAATCCCAAATTACATGGTCAAGGTTTGGTCTAAGTCGCCAAAGCAGCAACGGATCTCCTTCAAAGATTCCTGACTGCTTTTCGTCGGCCACCTGCATTCGCTGTTGTGGTGTTGAGACAAAGACGTCCAGGCTTGAGACCGGCCGCATCGAGACTCTCGTTATGACCTCGACTACCGCCAGAATCGCTAGAAAGAAGAGGTAGATGGCGAGTGCGTAGATTAATCGTCTACGGAGGGGAATGCGTCGCGGGGAATTGCCTATATTCCGGGGATCGCTCATGGATCAGGCTATGCGAAGTTGTCTATCTGTCCAGAAACTGCAGTGTTAACTTTGTGAGTTCTTTCCGTTTCCGCTGGCTTTTGCGTGGCCATTGGATTTAGCGAGATGCTGCAACAAAAACTTGCCGGTGTACGATCCCTTCAATTTCATGATCTCTTCCGGCGTCCCCACTCCAACAACGTAACCACCTGCATCGCCGCCTTCCGCGCCCAGATCTATGACGAAATCAGCAGTTTTAATAACGTCGAGATTGTGTTCAATGACAAGCAGTGAACCGCCGGCATCAATTAAGGCGCGAAACGCAGCCAACAGTTTATTTATGTCGTCAAAGTGCAAACCGGTCGTGGGCTCATCAAAAATGTAAAGAGTCTTGGCGCCGGTGCGTTTCAAAAGATGCGCCGCAAGTTTGATTCGTTGAGCCTCACCACCCGAAAGGGTCGTTGCCGATTGGCCCAAACGTAAGTAACCAAGGCCAACATCGTCCAGTACCTTCAAACGGTTCGTAATCTTCGGAACCTCTCTAAAGAAGCTGATCGCCTCGCGGACCGTCATGCTTAGGACTTCATGAACATTTCGACCACGGTATCTGATGTCCAGGATTTGTTGTTTAAAGCGCGTACCTTTGCACTCTTCGCAAACGAGCTCAACATCGGCGAGGAATTGCATCTCGACGGTGACTGTTCCATCGCCCTGACAAACTTCACATCTGCCACCTGGCAGGTTAAACGAGAAGTGAGACGGGTCAAATCCACGCGACTGAGCCTCTCGAGTTGCCGAAAACACCTCACGGATTGCGTCATAGACCTTGATATACGTAACGGGATTTGATCGCGGAGTTCTGCCGATTGGCGACTGATCCACCAGGATCACATCGTCAATGAATTGAGTACCTTCAAGTCTCTGAAACGCTCCGACATTTCCTTGCCACTCGCCACGTTGCTTCTTTATTCCGGCGTAGATGCAGTCGTGAATCAGGGTGGATTTGCCTGAACCGCTAACACCGGTTACACAGACGAGCATATCGAGCGGAACTTCGACGTCTATAGACTTTAGGTTGTGCTCCGAGGCTCCGAAAACGCTGAGCCTGCGCTTCTGGGCGACACGTCGTTGTTTAGGCTCTTTGATCTCAGCGTCGCCACGAAGATATCGAGCAGTGAGCGAAGTTTCGTCTTTTAACAATCCTTCGAAGTCACCTTCGTACATTACTCGACCACCAAGCTCACCGGCTGATGGGCCAATATCAAGGATGTGATCAGCGGAACGCATCATCTCGGCGTCGTGCTCGACAACCAGCACAGTGTTGCCGATGTCTCGCAAGTTTTGCAGCAGATGAATCAAGCGGTCGTTATCACGCGGGTGCAATCCAATAGACGGTTCATCAAGAACATATAGCGCGCCTACGAGTGATGATCCAAGATTGGTTGCTAACTGAATACGCTGCGCCTCTCCTCCCGACAAAGTGGAAGCCAGGCGATCGAGGGTCAAATAATCAAGTCCCACTTCGACCAGAAAACGCAGGCGTCGTCGCAACTCAAAGAGAATTCGATCGGCGATTGAAGCTTGTTCGGTAGACAGAGTTAAAGAGTCAAAAAATGTTGTTGCATCCTTAATCGCGAGTGAACACACCTGCGGGAGTGTTTTTCCCCCCACCTTAACGTCACGTGCTTCTTGTCGCAATCGTCCGCCAACACAATCGGGACAAAGTGTGTAGCCGCGATACTTTGAGAGAAAGACTCGGACATGAAGTTTATACTTCTTAGTCTCCATCCATTCGAAGAAGCCGCGCACGCCGGCCCAATCGCCCCGACCTTCGATGACAGCTTCCTGATCAGATTTCGACAGCTGATTAAAAGGAGTGGTGAACGAGATTTTTTCAGACCGGCAAAACTGTTTCAGCTCTGCAAAGGCCCATTCATGTTGAGGTTTCGTCCAGGGCTCAATCGCACCTTCTTTGAGCGACAATCCCGGATTGGGAATGACGAGATTTATGTCTAGCCCGATCGTATTACCGAAGCCCTGGCAGGTCGGACATGCTCCGAAGGGATTGTTGAAGCTGAATAGTCTCGGCTCGGGAGTCGCGTAAACAGTCTCGTCGTATTTGCACTGAAAGTTTTCGGAGAACCGCAAACGTTGCGGCTCGGGCTCGACTGTTTGAATGACCGCGGTTCCTTGTCCCTCTTGAAAACAAGTTTCGAGCGAATCGACGAGCCGCTGGCGAATATCTGAACGAGCGGTTAGACGATCCACGAGAACATAAACGTCATCAAAGTCTTGACGTGGATAATCATCGGGAGATTGCAGGTCTACTGTTTGCCCATCGACTAATAGGCGCGTAAATCCGCGCTGCATTAGACTCATGATGTGCGCCGTAACGCTTTGTTTCACTGCAGTGCTTGGACGACGTCGCTGAGGCCGTTTCTCATCATCTTGATCTGCAGCGCCAAGTGTTGCCGGATTTGCCGGGAACAGAACGTAGAAGCGCGTGCCCTCAGCAAGTTTTGTTAGGACTTCGTCAGCCACGGACTCAGGAGAATCGCGATAGACTTGACGTCCGCAAACACGACAAAAGGTCTCGCCTACTCTCGCAAAAAGAAGTCGTAAGTAATCGTAGATCTCAGTCTGTGTGCCGACGGTTGAGCGCGGGTTTCTGGTGGAGTTCTTTTGCCGGATGGCTATGGCGGGGGCAATTCCGACCACCTCATCAACATCGGGTTTGTCCATGCGTTCGAGGAATTGCCGCGCGTAAGCTGATAGCGATTCGACATATCTTCGCTGGCCTTCCGCATAGACGGTGTCAAAGGCGAGGGACGACTTTCCAGAGCCGCTTACACCCGTAACGACGGTCATCTGGTTGATGGGGATTGAAAAGGAGACGTTCTTCAGGTTATTAACCCGCGCGCCTTTTACCTGGATCGACTCTTCAGCCATTCGTAGTTTGTTCGCAGGCTACACAGACGTGAATCTGTGTGCTGTCGCAAACCTCGAATGATACCCGATAAAGAAGTGAATACGAAACGCCGCCCACGGCTGGTATTGGTTCGTTTAGACTTTCCCACGTAAATCTGAGTATGACGAACTGTACTTGTTTCTCGTACTGGTTCGGTTTGCGAAATTGCGTTCAGGCTTCGAGGATTTGTGAGTTCAAGATAAACCGTTGAAACGGTTGACTGCTTCTGAAAGGTATCTCTTACTCCAAGCTGAAGCATAGGGAGAATGAGAAGTTTGGAAAATCCGTAAATCAACGATCCACTAAGCAGCACAAATACCGCCTGTTAGAGCTTGCGACATCCTCATAACCTATTGCGGCTCCAAACATTGACAGGCAAGATGGTCTTCACTGAAAATGCCTGACCATGAAGACTTCAAGATTCCTCCTCCGCGGATTTCGCCGACCCAGCGAAATCGCTTGTTTTGCCCTTGGTAAGCTCGAGAGACAGGTGCTCGAAGAAGCCTGGCGCCTGGGTGAAGTCAGTGTGCGTGACATCTACCGTGTTTTCGAAGAACGGGTAGCTTATACAACCCTGATGACCACTCTCGATAGATTGTTCAAGAAGAAGCTGCTCGAGAGAAGAAAAGATGGCCGGGCATTTTTGTATCTCGCTTCCGTGTCGCGTGACGATTTTGAACGCGGCATTAAAGAAGATGTGATCGATGGATTGCTCGGACAGGGCGCTGATGGCATCGAGCCCGTCCTGGCTTGCATTGTCGATACGGTCAGCGAAAGAGATCGTGAGTTGCTCGATGAATTAGACCGGCTGGTGCAGGAAAAGAAACGAGAACTCGAGCGTCTAAACTGACAACCAATGTACGAGCTACTTGGCATCACCGTGGTCCTGGCAATGTTGCTGACCGTTAATGCGGTCTCGACGGTGATGGTGACCGGCGTTTGGCGAGTCTTTAAAGGTTCGCTAAGACACTGTACTGCTCGGACTCGTGCAGAGATATTGTTTGTCATGAGAACCGGCCCTCCAGCAGTAGCGATCATCTGGATAGCGGCCTTCATTACTCCTTCTTATCTCAAGTACGAACCCTACTCAACCAACGAATTCGTCAGTCTCAAGCTCGGTATAATCGCGACCCTCTCAGCTGTAGGTGTGGGCCTGGCTATTTGGCGCGGTTTACGTTCGTGGCTTGCGACCCGCAATCTCTTGCAACTCTGGTTGATGAATTCCACACCAATTGAGCTCGAAGGGATTCGAGTTCCGGCGTTCAAATTAGACTATGGGTTTCCGATCATCGCGGTGGTCGGTATGCTTCGACCGCGACTTTTCATCGCTGAGCAAGTACTGAAATCACTTTCTGCGGAAGAACTGGCCGCTGCGATTGCTCACGAATGTGGGCATCTTGTGGCGCATGACAATTTTAAGCGTTCGTTGATGCGTGCCAGTCGCGCCGCGCTCTTGATGATACCTTGCGGAACATCGCTCGATCGCGCGTGGAGTGAAGCTTCAGAATCCGCAGCCGATGAATACGCCGCTCAAGAGAGCTCAACCATCGCTTTGAATCTAGCATCGGCTCTCGTAAGAATCGCCCGGATGATTCCAAGAGAAGAATGTCAGGAGTTGCCATCTTCCGTATCGGCATTTCTGGTCGGTGGTGAAGAAATTCAAGGAGTAAAAACCCGAGTCCGGCGTTTATTGGAATTGGCTTCAACGGAACCCAGCCAGTTGATGACCAACGCACTCTGGTTCAGACTCACGCCCTGGTTTTTACTCACGACTATTTTAATTACAGGTCTCACGATTGAAAGTCGACCACAAGTGCTCGCCTCGGTACATTTCTTCATTGAACACGTCGTTGCAATCCTCAGCTAGTTCTCGCTCAGCTCTCTAAGTTTGGACCATCTCAACTTCCCGTCGCCAGTGAATAATGAGGTCGAGCCTATCAGTTCATTGGTTTGTCTGGTTTGCCGCCTGTACGACAACTGGTAGTAGTTTTTCCTGGCCGTTAGAGTCTCGGCCCAGATATGTGGTCCTCAAGTTAGCGGCTGGCCATACTTGTTACCACTCAACCTGATCAACCAAAAGTTATGTTCACCGAAATATGCCTGTGAACTGGGTTTGCTCAGTGCCCTGAGAAAACTCAAGGGAGACGTTCTGAATGAAGCCTCTTCTATGCACTCTCGTTTCACTAACGGTGTTCAGTTTTACCTTCTGCGCCATGGTAATGACAGTCCTTGCAAATGGAACACTAGGTAAGCTTGTGGGTAGCGTAAAGGACGCGAGTGGCGCTGCGGTGAGTAGCGTTGAAATAACGCTACGGACCACTCAACAGGCAGTTATTGCGAATACGGTAACGGATGAGAACGGCAAATTTGTTTTGGACAATTTGGCCCCCGGAAGTTATGAGATCAGCATTACTCGTCCAGGTTTTAAGCGCTATCGCAATGCCGTTCAGATCGCTTCAGGCGGAGTCAGGGAATTTGATGTGGTCCTCGAAGTAAATTCCCTCAGCGGTGAAGTCACGGTCACCGCCGAGGTTGGACAAGTCTCAAACTCTCGAAACGTGGACACTCAGGTCAATGTCATTAACGAAGACGAAATTCTTCAACGGGCAACTGAAGTTGTCGCTCAGGCAGTTGACGAAGAAACTGGTGTAAACCTCCAGCGAACGAGTCCGTCGTTAAGCGCCGTGTTTGTCCGCGGTCTAACCGGCAGGAATGTCGCAGTGTTTGTGGATGGCGTTCGTTATACCACCAGTGCTCAGCGCGGCGGAGTTGGCACCTTCTTCAGTTTGATAGAACCGTCGAGCTTAGATACCGTTGAGATTCTACGTGGTCCAAACAGTTCACAGTATGGTTCCGATGTGCATGGCGGTGTGGTTAATTTCATCTCTCATGCTCCCAGGTATGGCAGCACGGATGACGAGTTTCATGGAAACACAAATTTCTTCTATACGTCAGTAACCAACGGCGGTGGTGGAAACGCACTGGTAACCTATGGCACTCGCTCGTATGGTTTGCTATTGAATATTAATGGACGCCGCATCAGCACATTGCGTCCTGCTGACGGACTTGACTATCACGCAGCTGTCACGCGGTTTCTTGGCTTGCCTTCGAACGTTTTCGGCAGCCGTTTGCCCGATACAGGTTTCACCCAGTATGGCGGCTTGATCAGAGTCAGTTACAACGTT
>DATIBX010000791.1:0-8611 GCA_035457105.1 Pyrinomonadaceae bacterium
TCAATGCATTGAGGCGATCGGGACGGTTCAGAACTATGATCGCCACGCTTTCCCGAAGCTCGAGTTGTACAGTGCCGTGACTCATTGGCTTAATTCAGAGCGTTTTTTACCCTTAATCGCGTTGACGTATTCAACGCGTCAGGGTGATTTTAAGTTTCATTCGTTCGGTAGCTGTGGCCCGGCTACTTCGCGGTTTGCTTTGCTGAAGCGTTAGTTTCTTTGCTGCGCCCGACTCGCGCTGAAACAATCGCTGCACAAAACTGGTCGTCCGGTGGAAGGCTTGAATGGAACAGAATCAGTCTTGCCGCATTGGTCGCAGGTAATTTCGAATCGTTGACGTTCACCTCCAGGTCCTCTTGAGCCGCCGAAATTGGCTCGTCTTGCTTCACGGCATGGTTTGCAGCGTTTTGGATAAGTAAGGTTGCGTTCCCTGTAGTACTCCTGTTCGCGTTCCGAAAATGTAAAGGAGTTATTACACTCAGAACACGTGATTTCAAGGTCTGGCATCTTGGTTCTCCACGAGAAGGAATCTGAGGCTTTCCATTCTCTGTTCGTCGGAGCGCTGACGTCGTGTTTCTTTCAACCACTCGCTGTGGGGCGAAAGCGCCTTTTCTCAAACACTACGCCCAAAACCAGAGCGTCCGATAGGTTTAGTTAGAACCGAGTGTACTCCAGCAAACTGGGTCTATTCAAATTTTTTAAGGCTCGCGACTAAGCCAGATCGCTGCTCTCGAATGCCTTTTCGCACTTTAATTGCTTATGCAATCGGGAATCCAATCAAAAACACGCTAAAGCTGTTCTGTCGCATGGTCCTTAGACCAGCGTTATTCAACTGTCGAAACTCCAATAATTCCCTCATTGTTGCGTCCCACCATCAGCTAGTTCGAAAAACTGTTGCGCCAAAACAACAACTAACCAAGAGTTCCTTGGATATTCTTAATAATTCTGCGGGCACAACGGTTGCTTTGAAATACTGCTTACTGAATTTTCGAAATAAATGTTGCTGGCCCAAGTGATCAAACAAACTACATTAGCTAAACCGGTTGAAACGCATGGCATCGGGTTACATACTGCGGTGCAGGTTCATTTGAAGTTGTGTCCGGCGCCTCCGGATACTGGATATGTTTTTCGTCGGACCGATCTCGGCGGCTTTGAGTTACCCGCTACCGTCGAATCCGTCGCTCACTGTAGCTATGCCACTACACTGATGCGAACCGGAGTCATGCTTTCGACAGTCGAACATCTACTTGCTGCATTGAGAGGACTAGGTGTCGACAACGCTTTTATCGAAGTTGACAACCTCGAGATTCCGATAATGGATGGCTCGGCAGAGAATTTTGCCGACATCATTGAACAGGCAGGAATAGTTGAGCAGCCTTTGGCACGTCGTGCCCTGTTGATTCGTGAGAAGGTTTCGTTCGAACAGGGTAACCGGCGCATTAGCGTCGAGCCTGCTGACACTTATCGCATTGAATGTCTGATCGATTTCCCTCATCCGATGATTGGCGTACAAAGTAGGTCAGTCGAGTTGAGTAATGGTGCCTTTAGTCGCGACATTGCGGCTGCGCGGACGTTTGGGTTTACTGATGAGATTGAAGCGTTGCGAAAAGCAAACCTTATTCGCGGAGGCTCGCTCGACAACGCGATCGTGTTGACTGCCGATAGTATGCTCAATGAGACGCAGTTGAGATTTCGAGACGAGTTTGTGCGTCACAAGATACTCGACATCGTTGGCGATTTGGCCTTACTCGGGATGCCCATCCTGGGGAAAGTGGTGGCCGAACGCAGTGGACACATCATGCACGCAGGCCTCATGTCCAAACTCCTGCGCGTGCGCTCCGCCTGGGACATCGTCGACATGCCTACGGCTAATACCGTGACGAGCCTACCCGTTTAAACCATTTGACTGCCCTCTATTATCCGTAACCAAACCAATGTTTCGTTCAACTCCTTTAACACCACTCGCATTTTATGAATCAAATCGGCACGGCTTTCAGCTCCGCGAGCTTCTCCGTAATTCGGAGCTGGAGAGGTCCCTGACCGGAGTATTTGCCCGGCTATGTGTCTCCCGGCGGTCGTTCTGGGTAACCGATTTGTTAAGCTGATGATTCGGACAGCAGAGTCGATGAGTCGCTGCTCAAGTTGATCAGCAAAAGACAAATCTTTAACGGTTTGATCTTTCAACATATGTGAGGTCCTTTGTGAGGTATTTCAAGTTCCGTCGTAAGACAACACTCGCTTACGAATCGCAACTCCCGAAAGCAATTAATAATTCTGAACTGTCAACTCATAATTATCAAATGAGTTCTTTGTGTCAAAGCCCACTACGGACGATGTCGTGCACTCTGATTAGGCCAACGCAGGTTTCGGAGGCGTCGACGACTGGTAGGACAGAGATTTGCGAGGGACGGTCTTCCATTAAGCGCAGTGCGTCAAAGGCAAGCATCTCGGGGCTGGCGACGGTGGGTTTGGCGGTCATGAATTGATCGCACGTTAAACCTGATAGACCATCATGGTTCGTATGCTCAATAGCTCTTCTTAGATCTCCATCGGTGATGATGCCCGCCAGTTTGCCGGACTCATCCACCACACAAACCGCACCAAGCCCACCCTTGCTGATCGCTTTAACTACTTCTATCCACGACGAGCCGGTTGGTATCACCGGATTGTTCGCATCTGCATGCATCAAATCGGTCACGCGCAACGTCAACCGCTTACCCAGTCGGCCTGCCGGATGATTACTGGCAAACTCATCGGAGGTAATACCTTTCAATTTCATCAACGTCATCGCCAGAGCGTCGCCAAGCGCCAGGGCAACTGTCGTACTCGTGGTTGGCGCAAGATTTAGTGGACAAGCTTCCTGGTCCACCGAAGCATCAAGGACCGCGTCAGCGCGCCGCGCAAGAGTTGAGTTGAGGTTTCCCACGATCGCTATGACAGGGACTTGTTTGTGCTTAATGAACGGCAACATGGCCGCTATTTCATCTGTTTCGCCGCTGTTGCTCAGGATTATTACCACATCGTCAGGCTGAAGAATCCCGAGTCCACCATGCAAAGCGTCAGAAGGGTGAAGATGAATCGCCACAGTTCCTGCACTCGTCATGGTGGCAGCAATCTTTTGTGCAATGATTCCTGACTTACCTACGCCGAGTATGACGACTTTTCCTCTGCAAGCCTGCAAGATCGTAATGACTCGTTCTACTTGCTTGTGATCAAGACGGCTGGCGGTTTGGGCCAGCGCTTGCGCCTCGATCTGTAATAACTTTTGAACTTCTTCGAAGTGGTTCATTGGAATGTTGTTCCGGGTCGTAGGTAACGGGATTGGTTTTTGATCTTTGGTTTTTGATCTTTGGTATTTGGTCTTGGGGGTCTGTTCAACTTCTCATTCTCCCAAAGCTTCAGCTTGGGATCACGAAACACCTGCCAAGAAGCACCCAACCGTTTCAACGGTTTATCTTAACCTCACAAAATTCTAAGCATCGACGGAATATCGCAAACCGTTAAAAACGGTTGACCGGGATTCGGACTATAGGCGCTAACCCCAACCTGAAGCTTGGGGAGAATGAGAAGTTGAACAAAGTCCAAAGGCCGAGGAGCAAAAGCCAAAGATCAAACCGTTCCTTTTGCAACTCCGCTCGTCCTACGTTATATTCCCCGGCCTGTTCAGATCAAATTCAGGTTATACATTCGCCATCTATGGGCTTTCTTAATCTGCTACCAAAAGAAGAGCAGTACTTTGACCTCTTCACGCAAATGACACTCTACATCTCGGCGGCGGCTCGCGAGCTCAAAGAGATGTTAGCTGACAAGAATCGTGAGTACGGCGAGTACGCGCAACGAATTAAGGGTCTGGAACACGCTTGTGATGAGCTAACCCACAACATCTCAACTCGTCTCAATAAATCGTTCATCACGCCGTTCGATCGCGAAGATATATACACGATGTCGACTGCTTTGGACGACATCGTGGACCTTATCGACGATGCTGCCCGCGCCATCATAATCTTAAATGTCCAGGAAATTACCGACTACGCCCGCGATTTTTCTCTCGTAATTGAAAAGATGGCCGAACAACTGCGCGAGATTGTCTCAACGCTGCAACGGCCCAAGAACGTTACGCAACGCCTGGTCGAAATCCACCGGCTCGAGAATGAAGGTGATGACATTTATCACGCCGCCATCGCCGATCTTTTTCACGATCCACCAGACGCCTTGACGGTCTTGAAGTGGAAAGAGGTTTACGAAAAGCTCGAGGCTGCGGTTGACCGTTGCGAGAATGTGGCGAACATCATCGAAAGTGTAATTATCAAACACACTTAAGGATCCGATTACTTTCGATTAGAATCAATGTCAGCAACTCTCGGCTTTGTCATCATCCTGGTCCTACTCGCTTTAGTCTTCGATTACATCAACGGCTTTCACGACGCCGCCAACTCGATAGCTACTGTTGTCTCCACCCGGGTCCTGTCTCCTGGTCTGGCGGTTATCTGGGCCGCCTTCTTCAACTTCATTGCCTTTGCCGTGTTCGGAACTCGTGTCGCCAAATCAATTGGTGATGGCGTCAGAATGGATCTGATCACGCCTGAGCTGCGTCTTTATGTCTTGCTCGCAGCCTTGCTCGGTGCCGTCGTCTGGAATTTGATCACGTGGTATCTGGGTTTACCAACGTCGAGCTCGCACGCGTTGTTGGGTGGATATGCGGGTGCGGGCATTGCTGCTTATGGCGGCGTCAGCGGACTCTTGAAATCCGACGTTTGGCTTCGCACGTTAAAGTTTATCGTGTTATCGCCACTCATCGGCATGGTGATTGGGTTCTTTTTGATGGTGATTGTCTACTGGATCTTTCGCGGATTTTCGGCCTCGCGAGTGGACAAGATTTTCCGGAAAGGTCAATTGCTTTCGGCTGCCGCATTCTCGTTGGGCCATGGTGGCAACGACGCGCAGAAAACGATGGGAATCATCACTGCCGTGCTGACGGCGGGTGGTGTCTGGGGCTTGTCGTATGGACCAAACGGAACGTTACCTTCGATACCGACGGCGGTGGTCCTTTCTGCTCATGCGGCGATTGCGCTTGGAACTCTTTCCGGTGGCTGGAGAATTGTGCGGACGATGGGCACGCGAATTACCAAGCTCAAACCGGTTGGCGGGTTTTGCGCGGAAACAGCTGCGGCGTTGACCCTGGCTTATGTAACGTTGACTGGTACTCCTGTTTCGACCACACACACGATCACAGGTTCAATCGTTGGCGTTGGCGCGACTCGCCGGCTCTCAGCAGTTAAGTGGGGCGTTGCGGGCCGTATCGTATGGGCCTGGGTGCTGACAATTCCCGCCGCCGGCACCATGGCCGCCCTCTCCTTCTGGGTGGTCCGGTTTTTACATAACTCGTTTAGGTAGGGGTTTGATTGGTCTTTGGTCTTTGGTCTTAGCGCTTTGCCCTTGGAGCTTTGGTCTTCGAGTTTTGGGCTTTGGTCTGATTCATTTCTGATTGGGAACTCCAACACCGGGTCCGAAGCGCCGAATGCGCGGAAGAAGGTAGCCAGGGGTGGAGCGCAGCGGAACCCCTGGACCAGTTGGACAATCAGACGCAGCCCTGAACGGGCGGCAGAGCTTGACCGTGATCTCTGCAGAGATCTGAGCTGATTAGCAATTCAGACGCGGGTGAAACCAGATTTGCATCTCTTCCGTGGCGCCGTACGCCCGAATCCACCCCTTAGCAAGTACCGGCGGTAATTCTTCCCAATCGCAGTTTACTCGTTCGGCGAACTCGACCTCGAGCCAGAGTTCATCACCGTTCCAATTTGAATCCGTAACGGTGAAGTCTTTGGTGCGCAACTTAGCGAGCTTTCTAAACTTCGCATTCGCCGCTGGAGCAGCCCATATCTTTTGGTCCCAGCTGTCGGTTACATAACAGGAATTGTCGGCGACCAAAATCACACTATCCAACCATGAAAACGCATTACCATTCATGGTTGTCACCCAGGCTCTTTCCATCTGGCCGCCGGGGGTTCTGACGCTGATCAGGTACCAGCTACCATTCACGTCAAAAACAGGCGCCGCCAGACGCTGGTATGGATCGTTCCTTGTTTCTATATCGTCGGCCGTTTTCAGAAGTGCGCTTATCGGCGCCTTGGTTGAGGGACGGACATAGGCCCGGATCGGTTGATCGAGGTTGATTGTACTTGCGGCATTCGGCTGAACCTCTTCCTCATCGGGGCGAAAGATACTGGCAAGTTCGAGGAGTCCGATTATCCGCTGGCGTTTCTTTCCAGCATACGGGTGCGCCATGAAGAACCAGCCCTTGCGTTGACTAGACCGCTGCTTAAAAGGCACGACATCAAAAGAATGCTGAATGCGAAAGTGATTGCACGACGTTGAGGGCAGGATTCTTTGTACATCGTTTCGCACCTTTCAAGTAACTGATCTCAGAGCTACTTGAGAAGAAGCCCGACCGAATGGATTGATGAAAACTGGTACCCGCGGCAGGGGTCGAACCTGCGACCTTTCGCTCCGGAGGCGAACGCTCTAATCCACTGAGCTACGCGGGCATGAGAGTGGCAAGAAGATAACTCAGGCGGTTGGGAAGTGGCAAATTTGTGACAGATGCTCTTTGGTCTTTGAGCTTTGATCTTTGTTCGTTTCCATCCTGTCGCTCTTTAGATAACTCCGCAAGAGTGGCTGACATTCTTGAGTATCGCTCGACAATATCGCAATAAAAGGGGCTGCTAGAACTATTCTCGGTGGTGGGTAATCGCTTAATTTTGAATCTTCTCTGTGCCGCCTCAGTGTTCTCTGTGGCTCTGTGGTGAAGGTTCAGATGACTTTTTTCACCACGAAGCGACCGAGGACACAAAGGTTGCACAGAGCGAGCCAAATTAGGACGTTACCATATTTTCAGATAACTGCTATGGCAACCTGCAGCATTCCCCAATTCGGACTTTTTTGATAGCCTTAGCTCACCTCCTCCGTCAGGACAAGTGAATCATGTCGGCTCCACAACTGTCGGACGCAAGACTTACCATCCTCGTCGTTGATGACTTCGACGATACGCGACTTTTACTGCGCACCTTTCTCGAGCGAAAAGGCTTTCGTGTAGTCGAAGCGCAAAATGGACTGGAAGCCGTCGCGATGGCTCGCAACGAAGATCCGGCCCTCATTATCATGGACATGCAAATGCCTTACCTTGATGGACTCGCTGCTACCCGAAAAATTCGGGAAACCAAAGTCTCTGGCACATTGCCTATCGTGGCCGTGTCAGCTTATGGAGCGGATCAGTTTCGCGACCAGGCGATTGCTGCAGGTTGCGATGAATACGTCTCGACCCCTTTCGAACCAACAGAACTCGAACAAATAATAAGGACGCTGGTTCATTAACGCTCAATGGTTAATCACGTTTCGTTTACTACCCTCCACGCCCCAAAAACATTTTTGCTGCTGCCGCTACTCCTGATGGTGACGTGTCTGAGCGCGCCGGCCCAATGCACCGTGAAAAAGACCGACTTACCGGCCGCACCTGAGCTGCTCGGCTTTCGCCTGGGAATGACTAAACAAGAAGTTAAGGTTCGCGTTCCCCAAACTGTCTTTGGCCCGACTGATCCCTTCGGACTCTCGAAGACCACGATCAATCCCTATTTCGATCCAAAGATAGACAAGACACTGTTTGAGAACGTGCGCAGCGTCTCGCTGGATTTGCTCGACGAACATGTCACGTCGATCTGGATCGGATTTGACGAGAATTTCAAAGTTGTAGCACTCGACGATTTTGTAAAGTTGCTCTCGGATTCGTTCCACCTTGCGGCGCCGTGGAGCGATTGGAAATCACGAGGTCGCCAGGTTAGATGCGCCGACTTTCAACTGATAGTTACCACCGTTGCTCGTGGTCCAAGTTTCCGACTCGTGGATACCGGTGCCGACGATACGATTGCCGCACGACGACTTGCCAAAGAAGAAGAGCAGGAAGCTCTCGAAGCAAACCAGACAGAGAGCGACGAAGTCATCGCTGACAAGACGACAAAAATCTTCTATTCACCCAACTGCCCCGCGGCTAAAAATATTGCAGACCCTAACAAAGTTATCTTCAAGACCCAGGTCGAGGCCGAGAAAGCCGGATTCAAACTGTCCCCTGATTGCCAATAGTCGTTTTGGATCATTGACGGAGGAAAATATGTTTAAGGAATTCAAAGAATTTATCGCTCGCGGAAATGTCATCGATCTCGCAGTCGCCGTCATAATTGGTGCGGCGTTTGGAAAGATTGTTACCTCGCTCGTCGACGGTGTGATCATGCCGCCAATTGGGTTGGCCCTTGGGAAGGTGGATTTTGCGAGTCTGTTTATCGATTTGTCAGGACAACATCCGGCCTCGTTAGCCGAAGCGAAGACCAAAGGATTTCCCGTTATCGCCTATGGCAGCTTAATTAACGACATCATCAGTTTCCTGATAATTGCGCTGGTGGTTTTTTTGATTGTGAGGGCAGTCAACAAATTGAGAGCAGCGCCGCCACCCCCACCAAACACAAAAGATTGCCCCTTCTGTTTGACAGCCATTCCCGTGGCCGCCACGCGCTGCGCCGCCTGCTGTTCTGAAGTGCGAGCCTAATGCGTTGTAGGGGCGCCA
>DATIBX010000792.1:0-3391 GCA_035457105.1 Pyrinomonadaceae bacterium
TGCAGGACACGGAGTAGTTTGCCTTGAAGTGAAAGCGGAATTTCGCCGACTTCGTCGAGGAAGATCGTGGTGTGATCGGCAAGTCCGAACCTGCCAGGACGGTCTTTATGCGCTCCGGTGAATGCGCCTCGTACATGTCCAAAAAACTCCGACTCGAAGAGATCCGGAGCGATCGCCGCTGAGTTGACCGTCACAATCGGACGCTGACGGCGCGAACTCTTTGCATGAATTGCCTTGGCGACTAGCTCTTTGCCAGTCCCCGACTCGCCAGTGATTAGGACGGTCGCGTTTGATGAAGCGACCAGCTCGATTTGCTGCCGCACTTTACGCCAGGCCGCGCTTACGCCGATCAGTTCGTCGAGCGGGTCCCTTTCATCTTCCCCTTCTTCGTAGGCAAATTCGTCTGTCGGCATTAGACCAACAATAACGAGATTTCGTTATTGGAGCAACGAGGCTTCGTTAGGCAACGACCCTAAGGGCCACCAAGAAATTTTGTGGTTCCGGCTTTCTCCTCGTGCCTCAATGACTTACATACATCACGCCGATTGGCACTCCATATGCCCTGGAGAAAGGCACACAGCGCACGACGCTGAATACGTCTTGAGGAGAGAAATGATGGCTAGAATTCAACCAATCAGTTACGAAGAGTCAACCGGAAAAGTGAAAGAGCTGCTTACCGGAGTGAAACAAGCGCTCGGCATGACACCGAACATGATGAAAACCATGGCACAGTCCCCTGCGGTTCTGGAGGCATACTTAAACTTTAGCGCTACGCTGGGAGGCGGCTCGTTAGACGCCAAGCTGCGCGAACAGATTGCACTCGTGTCGGCGGAGGTGAACGGGTGCGGTTATTGTGCTGCGGCTCATACCGCAATTGGCAAAATGATCGATTTGGGCGAAGACGAGATTTTGGCAGCGCGCAAAGGTCACTCTATCGACGCTCGAGCTAATGCGGCTCTGCAATTCGCTCGCAATGTGATCGTCAATCGAGGCGAAATTTCTGACGCGGATTTGCAAGCGGTGAAGGACGTAGAGTTTTCCGACGGCGAAATCAGTGAGATCCTCGCTACCGTTGCACTCAACATTTTCACGAACTACTTCAACCTAATAGCTAGAACTGACATTGACTTTCCAAAAGTTCAAATCAGAGCGGCGTAAGGCCTCCAGAAGTCCCAGTTGGACATCAACAATGAACGCCTGCGGCTTCGGCTCAGTGAGTCGAAGCCGCTATTCCTTTTGTTTCGATTACCGTTGCGCTGCCTCACCCTTTAGTGTTAGCGAATCATGCGTATTCGCGGCGAGGGCCCTTTACAAAATACATGTCTATCTCGCCTTTGTTCTTGGCAGCCACCTTGCCGCGGAATTCGCAGTCGAAGAAATCCTTTACCAGTTCGTAGGTTGCTCCGGAGATGTTGATACGGCCGGCTACGCCGGACGATTCGAGTCGACTTGCGGTATTGACCGTATCACCCCAAACGTCGTAAGAAAACTTTTCACGGCCAACCACACCCGCAATCAAGTCTCCTGAGTGTATACCGATGCGAATCTGCCAATAGGGACGGCTGCGGCGCATTTCCTTTTCTCGCAACGAGGAAACCAATTCCTCAATCTCCAGTGCAGCCAGCACGCAGTCAACTGCATGCGTTTGACTAGCTATCGGTATGCCACCGACTGCCATATAAGCGTCTCCGATGGTCTTGATCTTTTCCAAATTATGCTTTTTGGCAATTCGGTCGAATTCTCCGAAACAAGAATCAAGTTCTTCGATCAATTGTTGTGGTGTGAAGCTTTCGGCAATCTGGGTGAATCCTACAAAGTCAGTGAAGAGCACCGACGCTTGCTCGTAATCGACCGGCTGCACGCGATCCGTTTGTTTAAGCTCATCAGCGATCGTCGCAGGCAGCACGCTTCGCAACAGTCGATCCGATTTTCTTCGCTCCTGGTTCAGGTTTTGACTGAGCACTTGTACGAGTATGCCGGTAAAGACCTGAACGAAGAGAAGGTTTCCTGAGATGTCGATGAATCGTTCACGGTCATTTTCATACAGCGAAAACCATCCTGGTCTCATTTGCTCTAGCACCAGAAGCGCAGCAGTCGCAGCGCAAAATAGAATGATTGCGATTACGGTTCGACGGGTTCGTCCTGACAGAATGACGGAGATCACAAGTGCTGGAATGAAATAGTAATGCGCGCCGCCCCGTGAGCCGGAGTTTCCTAAAGCGTTCACGAAAAGAAAACTGAGAATGAGCAGCACAAACGGCCAATAGAGATAACGATTAGCATTTCGAAATCTCGAAAGATAATAGAAGACGAGGAAAAGAACGCCAGTGCCGAGATTCAAAGCGAAGAGAAACGCATAGTTTCGCTGACTCAGGACAGCAAAAGCTCCCCCGACGTTAGCTACTGCGTTAAGCAAGCTGATCGTATTGAAGAGGCGGTGTTCCAGAGCGAAGCGCCTTTGATCACCAAACAATCTGGCCGTAATCGAGTTAAAGAGTTGCAGCATGTTAGCTTTGAGAGGGTCCTCCTGGCTGGATATTGGCCTCCGCAGAATAGTCGAAGTCTAAGACTAAACCTTACGAAATTCCTGGGAATGGAGAATGAAGAAAAATTCATATTTGTAAGGTATCGAGCCGAAAGCGCGACCAATGGTTGTGGGAAACATGTCTGCGTTTACCGAAATCGCCCTCGTAGAAAAGAATTGTGGATTTCTGGAAAGGATCTGAGTCTTGCGAATGGGAGAAGTCTTAGACAATTCAATTCACGACCACGAACACTCCACTAATCGTTTCGCGGTCATTCCTACATTGACGCGGCTTGATGCGGATTCGGATTACACCGGAGCAGGTGTGACGATCGCGTTTCTCGATTCAGGTTTCTATCCTCATCCGGATCTCCTCGAACCCACGAGCCGGATTCTGGGTTACAAAGATCTTATCGACGTAAGAGGCTCGCTTGATTCAAATACTGCTGCTGAGTCGTGGCAATGGCATGGGACGCAAACGTCCGTCGTTGCAGCGGGAAATGGCCGGCTATCCGAAGGCACTTATCGCGGCATAGCCTGTGACGCTCGGCTAGTACTTGCGAAAGTCAGCGATCAAGGTCGGATTACTGAGGCAAGCATTGCGCGCGGACTGGAATGGATAATTGAAAATCGCGAACGTTATGACATTAGAGTTCTCAACATCTCGTTGGGCGGTGACGAAGATGTACCGTGTTCGCTCAGTATTATTGACCAGTTAGCTGAAGAGGCCATCAAACAGGGCATCGCAGTAATCGTGGCGGCGGGTAATTCGGGTGCGGAAGGAAAGCACTCGATTCCTCCAGCAAATTCACCCTCGGTTATTACCGTAGGTGGCTATCACGACCACAATCAACTTGAGCGAAGCCG
>DATIBX010000793.1:0-3867 GCA_035457105.1 Pyrinomonadaceae bacterium
ACTTTCCCGTGCGAGAAGAATTGATCCACCTCGCGGGGATGAACAACGCCACGTTCGCGTACAAAATCGAGCACCAAATTCGCCCTCTTCCTTTGTACTGCTGACCATGGCCTGCCGTCTTCATCCGTCAGCACTTTTGAATTCAGTCGGGGATGCATCAACGTTTGTAAGGAACGAGTTACATAGCCATAGTTGATGAAGAAGTCTTCCTCAATATCGTGAGACGCGTACAAGCGCTCGAGATCGCCAGCGTGATAGTCCTTCACTCGCTGGTGAAGAATGAGATCTTGAGCGCGTGCAGGCGAACGAATTGGATCCGCTTGCAGGAAACCCATTCGGCTTAGCGCTCTTTTAAGGGTTGTAGGTTTGGGAAAATTTCTCGCGAGGGTGAAGCGACGTAACTGTTCTAAGGTGGCCGGCATGTTCCGTCACAGAATAGGATCAAATAGGTCCCTTTTGTCCATTGGTCCTATTCCGAAAATCGGCTCACACTTACATTTTGGGCAGTCTCAGGAGTGCCTGGTCGATTGTTTCTCTCAAGCGATCCGCACTTCGGCCGGGCGAGTAACCGGTCCAGTGCTTCACAATCTGGCCACCCCCATCAAGCACTAACGTTTGTGGGATCGCACTTTTGCCGTTCATCAGCGTTCCCGCCAATTCAGGATCTGCCCATCCCACGCGAAAGCCAAACTTAACGTCGCGAACAAACTGGTTTACTTTTTTGCTCGCTGCCCGATCCTCGGCCGTCAGAGCAATAAACTCAACGTCCTTTCCCTCGTATGCTTTGCGCACTTTCTCATACTCAGGAAATTCCCGACGACAAGGGCCACACCACGATGCCCATAGATTGATTACGATTACTTTGCCTTGAAAATCAGCGAGTCGAAACGTTCCACTTGGAAGCGCTTGTATTTCACGTTCACGAATATTTTCCGGAATGAAGAACAATCCGATTGGATCGACCCTCGGGGGTTCTGGCTCAGAATTAAGTGGTGGCTGAACGGGCGCCGGGGGAGCCGTCGATCGGGGAGTGCTGAGTCTCCTGCCAGATTGAGACGTAACACTCACAGCACAGGCAAAAATGAGCGAGGAAAAAAGTAGAGGTCTTTTCATGGCGCCTGACTCGTCAATCAGTATTCAAATGTATTTTCGACTGCGATCTACTGCGGAATTGAGGACGCACCCTGCGTTCGTGCTTAGCATAACCCTGTTTGTACTCCTTAACGCAAGGCTAGCGAGTATACAAGACCTATGAAGGACCCTCCATTTAATCGTCGAAAGCTGTCAGATAATTGCGAGCCGTGGTGTCCTTCATTATGGAAAGTAAAACCAAGAGATTGTTGGTGTAGTTATTTCGCACATTGATCGGAGTATGACGAAATGAGGGTATTACCGCGGATCAAGCTCCCCAAGCCGAAAACCGCGCGTAGATTGTGGCGACATTCGAAGGACCACATTTCAGTCCGGCGTGTCTATTACGCTGGAGAAATTGCGCTATTTGTAGTTATCAGCATTGCAGTTTTTTCCGGCGGTCGCCTCCGGTTTATAGATAACTTTGGCAGACGCGGCGACCTGATTGTCGCGCTACTCCTCGCACTTCTGTTTCTCGCAATTCACGTTCTAGCGCGACGATTACTGCTCCCTCGCATCGAGATCTACTACGAGCCAACACCATACGATGAAAGGAAGATTTTTTTCGACCTTGGCCAGGGCGCACAACACGTGAGCTCTATCCAACAGCTCTACCAACACCTTGCCGAGAGAATCAGAGACGCATTGGAGTCGAGTAACGCTGCGATTTTTGTTCGCGACGACCTGACCGGCGATTTTGTTCTTCGGGTGCTATCGACTCAGGGACGAATCCACGATTCCGATCCTGGTGATAATCGTCTGCGTTTGAGCAAGCGTGCTTTTGTTGTCCGTCGTCTCCAGAATCTTTCAACGCCTTTGGTGATCGAACCGACAGAAATTGAAACCTGGTCTCAAGCGCTCAACGCTGTACTACCGACACAACGAGAAGAACGCACTTCAGAGCACGACGTGCTGCGGACAATCAAGGCTCGCATTCTTGTTCAAATCAGACAAAAAAATGAATTAGTAGGGATTTTGTCGTTTGGTCCACGACGGGCCGGCTTTCAGTATTCAGGAGCCGACCGTGAGTTGCTCATGTCAATCGCCGCACAACTTGCTCTTGTAATTGACAATGCACGTTTAACTGAGCGCATGGTCGCCCAGGAACGAATGCGTCGTGAGTTGGCCCTCGCTGCAGAGGTCCAGCAAAGATTGTTACCGGGAAAACCCCCGCAAGGAACAGCAATGGAGATCGCCGGCTTTTGCGAACCTGCTCGTGGAGTCGGTGGCGACTATTACGATTTCATAAACTTCGACAACAGAGAACTGGGATTGGCAATTGCCGACGTTGCAGGTAAAGGAATGCCGGCTGCGTTATTGATGTCCACCGTTCAAGCGACCTTGCGTAGCTTAACTGCTCGAAATGGATCTGCCGTTTCCGAGAATCACGAACTTGCTTCCATCGTTGGAAAGTTAAACAGGCTACTCTTCAATTCAACCAACGGCGAACACTACGTCACGTTCTTTTACGCCACTTTCGATCAAAGCACACAGCTTCTCCGTTATGTGAATGCGGGTCACAACCCACCCCTCTATCTTGAGGCCGAGTCAGACTCTGATTTTCGACAATTGACCTCAGGAGGACTTGTCGCAGGCGCGTTTGAACATGCCGCGTACGAGCAAGGTACTGTTCAGATGAAAAAAGACGATCTTCTGTTCCTGTACACGGATGGCCTAACGGAGGCACTCAACCAGAACGGCGAAGAGTTTGGCACCAACCGCATTATGGAAGCACTTCGATCAATTTCAACTCACTCTGTCGAGCAGATTCGTGATGAGTTAATACGTCGCGTGAAAGAGTGGTGCACAGGAATGGCGCTTTACGACGATCTGACTTTCGTGGTGATGAAGGTCAAATGATAACCAGACACCCAATCTGAAATCTCTGCGCCGTCTCTGCGTTTCGCTGCGTCTCGGCGGTAAAAACGATTGGCCGATCCGCCGCCAAGACGCAGAGAAACGCAGAGCGCGAAACAGGTCAGAGGAGGGACAAGTAATGCAAACCATTATTCAGGACTTGCGTTATGCGATTCGAACAATGGTAAAACGACCAGGTTTTACTTTGGTGGCAGCACTTACTCTGGCGCTTGGAATCGGTGCCAACACGGCAATTTTTTCCGCTGTGAACGCGGTTCTGCTCAAGCCGCTCCCCTTCCCTGAATCTGAACAACTCGTTGATCTTGCAGAAACGTTCAAACCAAACGGTTATGGTTCCGTCTCGGTCCCCAACTTCGAAGATTGGAAGAAACAGAATGATGTCTTCACAGGTATAGCCGCTTACCAGTTTAGAAGTTTCAATCTCCAGTCGGGTGATACCCCTCAACGAATTCCCGGTATCTCCGTCAGTGCAAACTATTTCGAAGTGCTTGGTGCTAAGCCAGTCCTTGGGCGAACTTTCGGGAATGGTGAAGACCTGGCTGGCAACGATCGTGTCGTTGTACTCGGCGAGGATCTTTGGCGTAGAACGTTTGGTGGAGATACCAGCATCATCGGTCGAACAATTCCACTAAATGGTCAGCAGTACACTGTGATCGGCGTGATGCCGCCTGAACTCTCATCACTCTATCGCACTGTCCAGTTGTGGTCGCCACTCGTCTTTCCTGAAGCTGATCGTGTCAATCGCAATGAACACAAGTACCTGGTTATCGGCCGGATTAAGTCTGGAGTCACACTGGCCCAGGCACGTGAGCAGATGACCGGAATAGCAACCCGTCTCGAGCAGCAATACAAGAACGG
>DATIBX010000794.1:0-3507 GCA_035457105.1 Pyrinomonadaceae bacterium
AACTATTCTGATAAGAAGTTGCTCGATTTTGGATGTGGCGTGAGGTTTAGTCAGGCACTCGTCAACACCAATTTTTCAATTGGACAGTATGTTGGTGTCGACGTTTGTCGACCAATGATCGAATACCTGCAAAAGAGTGTACGGAACAATCGCTTTTCATATCACTTCGTCGATGCATACCACCCAACCTACAATCCGGATGGAAGCGCTCTGACTCATGAGTTTCGACTACCACTCACGCAGACTGACTTCAATCTTGTTTGCCTCTTCTCTGTTATCACTCATCAATCTCCAGAGGACAGTGCAATAATCTTTTCGCTCTTGCGCCGCCACGTCAGATCGGACGGCCATCTTTTCTTCACATGTTTCCTCGATGACTCAATTTCTGAATACGAAGACCGCAGTGCCGACCAAAATCGGGGCCGATGTTTTTATAATTCCGGCTTTCTAACTGAGCTGGTGCGGGCAAGCGGTTGGCGTCTCATCGCAAAAGCACCACCAAATGGACCTTTAATTGGGGATTCGTTTGTATTCGGCCCTCAATGACGAACCTCTATAGCAACGCTCATCAGGGGTAATTGGGCAACACTCTGCTTGATGAGCGCATCAGGCAAATATCCGATTCTGTTGAGGTGCAAATGGTGGCAACTTTAGATACAGATGTTCTGATCGTTGGGGCCGGGCCCGTTGGACTATTTCTGGCGAATGAGTGTGCACGTCGTGATCTAAGATATCGAATCGTAGAGACTCGCCCCACTCAGTCAATACATTCAAAAGCACTGGCGATATTTCCGCGCACCATGGAAATATTCGACATGGCCGGGATTGTTGATCCGTTTCTCGAAGTCGCTAATAGAGTCACGAAGGTTGCCGTGATCTCACACGGCAGAAGCCTGGCTCACATGCCCTTTACACCTGACGAGAGTCCTTACAGATTCGTCGCCATGGTTCCGCAGGATGTCACCGAAAAACTACTTGTGGAACAGCTCCAGGGAAAAGGCGGGACGGTCGAATATCAAACTGAATTTATTTCTGCTAGTCAGCACTCTGATGACGTTGAAGTGGTCCTGGATCACCAGGGCCAGTCGCAAACCCTAACGACAAAATTCGTCGTTGGCTGCGATGGAGCGCACAGCGCGGTTCGTCATCTATTGAACCTTCCCTTTGAAGGAGCAGAATATCAGTCGCTGTTTATTTTGGCGGACATCGAAACTAACGACAAACTTCCAGCAGATGAATTGCAGTTATGTCCCAGTGAATTTGGACCAGTAGCCATCTTCCCAATGAGCGCCACCCGACGGCGGGTTGTCGCCACGGTCGATTCGATGGAAGGCGACGCCCCATCACTCGATCTAGTAAGACAGGTGCTCGCTCAACGCGCCCCTAAAGAGATAGAAGCACTGAAACTGTATTGGAGCAGTTACTTTCGCATTCATCACCGTCAAGTCGCAGAGATGCGAAAGGAGAGGATGTTCATCGCTGGTGATGCGGCTCACATTCACAGTCCCTTCGGGGGACAAGGAATGAACACCGGTCTCCATGATGTTTGGAATCTGGTTTGGAAGCTCGACCTGGCGCTGAAAGGTTATGGCAACGAGCAGCTATTAAATAGTTACAGCATGGAGCGTCGTCCGGTTATCAAGGGTGTCATTGAAGCGACTCATAGCCTCACCCGGGCTTTGGGCACTCCAAGCAAGCTTGCTCAAGTTCTACGCGACGCGGTGATTCCAATGGTTTCGCGACTGGCTCCTTTCCAACACGCTTTCGTTCAACGACTGTCTGAACTTGGTATCGTCTACGCGGGTAGTCCAATAATCGACGGCGAGGGAAAACGTTATTTTGATGAATCCATGCGAGGTGGTGATGGAATTCGCAGCCGTTTTCTACTCTTGGTTGGTAAGGAGCACAACGAACTCACTGAGGCGACGCTCCAGCTCGTGGATCACTTTTCCAACGTGGTCGAGTTACGCACTGCTGATCTCGATGAGATCAAGTTTATTCGACCTGACGGGTACATTGCTTTCGCCGGAAAGCACCCCGATACCTCTGCCCTCGACTCCATCCACTCCCTTCTCGAGACGCAACTTTCGTGATTACTTAAGCTCACTCGCGACACGAAATCGTCGTCAATCTTTTGTATGTTCTTAGAGTGTCTTGTTTCAAAACTACTGGTCCAGACATGAAAATACTGCTTTGATTCATCACCCAAATCGAGCAGCGCAGGACGCAAAAGGTATGAGGAATTGGTGCAACTGGGGCTAATTTTCTCGAATCTTAGCTTTGAATGATATTTTGAACGCCCTGAAAGCCCGATTGCAAATTATTCATTAACTCGTGGAGACCTGATTATGATTATTACTAAAAGACCTTCGCCCTTCTTCGCGGCAATGATGCTCGTATTTGCGCTCTGCTCTATTGCAACTGCAAAATCACACAACAACAATTTTCCCAATATTAAGATTGATAATTTTGGCCAAATGGACGAGCGGTTCTATCGTGGATCCCGTCCCAAGCCTGAAGACCTCAAAGCCCTGGCGGCGCTCGGAATTAACACAGTAATCGATTTGACCGATAATTCGATGGACCGCGAGAAACCCGCCGTCGAGGCTGCCGGCATGCGATATATCAATATTCCGATCGTTGATAAAGCTTATCCAAACATGGACCAGGCTAACGCGTTTTTAAAGGTCGTTAATGACCCGGCAACCGGCAAGTTTTATGTGCATTGCGCGGGAGGGCGTCATCGTACAGGCTTAATGGGAGCTGTGTACCGGTTCAATCATGATGGTTGGAACTTTGACCAGGCGTACGCTGAGATGAAAGATTACGATTTCTACACGAGCAATGGTCACGGTAAACAATTAGACTTTATTAAAGACTACTGGCAGCAATTCCAAAGTAAGAATGGGACTCCGAACCCAAACACTGCCATCAGCAAATAGTGCGACTTTCTTAAAAGGGGTCATCAACAAACCGATGACCCCGCTCTACTATTCTTTCTGGCGGCGCGGGACAAGCAATTGACCAACAGCGACTTGGACGGCAGCATCGTCCTGATTCAAAGTGGTAATGCGCAGCTTGAGTAATCCCTGGTTTGGGCGCGACCGCGAATTTCTCGCCTCAAGAACTTCGACTTCAATTCGCAATTCATCACCCGGTCTGACAGGTGCGGACCAGCGAAATTCTTCGAACCCGACACCAACTATCCCACCCGCCGGTTTCAGATCGCTCTCAACCAACAGACGCATTGTCATTGCAGCGGTATGCCAACCACTCGCTGCTAGTCCACCAAAGAGAGTTTTAGCGGCAGCCTCTTCATCGAGATGAAACCTCTGTGGATCGAATTCCCTTGCAAAGCTTTTAATTCGATCGCGATCCACGCGCAATGGCCCGCAGCGAAAGATTTGACCGGCACTAAAATCTTCCAGGTATCGTTCCGTCATCTATTGCTGATTGGCAGCGCGCAGTCTATTTTGATTCCAGCTTCAGAAAGCTGCGAACCTGTTC
>DATIBX010000795.1:0-10884 GCA_035457105.1 Pyrinomonadaceae bacterium
CAAGGGAAAACCTGAAGCTGTTCGTCTCGCCATCATCACTCTGATTGCCGGGGGACACCTGTTGGTCGAGGACGTTCCTGGCGTCGGCAAAACAACGCTGGCCCATGCCCTGGCCCGGGCCCTGGACTGCAATTTTCAACGAATTCAATTCACCTCTGATCTTTTACCCTCGGATGTCATTGGACTTTCAGTCTATAACCAGCACAGCGGCGTCTTCGAATGGAAACCCGGTCCAGTGTTCGCCAACATAATCCTGGCGGATGAAATTAACCGTACGACCCCAAAGACCCAATCAGCGTTACTGGAAGCGATGGCCGAGCGACATGTAACCGTGGAAGGTGAAACACACCCGTTGCCCTCGCCCTTCATCGTCCTGGCCACCCAGAATCCGATCGAACATCACGGCACTTATCCGCTTCCTGAGTCGCAGTTGGATCGGTTCATGCTGAGATTGCGCATTGGGTATCCAAACGCAGCGGACGAAGAACGTATTCTTCGAGATCGGGAGTACACGGACCCACTCGATGAGCTCGAGCCAGTCATGCGGAACCACGATGTACTCGAGCTGCAGCGGGCCGTGACTACAGTGTCGGTAGATGATTCGTTGGTGCAGTATCTAATGCGGATTGTAGCTGCCACCCGCGATTCGGAGATGTTGGACCTCGGCGTAAGTCCTCGCGGCACACTCTCGCTGTTTCGCGCAGCTCAGGCGTTGGCCTTGGGAGAGGATCGAAACTTCTGTATTCCCGACGATATCAAACGGCTGGTTGTTCCTGTCTTTGCTCACAGAATTGTTGTAAGTTCTCGTTTTTCTTCCTCTCTCAGACGCAGCGAAGAAGCTGAGGCAGTCTTAAACGAGATTCTGAAAACGGTCAGCGTTCCCCTCTGATATATCAATGAAGGACGTAGCGATCAGGAATGAGTGAAGATCTCGAACGCTCAAACAGGTTCGCCCGCATAATCCCTCAATCTTCATCAATCTTAAGAATAGTTCTCGGGACATTGTTAGTGCTGTCTGGTTTAGCGGCGGCAGTCGTCACCGTTTTAGCTCGACGACAAAATGAGCCGGCGCTAGCGGGAGCGGCGGCGATAATGTCGCTCATCATCGCCCTGCTGCTTACAATCTTCATTGTTCCGCCTCTCGCTCGTTCAGCCCGCGTGGAAATTGCCAATCTGGATTTCCCCTTCGAGCCAACCAGCGGTGGTGGCGTCTTCATCGTCATCATTATCGTCGTGGGATTTGCGGCGTGGAATACAGGAAACAATCTTTTGTTCCTGGTCTTTTCGTTACTTTGCTCGACCCTTTTTGTTGGTTGGATAGCTGCACGGGCATCTTTGCGCGACTTGACCGTGTCCGCCCGGTTTCCGGACCACATATTTGCGGGCGAGTCGGCGCCCGTCATAGTGACCTTGCGAAACACTAAGCGAGCTTTACCATCGTTTTCGATTGTGGTGGAGGCACGTGGTCCAAACACCGAAATGCCTGGTCTTCGGGAACGATCTTTGAAGAGGTACGCTAATCGACTACTCGCTTACTTCAGTTATGTCCCGCACCGAGCCGCCGCTGAACAGCGAGTCGAGCAACTGTTTCCTAAACGTGGCCACGTCCTCATCGACGGTTTTGAGCTTTCTACTCGTTTCCCTTTTGGATTCTTTCGGCGCCGTCGCAGGCTGCGAGCGCGTAACGTCGATATCATTGTCTATCCGAAACCGGAGGCCATCAGTGATGACCTTCATCTCCTACCGATGTACACCGGACGACTTGCATCGACACGGCGTGGCGTTGGACACGATCTTTTCTCGATGCGGGATTATCAACCGCAGGACGATTTGCGACACATAGACTGGAAAGCGACGGCACGCTCGCGAAAGCTGACGGTGCGAGAATTCACGTCTGAAGACGAGCGGCGTATCACGATCGCCTTAGACACTCAACTGGCAGACGAGCAGAATGAAGACTTAAGAGAGGCGCTGCGCGAAAGGTTTGAAGGAGGCGTGGTCCAGACGGCGTCTTTAGTAAAGCACTTTATTGATGAGCGAGCCGAGGTTAGATTAGTGCTTGGTGGTGACATCGGCGCATTTGGTTCAGGTCGAGAACATCTCTATCGTTGTTTACGCAGGCTTGCACTGGTGCTGCCTTCCGTCGCTGGCGGTGATATCGAAGTAGAATCAAATCTCAAGCGGAGTATGGATCCGGATACAGTTGAGCATGATTTTGCAATTCTGCTGACCGCTGCATCTCCAGGTTCAATTCCGGCAAACATCTGGCGCACGTCGCATGTAATTTATCTTTGATCTGTTGCAGATTGAGAGACTGAAGCACGCGATAAGGAAAATCCGACTTGACCGAAACCTCCTTCGCTTCATCAAAACCCGCAGCTTATTCGCAATCGACAATCTACCTCATCGGAGTCTGTTTTATTCTGTCTGGTGCGACAGGATTGATTTATGAAGTGCTTTGGGCTCGCATGTTGGGCCTGGTGTTCGGAGCCACCACTCTCGCCATCAGTACTGTGCTGGCGGCTTTCATGGGTGGCCTTGCCCTGGGTAGTGCGATTGCTGGTCGCGTTGCGGGGAGGTTGCGGAAACCGCTTGGCACGTATGGATGGCTGGAGTTGGCCATCGCAGTCTATGCTCTTTCCATTCCATTGATCTTTTCGCTAGTAGACAGGTTATACGTTTTAATCTGGCAACAATTCCATCCTGGCTTTTTTGCGTTTAGCGTATGGCGATTCATCCTTTCGTGTCTCCTGTTGTTGGTGCCGACTACCTTGATGGGTGCGACTTTGCCCGTTCTGTCCGCAGCGTTGCTTGATGCGGTGGGCCACAAAAGAAATTCTGTGGCAACGCTCTATTTTTGCAATCTTGCCGGGGCCATAATCGGAACGCTTGTAGCAGGCTTTATCCTCTTACCCATAATTGGAGTGAGTAAGACCATCGCAGTTGCCGCGTCTCTTAACCTAATCGTTGGTGTCGCAGCCATCCTCGCGCAACGTAAATACTCAACTGTTACGCAAGAACCGAGCGCGCTTAAGGAGGACATCAAGGCCACGCCGGAAACAAGAATCTGGCTACTCGCCGCGTTTGTTTCTGGCTTCGTAACTATCAGTAGCCAGGTGTCGTGGACGCGGATCTTAACGATGGTGATCGGTTCGAGCACCTATGCGTTCAGTCTCGTAGTCGCGCTCTTCTTGATTGGGCTTGCTGCCGGGGCGTCGTTTGTTTCGCGTTTCGTCAAAGATTCTGTACTGCGAAATAGCTTGATGAAGGTTGAGATTCTTACCACAGCTGCTCTGATCGCGAGTTTGTACGTCGTTAATTTGATTCCAGCGATAGTAGTAACCCTGGGTTTGAATCTGAAAATTCATTCCTGGGTAGGTTTGCTTTCTTTGCAGGTATTAGCTGCAAGTCTGCTGGTGCTTCTACCGGCCTTCCTCATGGGAATGGTCATGCCGCTGGTGCTCGTGTGGGCCAGTGGGGACGAACCTCGAGCAGTAAAACTAGTGGGTCGCACTTATGCGGTTAATACAGTCGGCGCGATTGTTGGAGCGTTCGTTGCCGGCTTCGTCTTCATTCCTAAAATTGATACGCGATTCACGATCCTGTTTGCGGCAACTACTTGTTTGATCGTCGCCTGTATTGCATATCAGCCCGCGGCTACTGCGGCTGATCCTGCTCTTAGGAGAAGTCTGGCGATTGGCGCCTGCGCTATTGCAGTGATGGCGACATTTTTTCTCTTGGCTCCGCCAATGAATAGGGCCGATCTTTCGATTGGAGCTTACGACAGCTTAGTTCGTGTTCTCGCCAAGAGTCGTGAAGGTGCTGATGACGAAGCGTTCGCCAAGCAAAAGACGGATGCTCATAAACTGTTGATGTATAAAGAAGGACCAACAGCAACCGTTTCGGTGCGAGATGATCAGGGCACAATTTCACTTGCCATCAACGGTAGAACCAATGCGTCTGACAGTAATTTTGATATGCCCACGCAAGTGATGCTCTCGCAAATACCGCTCCTGGTGGCGCCGAAGATCGACAACGCGATGATCATCGGTTTCGCCACCGGTATTAGCGTCGGTGCTCTGCTCCGGTCGCCAATCACTTCTGTTACCTGCGTTGAGCTGGAAACTTCGACGATCGCAGCGTCGCGTTTTTTCAATCACGTCAATCATCTACCGCTCGATGATCCGCGCACTCATCTGGTCATTGATGACGCGCGGACATTTCTTCGAGTCACGCCCAACAAATACGACATGATCATTAGTGAGCCAAGCCACCCGTGGGTTCCCGGTGTGGCAAATCTATTCACTAAGGAATTTTTTGAACTGGGACGCGAGCGATTGAGTGAGGCAGGTGTATTTGTGCAGTGGGTGCAGATCTATCAGCTTTCAACCGAGAGTTTGAAGTCCGTCCTGGCTACCTATCATTCAGTTTTCCCGCACGTGCTAATGTTCCGAGTTGGTGGTGCTGAGAAAGGTAAGGACTTGATACTTATCGGCAGCAACCAACCGCTGGACCTGACTCATTTGTCGGAACGTTTTGCTGATCCCAGGATGGCGGCGGAAATTGCTCGTGTGAATCTAAAATCTGAAGCAGACGTGCGCCAGTGGTTTGTGTGTGATGAAACGCGTCTTGGTCCAGCAGTTCGGGGCGCTCGAATAAATACGGATGACAATATGTTAATCGAAACTACGGTCCCACGTGAGGCTTTTCGTCCTTTGATGGAATCAAATTCCTCCTGGGTGCTGTCATTAGCCAGTCAGTGATTGCTGAGCATCTCAACTAGCTGGGTAGCCGCGGTTTCTCCACTCTTAATACAATCTGGAATGCCAGGCCCGCGAAAAGCGTTTCCTACCAACCTGATGCGCGGCAACATTTTTAATTTCGAATCGATTGCGTCGACTAGATCCAGGTGTCCAACCAGATACTGAGGCATTGACCTTTTCCAACGAGTGACCTCTGTAAATATCGGCTCACCTTCAATTGAAAGTAGTTGGTTCAAGTCACTCTTGACACTCCCGACAATATCGTCATCGGTCAAATCAAGCATCTCGGGTTGGAGTGCTCCACCAACAAATGCTCTTAGAAGGACGCTGTCGTCCGGGGCTCGCTGCGCAAACTTAACACTGCTGAAACTGCAGGCAATCAATGAGCGGCCTTCGATGAATGGAACGACAAAGCCAAATCCATTTAGTGGATGACCAATCTGTGATCGCCTGTACGCGAGATTGATTGTTGCAGTGGACGAATACTGAATTTGTTTCAGCATTGACGAGAGCTCAGGGTCTACCTCAGAAAGAAGTGCTCCCGCAACATATGAAGGTACCGCTAAACAGACTGCATCCGCTTCGATACTTCCTATACTAGTCACGAGTTGCCATTTTCCGTCGTAGGCGATCGAGGTCACAGTAGAATTTAACCGAGTGCTTACTCCACGCGAATCAAGTTCTGCTGCGAGCTTGTCTACAAGTGTTTGCATGCCTCGAGCGAATGACATGAAAAGACTATAACGAGCGCCGCTCACACCCGAGGTGTTGCCCGTTTCTTTTCGTAGTTGCCGAGCCTTTCGCCACATCGCAAGAATAATGCTTCGCTCAGCACGCTCCATATCGAGAAATCTTGGTAGTGTGGCACGAAGACTGAGCTTCTCTGGATCAGCTGTATAGATCCCGCCAACCATTGGTTGGGCCATGCGGTTGAGAGCTTCGTTGCCGAGTCGCCGGCGCACAAAGTTAGCAAGCGATTCATCGTCGGTACCGTTTGCATTGCGACGTGGCAGAAATAGATCTCCGGCCATGCGAAACTTACCGGCCAAACTAAAAATATCCGTGGTAACAAATGGCCACATCCGCGTGGGAGCGAGTAACTGGAAGCCCTCGGGGACCGGACGCAAACGACCAGCGCGCACGAGAAAACTGCGACGGTATATTGGACTGGTTTCTATTAGGTGTGAGCTAAGTCCCAGGCGTTTGGCGAGGTCGAGTGCCTGTGGTTTCTCGGAAATGAAAGAATCAGGCCCTCGTTCTAGGAGGAAGCCCTCCCGTTCATCGGTTCTCAGTGTTCCACCCAGACGCGAGCTAGCTTCGATTAGTATGATCTGAAGTGCAGGTGCTAGTTCCAGAAGTCGATGAGCTGCGGCCAGCCCTGAAATACCGCCGCCTACGATGAGGATACGCTTCATGATCTCAGTTACTTAAGACAACAGTCAACTGGACATTTATCGTGACTCGGACCTGATGTGCCCAGGAATCGACGCGGGGCTAGCTCAGTCCTCTCGAGTATCAGTTCTCGAATCATCTTAACGAACAGCGGATGCGTTCCGGAAGTGGCAGCTCGACTCATATTTAGGCCGAGCTCATGAGCAGTTCGTTTTGCTTCAATATCGAGATCGTAGATTACTTCCATGTGGTCAGAAACAAACCCTATTGGCGCAACCACCACATTTGTAACCCCTTCCGCTTTCAGCTCTCTTAATTTCTCGCAGATGTCCGGCTCGAGCCAGGGCTGTGTTGGTGGACCACTGCGACTCTGAAAAGCAAGGTGCCAATTGGAAATGTTGAGGGCGTCGGCAACGAGTCGCCCCGTTTCTCGCAACTGCTTCTCATAATCACAATTGTTGGCCATGTTAGAGGGAATACTATGCGCCGTGTACACGATATTCACATCATCTTCCGGTAGTGTCGACAAGGCGGTACGAATTTGTTCGACGTTGGCTTCCACGAACAGGGGATGGTTGTAGAACGCGCGTATTTTTTCGATGACCGGTGCGTTTGGGCCAGCTGAATCCTGGGCGGCAGAAATATTTTCCAGATACTGACGACAGCTCGAATACGAACTATAGGCCGAGGTTACGAAGGCTAGCGCCTTTCGGACGCCATCTTTCGCCATTTGCGATAACGTATCAGTTAATAGCGGATGCCAGTTTCGGTTACCCCAATAGATGGGAAGATGAGGTCCGTTGAAATTCAGTTCTCGCGTTAAACCTTCGATCAGATTTCGATTCTGTTGGTTGATCGGGCTGATTCCGTCGAACATCTTGTAGTGTTCGGCGACTTTCAGAAGTCTTTCTCGGGGAACGTTCTTTCCTCGCAGCACATTTTCGAGGAAGGGAATTATGTCGTCACGTCCTTCAGGTCCTCCGAAAGACACGAGCAGGATTGCATCGTAGTTGTTGTTTGATAGCGCCGATGACACTGAACACCCATTACAGAAATCGCTTGTTTCGTGTTTCATTCACACCACGCTTGGCCCTTATTCAGCAATTGAGTTCCCGGTCGAGCTCAACTCGTGGACCATTTCAACAAGTGCAACGACATTCTCCACCGGAGTCTCAGGCAAGATGCCGTGACCTAGATTAAAAATGTGTCCAGGCCGCCCGGCTGCTTGTCCCAGAATCCGCTGCGCTTGCGAACGCAAAACTTTGGTATTGGAGAATAGTGCGACGGGATCAAGATTACCCATGACGGCGAAATCATGCCCAACGCGGCGCCAGCCCTCATCAAGCTCGATACGCCAATCGAGCCCAATCACATCACCGCCAGCTTCTCTCATCAACTCGAGCAAACTACTCGTGCCCGTTCCAAAGTGGATAACGGCAGTCCCGGGCTTAATGTTTTGAATAACGTGTCTGGTATGCGGCAGGACAAACTCGCGATAGTCGCTTGGACTCAGACAGCCCACCCACGAGTCAAATAACTGAACCGCCTGAGCTCCAGCTTCAATTTGTGCGTTCAGATACTTCGCTAGGGCGCGCGAGATTAGGGCCATCAACTCGTGCCAGGCGCCCGAATCGCTGTACATCAATGTCTTGGTATTAACGTAATTTCGAGATCCGCCACCCTCAATCATGTATGAAGCAAGCGTGAATGGTGCGCCCGAAAAACCTATGAGTGGAGTTTTTGGCGATAGCTGAGAGCGGGTTACCTTGATCGCCTCGTAGACATAATCAAGTGCTCTCACATCCTCAAGCTCATGTAATGCTTTAAGGTCGGCGCCACTTCGGATGGGATTGTGAATTACAGGTCCCTCGCCTTTGGGAAATTCCAATTGAAGTCCAAGCGGCTCGAGAATTAGTAGTATGTCTGCAAATATGATGGCGGCGTCCACGCCGAGCCGTTCAGCAGCGGTAACCGTCACCTCAGCCGCCAGCGAAGGGGTCTTACAGAGTTCCAGAAAGCTAGTACGCGCCCGGACGTCACGGTAATCCTTCATGTAACGACCAGCTTGTCGCATCAGCCAAATCGGAGTGAAGGGCGTTTTTTCGCGACGACAGGCGAGCAGAAATGGACTGTTCGCGAGGTTTTCCTCTGAGTTTGCGATTGTTTGTGGATTCAAAGTAGTTGGGACTGTTTAATTTTGCGGCGAACTTTATCAGGCACAAGCGCGTTCAACGAAACATTGCGGGCTTTTCAGCCACTAACTTAAGTCACCGCTCTTAATCTGTTTCAGATATTGGTGCAAAACCGGTTTCAGACTACAATAATCCGGAAAAAAGCTGTAGCGGCCTGGATTAGAAAACTTGTCACAAGTCAGTAGTTTGTGGTGTTTTCACTGTTGAGAGAGCGGTGATTGATGAACGGACAAGCTAGAGCTTTGATCGAGTCCATGCCTAACGACATCGGGGCTGAGGCGGTTTCTACGCCCAGTTTCGACGAAGCGTTCACACTCCATCACCGCGCGGTTTTTCGGACCGCTAGGGCGGTCGTACGCGATTCTGCCCTGGCCGAAGACGTGACGCAGGAAGTATTTCTACGACTTTATCGCAATCTCAACGCCACGCCTGGCGAGGAACTTTTAAGGGCGTGGCTGCTGCGTGTAACTCTGAACGTGGCGCGAAACACCTTGCGGGGGCAAAGCCGCTCGATGGTTCGCGACAACGAATATCAGAAGAGTTCCACGGAGAATGGCTCATTGACGGGAGCACCGGAAGAGGATTACGAACGCCGTTTGGCGATCGAAGAGGCTCGCCGGGCCCTGGAAAAGATTAAAGAGCCGATGAGAAGTTGCCTGCTGTTGAAACAACAGGGGCTTTCGTATCGCGAGATAGCCACAAGTCTCCAAATCAAAGAGACGAATGTGGGCAGTTTGGTAGCTCGCGGTCGAAAAGAGTTTGCGAGGGTCTACGGTAAGATCGGAGGCAAACGTGAATAGGTGTTTGGACGAGGTAACGCTGCAAAGCTATTTCGATGGTGAGCTTTCTCCATTAATGATGGAGCGAGCCACTTCGCATTTAGCCGGGTGTTCAACTTGTGCTGAGGCGGCTCGCGAGATCGAGCAGGAGTTGTCGCTTCTCAGTTCGGCCCTGGAGCCAGAGTTTGAGGCGGCAGTGCCTACGGAGCGACTACAACAGCGCCTCAACGCGGCCGTCTTGGATCTTCGCGTCGCAAATGCTGCCCAGGCTGCTCCATCTGCAGGATTTTTCGGATCCCTTTCCGCTCTCTTCAACTTTAGTTCGGCGCGCTCACTCGGTTATGCCAGTTTGGTGATTCTGCTCGCGCTCGCTGCCATCTTTGGTGTGGTGAAGATGCGAATGAATAAGGTTGAGCCTGCGCAGCTTCAAGCCGATCGCCAAGAACAAAACGCTCCGAAAACGACTCCTGAACCGAATCAAGCTGTGGCGAGTGACAAAACTAACTACTCTCCGATAATCGTTCCGCCGAAGCCCGTTCTGCCTTATCGAGTTGTTGCAAAACGAACATTCAAGGGACCGTCAGCAACCGCTGCGACTGCAAAGGTAAAACTTATTCCGGGTGAACGTTCCTATCTGCAGACGATTGCCAAATTAGATACTGCAATTAAGTCAGACAAAAATGCCATGCGTCCGGCACTTCAGGTGGAGTATGAACGCAATCTCGCGGTTGTGGATCGCGCAATTGCAGCTACTCGTAGTGCGGCTAAGAGTAATCCCAATGATCCAGACGCGGCCGATTTCATGTTCGCTGCTTATCAAAGCAAAGTGGACCTCCTGAATACTATTGCCGACGCGCGTCTGGGAGGCCGCTCACACTGAAAGGTCCGGGTCTAAGTTGATAATGAAGTTGTTCGCAGGTTGCGTAGCACTCGGCCTAATCCTCTCCCTAACAGGTTCGGCCCCCGCCAAAAGCAAGCTTAAAGATCGAAAGAGCCCGCAAAAGGTTGAGCGGTCAACAGCCGTTACGCCTCACGTCACTCTGACACTCTGTGTTTCATCTGGAACAATTAATGTTCGTGGATGGGATAAGAATGAGATTCGAGCAACCTCTGGTGATGCCGATGACATTCAATTTCGACGGATTGATAAAACCAAAGACCCATCCCTGCCTGCCAGTCGCATCGACGTGATGATTCTTGAGAAATCGAGAGGCGATAATCATTTGGATTGTCAGGCTTTAGCAGATGTTGATATGGATGTGCCGGCGAACGCTACTGTTCAAGTGCAAACACGCGATGGAGATATTCGCATCTCTGGTGTTGCCGCCGCGTACGCGGGCTCGCAGAATGGGGATATTACGATCGAGCGCGCTTCTAAATTGGTTGAAGCCGGAAGCGTCGGCGGTAGTATCTCGCTGCGCGATTCCGCCGGCAGAGTCACCCTGAATTCCGCCGGCGGCGGTGTTGATGTCGTGAATGTCAAACCTGGAACCTCGGATGACAGCATAGATGTGGGGACAGTAAGCGGCGACATCCTATTAGATCGAGTGGGCAATTCCAAAGTAACAACCAAGACTGTCAATGGTAACGTAACCATGATTGGTCCGCTGACCAGTGATGGATCTTATGTATTTACTTTGATGGGCGGCGATCTTACCTTGAAGATGCCGAAAGACGCTTCGTTTAAACTAAGCGCAAAGGTATCGGAACGGCGCGATATCGTTTCTGAGTTTCCGCTTAAGTATCTAAGTGATTCGG
>DATIBX010000796.1:0-14525 GCA_035457105.1 Pyrinomonadaceae bacterium
GTATTAGTCAACTCTCAGCTAGCAGCAACCGAAACGGCCTACGAGGACGTACGCGGTCCGACAGAAGAGCTTGAGTGGTGAATTCGATGGCGCCTACTAGAGGGCAGCGGGGAGGTGAGATTTGCATCTCACAAAATGGGATAATGGGTCAGAATAGAAAGCGCTTCGTGGCGATCTTCCTGGCAATCTGCGTGAGGGGCTGCTTGAAATCGGGCTGCCCTGGCATCTGTTTAGGCAAACATTAGCAGCTGATCGACCAATCAGGTTAAGACAAGCCTCCTAGTTTCTGATTGTATCGGGTATCGGGAATTCACCGTCTATCCTTAGCGTCACCTAGCAATCGGTACCTTGCGGCAGGGAATGGAATCTTTTGAGGTGTTCGCTGTACTCGAGCAATTGCGATTCGAACTCCTCCTCAGTCAAATCGAGTTCCATCCGGATAACCTGAGCACCGTAGCTCAGACGTTCGAGTCGTTTCTCTGCATTCCAGTACAGGAACCCGGCTCGGCGGTCGATCAGATCCTCGAGAGTACAGACCATTTCGTGACGGCATACATATTGGACCTCGGCCCGAATTGGTTCGGCCGTCGGGTCGCCGTCGGGCTCTTCCTGCATTCGTGCGATCTCGGCGCAGATCTCATGTGCGTCGAGACCGTAACGCTGATAGAGCACGCGAAAATACGAAGTCAGTCTGGGACAACGCCTCACCCAGTGAGCAAGACTTTCAGCCACCGCCTCGTTTGTTCCGCCAATCGAAACTTTATGCGTTCGGCAGTCGGCCCAGTGTGGATCACGTCCAGTAATCTTGATGACGCGGTCCAACACACGCGTAGCTGTAATTCTTGCGGTAGTAAGTTTGCCTCCCACCACACTCATTAGCCCGGTAGGAGATACTTCGATGTAATCCTCGCGTGTAACGGAGGTTGAGTCTTGGGATTGTTTTTTGGGAGACACGAGAGGACGAAAACCGCTGTAGACAAACTGAACCTTGTGACGATCCAGTTGCGCTTCCGGCATAAAGCGGTTGAGGGAAGACAGAAGGTATTCGACGTCTGGCTGGGCCGGAATGGGACTGTCCGGGTTGGCCTCTTCCCAATGGTCCGAAGTGCCGAAGAGGAAACACCCTTCATGCTTCGCTAGAAAAAGGGAGCGGCCGTCGAGCGGTGAAGGGAACACGATCGTAACTGATAGTGGTACGTCATCCTCTGCAAAAACCATGTGAGTACCCTTGGACAGCCGCAACAACTTCTCACTTCCATTTCCATCAAGGCGGCGAATCTGGTCGGCGAAAATACCAGTAGCATTGACGACGGCCCGTGCGCGAATTTCATGCTGAGCATTGCCAAGCTCGTCGTAAACTCGAGCTCCTTTGACCCGCCCACTTTCAATCAACAACTCCCTGACGGGCGAGTAATTTACTGCCGTGCCCCCATGAGCTACGCCATCCTTTATCACTTCCATGGTCCACCGGCTGTCGTTGATCACAGCGTCGTAGTATAAGCAACCCCCGGTGAGTCCTTCCGTTGGCAGTGCAGGAGCAAGAGACAAAGTCTCTTCGCGGCTTAAGAAGCGATGGAACCGGTGATTGTTAAATCCGGATAGCGCTTCGTACACGAACATTCCCATTCGCATCAGCCAGCGTGGCTCACCGTGGTCCCGATAGAGCGGAACCAGGAACGGGAGGGGGCGGACCAGCCGCTTGTTGAGCCGGATATGTAGATTCCGTTCGTGACAGGATTCCCACGCGAGGCCAAGTCCGAGGTTCTTGATATAACGCAGTCCGCCGTGGATGAGTTTGGAACTGCGGCCGCTGGTGGCCGAGGCGAAGTCCTTTGCTTCGACAAGTGCGACTTTCATTCCGCGTAGGGCTGCGTCGCGAAATATGGATCCGCCTGTGATCCCGCCCCCGATCACGAGTAGATCAAACTGTTCATTCGTCAGTCGCTGAAAGACTGATGGTCGTGAACGCTTATTAAATGTATCTAGCGCCATTAAACGGTTGCTCTTGAGGAGCTGGATGTTTTTGAGGGCGAGGCGACAATAACGTGGTTGATGCCATCACGCCCTGACTCCAGTTCCGCGTTTAAGCCTTCGAAACCGCAGTAATCAAGAATAGCTTCGTAGATCTCGGGGGTGTAGTAGTTGGCCTTGTAACCTATGTACCGCCCTGAGAGCGCGTATGCCTCGGGAGTGAAACAATCGGTAATGAGCCGCCCGTCCGGATGGAGATTCTCGCGCAGCCAGGTGAGATGGACCAGCGTATCGGGTTTCGGCAGCCAGCTCGACAGCCCCACGAACAAAGCAAGGTCGAAAGGCGCAGACTCGCTAAGTCGAGAGCGCGCAGCCTGGTCCATAATGTTACATCGTAGAAAGTTAAGTGTGATACCGAGTAGCCGCGCGCGACTACTCAACTCTTCTTGCAGCACACTGTAAGGGTCTAAGTCAGCCGCGGTTACGTGGACCCGTTTCATTGCCTCGGCGTCGTGGCGGGCGATCTCTTCCAGCGGCCGAAAAAGGTCATAAGCAAAACCGCTCGGAGCGGTAAAGATACGAAGCTCACGACCATCAAGAAGTCGCTTCTCCAGCTCGGGCTTTATCCTTCTGGTGAGGATTTGAAGTCGATCATAAACGGCGCGATGAAGTGAGTATTCCAGGAAGATGCGATCGAGGAGGCCATACTCGGTGTCATCTTGATCATAAATAGTCCTCATAACTCCGGCAGAGTAGCCTTCCTTTAAGAACTGGCGTCCCAATTTGGAGAAGAAGAACGTTGGCTCGCGCCACGCTCCAGTAAACCATTTCGCGAGCAGGTATCGGAAGAAGTAGCGGTGGTTAAGAGTCTTCCCCTGAATGGTTTTCTGGGCCAACTCGGTAGTTCCCAGCGGTGCGCTGTCTGCTCGGTTCAATAATCCGTCAGAAATTAGGTGCGGCCTGAGCACATTACGAACTGCCTCTAAGGTTTCGCCGAGTGTCCGATCATTGACGTCGACGCAATGAACGATCCCCGGCGAGCGGTATGCTTGAAACGCCTCCAATGTTTTGAGATACATCCCGCGAGCCTGCGTTAGGTCAGCAAGATTTTCATGTGGGTCAATCTGTTTGCGACGTGATCTGATACGGGTCAGAGCCAGTTCAGGAGTGAGGTCGAGGAAGATCACAACGTCTGGTAACCACAACGACCGCAGTCGCAGCAAGTTATTTAGTTTGTGGATTAATTTGCCGATGCGGAGTGACGGCAGTTTCTGAAGGCTCTCTTTCGGCACCGCAACATCGTCCAGAATGTACGAGAAGACCGCTCGAAGGTCTTTTGCATCGGGAACAGGAGCGTGCGCACCTTCGCCCGTACTCGCGGCGCGCAGGTAATTGGCCGCTCGAGCCGTCGTCGATAAGAATGCATTCCCATCGCTCACAAAAATTGCAGGTGCGTAACAGTCGTCGAGTTTCCTGGCGGCGCAGTCTTGAGCAAGCATCTGTGAGAGTTTGAAAATTGAATAAAGAATAGGATGATTAGTGACTCGTTTGGCCATGCGTTTGAGCCGCAGTGAGAATCGGGCTGTAATGGGCAGACCATCTGGAGAGAACTGGTGAGCCAAGTGGTCCTGATCAGGCGCTACGATCCGAAACGTCTCACCGGCTGAACCGGCTATCAAGCCACTCTCCGCTGACAGCAAGTTGGGCAAGGCGGCAACTATCGTACTCTTTCCACTTCCGTCGATTCCCAAAACGCAAATATGAAGAGTCATAGCCAAACTCCTCGCTCAGACCTTGGTTTGATAATTGAGTCCAGGCACAAAAGCTATCGAGCCCGCGACACCAAGAGTCAGGCAACCGTAAGTCGTCAATGGGTCTTCGTCGAGAAAGAACTCGACACACTCGCGATCGGTTAGCCGAATCTTCAGGAGCTGGTCCAGTTCGAGCCTAATACAATGAGCGTTAGGAATTAGCCGAGAGGGCGCAAGTATCTGAAGGACCGCCGAAAGTCGCCCCGTAAACGGAATCAAGCAAACGAAAACTGCCTGGTCTTCAATCCGTAGATCGGGGTTGAAGGGTAGGGGCTTGATTGGGAAGTTCATCATTACTCCTGAAAGAAGTCGGAAGATCCGCTGCTGCTTGTCGACCTCGATCTCGATCGTTTCAGCAGCGTCCTTGAAGCACACGCAGTTGAGGGAACGAATGAGATGAGCGACCGCGTATTCAACGTTAGTAAGTCTTTCGACGCCTAACGCTCGTGCTGCGACTTTATGAAAACGCGGAAAGCGTACATGCCAGCGCTCGAGGTCTGCCGGAATACGACCAAACTGTCCAAGCCCTGCCAAAGTAACACCGTAGCGGAACTCAGAATTCCCGGCGCTGTCGCAGATTTCGCAACGCATCACACAGCACGGCACTGTACGACCGGTTTTTAGATTAAGTAGCAAACTGTTCAGCCCGGCAATTGCGTCGCGCGGTACACCAAACTGTCGAGCTAGCACATTGCCGGAGCCCATGCGCAGAACTCCGATGCGTACGCGTTCTGCTTCCGGCAGCCGTACTGAAGTGTTAGCGGCGCAAATTCCTTCAATCACTGCACGCAGAGTTCCACCACCACCTCCCGCAACGATCAATGCCGGCGCTTCGGATTCGTTGAAGAACGCGCTGGCGCAAGAACGAACCGCAGCGTGACTGTCGACTAACTCGATGCGTACCTGTTTGAGTTCTTCCAGACCAGCCTTGAATAGCGAACTCAGCTTCGTGGCGATTAGCTCATTCTGAGCGGTTCCGGCATTGCGATTAATGACTAGAAGAGCTCGTTCGACGGGGAACATATTTTAAGCTCGTTTTGTAGGTCGTCGCGACTTTGATGGCAGATGAGGAGCGCAACTTCCAAGAGTGGGGCCATGGTCTTTAGGACTGAAGAGATCTCACTTTCCCAGACAACTCCTACATTAGCATCTGAAGGCGACTTAATAATACTTAAATTATGACGCTTGCCAAACTGTCACACTTAGGGAAGCGAGGTCTCATGTTCGATAAGCTTCAGGGCGTCTTGCAAAATTCCTCTCATTCACCCCGAGCTTCAGCTCGGGGTAAGTGAGTGAATCAGTTTGCGGGAACCGTTTTAACGGTTTCAGGTGGCGCACAGCTTATTCATCTCCACCGCCTATCGATTTGAGCTCCAAAGCTTAGTTATTAACACCAGAGCACGACGTTACCGCCGCGCTAGATCTCTGCTGATCTATTGCTGCGCCTAATAAACCGTTGAAACGGTTTTCGACTCGCAGTCGCCGTGAACCCCCGAGCTGAAGCTCGGGGAGAAGTTAGATGGAATTTTGCAAGAGACTCTAAAGCATGTCGGAAACGCGTGAAACTTTATTCGCCGGTTACACGGATAACGTCTAATTCAGACTCGTCGTTTACAGCGGCGATCAAATGACGGGGATGGTCTCTTGAGCGATAAGGTCTGCTGCTGACAGTAGGGTCTTCACCATGAATTCTAATGACGGTTCTCACGAAAGTATTTGCCCTGGATGCGGGTTGAGCATGCCCATTCGCAATACCAATACCGCTCTTAGCTACTACAACACGAGTGTGGAGTGCTGGGATCTATACACCGAAGTGCTTGCGACTGAATACAGTAACGCTTTCCTATTCGGGCAAGTCCACCAATTAACTGTCGACGCGTACGCGGTCCAACATGCTGGGGGACCACACCCGGACAAATCGGTTGACATTCATCTATGTGGACTACATCTGTCATTGGTAGACGGTATTCGTTCGCCATACGTTCCGCCAATGCTTCAACGTCTCGCCGGCAGTATCAAAAACTGGCCGCACTACAATCCTGTCAATGAAAGAACGTCGCTGACAGTTTTTGAGGTAGCCATGAGTGATTCGGTTGAGGAACAGATCCGAGTCACGCGTGAATGGGCAAAGATGGTTTGGGATTCCTGGGCAGAATTTCATGCCGAAGTGGCCGCGCTGATATCTCACCATCTCAAAGCGCCGTAGTACCTGGCAAGGCAGGTGAGGCGGTAGCCCGACTGTTAAGGAGGACCTGTCGGTTACGGTCGAGAGCCCTCCTTAACAGTCGGGCTACTGCACCGTGCTCGACTGCTACTGCATCGAGCACTCGTCGGGCTAGAACTTCCACTTGATTCCGAGGCGCAGTAAAGAGGGATATTGAAAGATTGTGCCTTGTCCGTAAAAGGGATTGGGGAACTGGATGAATTGCGCATTGGGAATGCCGCTGTTGGTTCGTAACGTTTCGTCCTGCCTGATCGCGCGCTGGGTATTGGTGACATTGAACCAATCAGCCTGTATGCGTAGCTGACTAGTTTCACCAAGTTTGATGGGATACGACAGACCAAGGTCCAGATTGTAAGTATTGGGAGTGCGATTGCTACCTGTAATTGGATTGAGGGCAGTGCCGCGCTGAACTTCGAAGCCCTCGTTGTCGCCATAAGTCGGATGTGGAATCAAAGCATTAAATGGAATTCCCGACTGCGCTCGAAATGTTCCACTCACTAGCAATTTCCACGGAGTTCTATAAGTGCCATCAAACTTTAGCTGATGTGGGCGATCACTTGGCAGTCGACCATACCTGTTCGCCAGCAAACTTTGAATGTCGAACAACGTAGAGAGATTTGCGAGACCCTGGTTGTTCTCGCTGCGATAAAAGCCCTCGTAGTTACCAGTCAGACTTGAATATACATAAGAGGCGATGAACTGGTAGTTAGTTGTGAATCGTTTGGTGGCCGTAAACTCCAGCGCACGATAGTAACGACGTGCGTGACCAAAGCAGCCGAATTGCGTTGCGCAGGCTTTGCGCTCAGTCGTGCTCTCGCCTGGATTGAATAGGAAGAACGTCTCACCTTCGTCGAATGAACCATCTTCAATGACTGAACCTTGGCCACGATATATACCGCGAAGACCGAGAATTAGATCGTTCAGTATTTCATACTCAACCCCGGCCGCCGTTTCATTCACCGTTTGCGGCTTAAGATCTGAATCCGGAGGTGTTGCCCCACAGCACTGACCGTTGTCACTCGTAATAGTGGAACCTGGCGGCGCATTCAGTCGATCTACAAGAGCGGAAAAACTTGATGCGATGCCGCCAGCGCTAAACAGGAACATTACTGGGATGGGCGCCTCAAGAAAGCGAGCGTAGTTCAGAAAGAGCTTACCTTTGCCTTTGCCAGTGAAATCCCAGATTAGACCAAGTCGCGGTTGTAGATTCTCTTTGAAGCTGTTTAACTTCAGATAGGTTGAGTTTCCATCTCTTAGCTGCTGATAATCCCACCGTAACCCAACATTTAACTGAAAATTTCTACTCAGTCGCAGATTATCCTGAACGTAAAAACTTTCGACATCGGTGCTTATAAATCTTCCGCCGGTAGTGTCCGCGGCGCTGTTAATCACCGTGGTTGATCGAATGAGGAAAGGGTTGGTGCTAAGCTGAGCGGACGTCAATGCCGTGTTCGTGGTTGTGCTTGAGATTCCGGCGGGTGCTTGACCAGCTGCGATCAAAGCATTGACTCGGTTTGTAAGTGAGCTGACGGGACACACAACTGTGCTGACCTGGACCGTGCAAACCCCAAACCGATTAGTGACACCGAACCCGTTGTAGACAGCTCCTAAGCCGAAATCTCGCGTTGGGCCAGTTAATCCCGAATCTAGCTTTATCCTGTTTTTATTAAACTCAAAACCATATTTCAATACGTGCCGCTTAAAAGTATTTTGCAACCTTGCCTGGACCTCATATCGCTCGCGATTCTGATCGGTTACACGAAGGCCAAAACCCTGACGAGCAAAGCCACGCTCAAGTGACCCGCCCCGACCATCGACAAACGCGAGAAAACCAGTCGGTCCACCAAAGTTAACGTTCGTATCGGTCACTGGCATAACAGCACCATTCCGTACAACTGCAAAATTGTCTGTTACGGCGTTGTCACGCAAGAGGGTCGGCGGAGGGTGCAGGTTGTTGCGTTGGCGATGGGCACCAAAAGCAAACTCGCTGATCCAGTTTGAAGTAATGCTCGAGTTAACACGGACAGTATAATTATCGCCGCCCAATTCACCCTCAGCCTGGAATGACTCGGGATCGGCACCGAAACCGGAAATAACGCCACCCAGCGCCATGACATTTCCAGATATAAACACAGGGAAGCCTTCAATTCTTGTAAAGTCACCAAACGTGGAGAAGGTCACGGTATTGCTTTCGTTAGGCGCATAAGTAAGTTTGGCCGCATAAAAGGGCGTCGTCACTTTATTGCTGACCGCTTGGTGGAATGTCTGGGTCAAGTAAGAGTTGATGCGTCGCTGGGGATTGAAGGCGCCAAAAAACCAAATCTGATCCTTTTTTAGGGGGCCGCCCAAATCGAAACCAGCATCGACTTCAGAGAAGCCATTCGGTGCAGATCCGGTGAACGGAAAGTGCTTGGTTCCTTTCACTAAGTCTTTGGTAGCGAAGTAACCAAACAGATCCCCATGTAGGTCATTGCCTCCACTCTTCGTGAGAACGTTGAAGATGCCGCCGGTACTCAAACCGTACTCAGCGCCAAATGCGCCAGTCTTGATCTCAACTTCCTGTACAAACTCGAACGGAAGGTTAGAGCCTGAACCACCAAACGAAGGGTCGGTGGTATTCACACCATCCATGATGTAACTGTTCTCAAGACCCGAAGAGCCAGCCACCGAAGGATCTCGCTCTCTTCCTGAGGCGTCGCGCAGACCGGAACGCGTGACGCTTGGCGCGATTGTGTAAATGGCCTGCACCGTTCGTTGCGTAATGAAATTCGAAAACTGTTCGGTCGAAATGGTTGTGCCATTGGTGTTGCTTGTTGCATCGATCGCACCGGAAGTGCTGCTGACAGTGACGCTGGCGGTCGCACCCGCAGGCTCAAGGCGAACTATCACGGTTGATGTTTTTGAAAGGCTGACGTCAACATCAGTCTTCACAAACTTGGCAAAGCCCGCGGTGGACTCTACTGTCACGAGATACCTACCAGGTGGAAGATTGGGGATACGAAAGCGCCCTTCACTATCTGAGATTGAGGACTGTGTCCTTATCAAGTTAGGGCTGCTGGCTGTGACAAGAGCCGCCGGTACAACCGCACCGTTACCATCAGTGATGAGACCTTCAATTGTTCCAGTCGTGGTTGTCTGCGGGGAAGCACTAGCTACAAGAGGCAATAGATACGTAATGAAGATAAAAGCGATAAGGCAATGCGCTGGGTGTCGCATAAAGTCTCCTAAATGGGGAGGAGGAGAGGGCCAAGGAGAAGAGGGCCATCTCTCGCTTAGTAGTAATTCATCCAACTCATCAATTGTTGACGGTTGTCTTCAAGTTCCTATGAGTTAAGGCATTGCCACCCCGACGCGACGGACGAGGTCTCGAAAGCGCGGGTCTGAACGCAAAGGTGCGAGCTCTGGTCCACCCAGCCATATCAGCTGTTGGTCGTGCGCTGAGTACGCCTTTTCGAGCAACGCGAAGGCCTGATCCTTTTCGCCAACTGCGGCGTAGATAGAGGCCAACCCCATTGGTGAGACGTATTCCTTACCTGTCTCTAGACGTTTTAGTATCCCTCGCGCCTTGTCATGCTCGCCATTGTTTGCGTAAGCGATCGCTAGATAAATCTGTGCGTCCGGACTGGTGTCCCCTAACTTTATACCTTCCTGAATGGCTGCAATGGCTTCGGGGAACATTCTCGTCTTCGAGTAGATATCGGCGAGAGTCATGCGCAAACCGGGATTGTTCTGATCCAGTTCCACCATCTTCTTCGCGGCTTCAATCGCCTCATCAGTTTTGCCCGCAGCTGACAGCTCAGAAATAAGCATCCCATTAACGCCAGGTGCCAGGGGATCAAGCTCTCTAGCTCGTTTCCTCTCAACGGCACTTTCCTCATTGCGCCTCTGAATACGGAGAAAATAGGCGTAAGAGGTATGTGCTCCAGCGAGGTTCGGGTTCAACTCGATGGCGCGCTTGAACTCCCGCTCAGCAGCTGTCCAGTCCCACTGAGCCATTTTTACTCCGGCCAAGGCCTGATGCGCTTCAGCAAGGTTGTTGTCGAGTTCCACCGCCTTTGTCGCCGCATCCTCTGCCTTCGGCACGAACTCTCTTTGGTCTAGAATATTGTTATTAACAAGACCAAGGTAGCTCTTCGCCAGTTCCGCATAGGCGAGTGCGTAAGCGGAATCAATAGCTATCGCTTGTTGGAAGAACTCAATGGCTTTCTTTCGATCTTCTGTCCCCCCCTTGCTTTGGGAAAAACGTCCCTTGAGAAGCAGTTCGTAAGCCTCCGGATTTACGTTCTTAAGTTTGCTGAGTTGCTGTTGCTCGCCGAGGGGCAGTCGGAGACGCAGCTTCTCAATAATTTCTCGAGAGATCTCCGATTGCACCTGAAGCACATCAGTTGCTCGGCGGTTGTACGTTTCTCCCCACACTTGCACCTTGGTGCGCGCGTCCACCAGCTCGACGCTGATTACGAGGTTGTCACCGCGTTGCAAGACACGGCCCGTCAAAATGCCTTCAACGTTAAGTGCCTTTGCGATCTCTTCACTCTCTGACTCCTTGCCTCGGAATTTGAAACTCGAGTTCCTTGCAATAACGCTCATGCCGGGAAGTTGAGAAAGGCTGTTGATGAGACTCTCGCTAACACCGTCGGAAAGATAATCCGTATCAGGATTATGACTCACGTTGGTTAAGGGCAAGACGGCGATCGAACGGATCATGCTCGCGTTGCTCGACCCGATAAGTGAAGCCTTATCTCCTCGCGTGAAATTGCGCGAGGCGAAAAAGTAAGCAGCGATGGTTGTGGCTGCGACGACCCCCACTAGAATCAGCAGGCCAACGCGTTTGTGCTGCCGAATCTCCTTGAACAAGTATTCGGCACTCGATATCGGCCGAGCCGCGGCGAGACTTTCAGTCGAAGAGGTCGCAATATTAGGGTTCGTTGAAAGAAACCCCTCCAATCTTCCCTCGAGCGACAGGTTTTCGCGCAAGTCCCTCAGGTCTGTCATCAGATCCTTCATCGTCTGGTAGCGCTGGTCCTGGTTCTTACGCAGTGCTTTGGTGACGATTCTCTGCAATTCATCCGGTACGTTTGCAGCAAAGTGCGAAAGCGGCTGTGGCTCTGTATTGATCAGATTGGCAAACGTCTCCGGCATCGAATCGCCCGCAAACGGAGCTTTTCCGGCGAGCATTTCATACATAACCGCGCCGAGGCTGAAAATGTCGGTGCGCTCGTCAACTTCCTGACCTTTCGCTTGTTCCGGCGACATGTAATGAACTGTTCCGAGAATCATGCCCTTCGCTGTTTGGCCCAGCTCGACGGTTGGTTCTTCGAAACCGAGAAATGACAGTTTTTTCTCGACGAGCTTTGCCAGACCGAAATCGAGAACTTTGAGATATCCGTCAGGCCGAACCATGATGTTTTCGGGTTTGATGTCGCGGTGGATCAGATGAACACCATGCGCGGCTGTGAGTGCGCCGGCAATCTGAATCGCCGCATCTATCACTTCCCGCACACTCATCTGCGTTTGGGTGAGAACCTCGCGCAGAGTTTTTCCTTCAATGAACTCGCTGACCAGGTAATGAACTCCCTCGCTTTCGCCAATTTCGTGAATGACGATGATGTTCGGGTGGTTCAAAGCAGAGGCCGCTTTGGCTTCGCGCACAAATCGTTTGAGGTTTGCTTCGTCGCGGCTCAGCTCTTCGTTAAGGATCTTGATAGCGACCTGGCGATCTAGTTTTAGGTCTTCGGCCAGATACACCTGGCCCATTCCTCCCGCACCAATCTTTCGCGTGATTTCGTAATGGCCAAAGCGTTTTCCTTTTTCCAATACGCCGGTAGCGATTAGGTCCGCGACCTGGGCGATGGCGGGCGTTTCCAGAAATTCATCTGAATGGTCTAAGGAGGAAAATAGCGATTCGACTTCTCTTAAAAGGTGCTTATCCTCACCACAGACTCTGTTGACATAGTCCTGACGATCAGCGGGCTCCTTGCGGAGAGCAGAGTCAAAAATTTCTCTTACCTTTTGCCAGTCATCATGAACCATAAAAGCTTTGCTCGTTCATGCTCAACTGTCGTTCTTTATCTAAGCTTTGCCTAAAAAGTCGATAGGGTTGGTTCTAGTTTCGTGTAACTTCGTGGATCTGTTTTTTGGATAATCAGAACGATCCACGAAGTCACACGAAGCTCCCTATCTACTCAATTCGCGATGAAGCCAGGCTTTTGCCATCTGCCAATCTCGCTTGACTGTGGAGTCGGACATGCCTAGCACGCTTGCTGTTTCCGCGACATCCAGACCACTGAAGAATCTGAGTTCGACAAGATGGGCCAAATGCTCCTCCTTGGTGGCAAGGCGAGTCAAGGCTTCATCCAGTTCCAGTAAATCGAAACTTCCATCGCTAATCTGCAGCGTCAACGCGCTTTCGAGCGGTACCTTACCGATCACGCCGCCGCGTTTGGCACGGTGTTTCGCCCTGGCGTGATCAATCAGAATTTGTCGCATTAATTTGGCAGCAATACCAAAGAAATGCGATCGACTCTCCCACGCGATATGTTTCTGCTTGACGAGTTTCAAATACACCTCATGGACCAGAGCCGTGGTCTGCAGCGTGTGGCCCTGACGTTCCCGCCTGAGACACCGCCGCGCCTGCCGTCGCAATTCGTCGTAGACGACATTCAACACGGCGTCTGACGCGGAGGGCTCAGTTCCTTTACTCCACTCTCTTAACTGCTCGGTTATCTGGGAGTCTGAGGGCCTCCTGGCTGCCATCTCTTTCAAGCCCTTTCGAAGGGAATAGGCTCGCAAAAACGAGGAAATAAACGATCGAAGAAAAGTTGGCCTGCAGTTGTGGCGACTGTCGCACTAATAGATAGAGAGAAACAGTGCCTTCAAGGTGGCTCTGCAAGGCCGAAAAGCTTAGCGAGAGAATACCACTAGTGAATGACTAATTGAACCCAAAGAAAGATGGTTAGAAAACGACGATGCAAATCTGGCTAGCGGGTACAAGGCGTTCAGCACGAGACGACCTCTTCCCGGCGAACGCAAAGTCAGAGCATTTTCCGCCCAGACGGAGAAGACAGCCCTAAATAACCCTACAGTCAACCCACCGATTAAGGAGACCATATGAAAGTAGCAAAGCTTTTACTCATCTTCACAGTTTTCGCGATCCTCATGACCACAACGGCCCGCGCGGACGAGGTCGCCGACTGGAATCGAAACCTGTTTGAGGCCGCACGCTTAAACAACCCACCCACCAGTCCGTTGCTGATAACTCGGAATGCGGCGCTTGTTCAAGCCGCGGTGTTTGACGCAGTCAACGGCATCGAACGTCGCTATACGCCTATTTATGTCGCGCCGGCGGCGGAGCCTGGATCCTCACGACGAGCTGCTGTCGTACAAGCAGCCTACGCTGTTCTTGTCAGACTCTATCCTTCGCAGGCAGCAACACTTCTTGCAAAGCGCGACGTCTCAATCGCTGCCTTGACTGATGATGATGACGACCCTGGTAAATCCATTGAACGCGGAATTGCATGGGGTCAAACTGTCGCCGACGCCATCTGGGCGTGGCGCCTCACGGATGGTATCGCACCCGCACCCGCACCTTTCTTAGGTGGAGCGAATCTGGGCCAATGGCGACCCACTCCGCCGGGCTTTCTCTCCGGTGCAGGTGTTCAATTCTCTTACATGACTCCCTGGGTGCTCGAGTCTCCTTCGCAGTTCCGGCCTGGTGGTCCACCGGCGTTGAACAGTCAGCGTTATGCGGCTGACTTCAATGAAGTTAAACTTAAGGGCGACATCTCGGGACTAAACCGCACCGAGGATGAATCGCTTTACAGCCGTTTCTGGAATTTCAGCACGTCTCCAGCTTATTGGAATCAGATCGCGCTAACGTTGGCGGAAAGACAACACCTCACATTATCAGCCAAGTCCCGGTTGATGGCTCTCGTGGGTCTCTCCGTTGCGGATGCGGCCATAGGATGCTGGGATGCAAAGTACACCTATAATTTCTGGCGGCCAGTGACCGCGATCCCTTTGGCAGACACCGACGGAAATCCTGATACAGTTGCAGGCCCGTTTACGTCTTACCTCATTACCCCTAACCATCCTGATTACCCTTCAGGTCATTCCTGTGTTAGCGCGGCGGCGGCAGCCGTGCTCGCCAGCGCTTTTGGTGAGAACACGAGTTTTAGTGTGAGTTCTGATGCGCCGGAAATGGCGGGAGTCGTTCGATCCTATGGAAGCTTCTCGGAGATACTCGAGGAGATCAAGAATGCACGTGTGTATGCAGGCATACACTTCCGTTCTGCGTGCGAAGACGGAACAAAGTTAGGCGCTCGAGTCGCGGACTACGTGCAGGGCAACGCCCTGCAACGGGTTAACGGCAACGGCGAATGAGTAGTGAGTAAAAATGTCCTTAGACGCGGAGCAAACGGGTAGTTAACGCAAAAGCCCTCAACCAAATGATCAAGTTGCGAGCCCGGGTCAGTACCGAAACGCGGTAGCGTCGGGTGAGTCTCAAAATGCTGACAACTGCT
>DATIBX010000797.1:0-6248 GCA_035457105.1 Pyrinomonadaceae bacterium
CCACTTGACGCTTAACGTAGCCCTGAGGGACCCCGAGATCCGCCAGCGCTGCCGCTTGAATGTCGACGTCATGAATCTCAATTAGATTATCAACAAATGCCTCAGAGAGTTGTCGCATCATTTCTGCGGAAAGTTCAATTCCTTTGACTGGTTGCGCACGCAGGATGACTCCCTTTACTCGCTCCATCACGTAAAACGGTGCGCCAATTATTGTTTCATCATCACAATAGAAAAATGGCTGTGGAACTTTTCGATAGACGGGAAAGAGATGCGAAAGGATTCGATACTCACGGGCCATGTCGTGCGCAGTCTTGATGTTCGCCCCGAGCGGTGGCCGGCGCAGGACAAACTCGCGACCACCAGCGCGCACCATGTAGGTCAAATTTGAAAAGCCGGCGGGAAATTGTTCGACAACCAATGGGCCAACGATCCCAGACATATGCTTAACAAAATAGGAGCGAAGTTTTACTTCATCGAGTTCTTCCCCCGCTCGCACAGGACGCGACTGATCGATTGTCAGCTCATTCTGCATGTTGGCTATAGCTTCATTCCGAACCGGCGTAAAGCTTCCCTGGCAACAACAGTTTTATGTACTTCATCCGGCCCATCGTAAATTCGTGCGCCTCGTTCGTGACGATACCAGTAAGACAACAAGGTGGCATCCGTGAGACCTAAAGCACCATGTACCTGGATCGCACGATCAAGAACCCTTTGAAGAATGCCCGCCACCCAGAACTTGATTAGAGAGATGCGCTCGCGAGCGGCCTTCGAGCCATCTCGATCAATTCTTGCGGCGGTATCAAGCACCAGCAAACGAGCTGAATCGATTTCGGCTCGACTCTCCGCGATCCACTCCTGGATATTCTGTTTGCTACCGAGTAGTACGCCTGGTGCAAGCTGCCTGTGTGCGGCGTAGTCACACATAAGATCAAAGGCTCGCTCACAGATACCAATCCAGCGCATGCAGTGATGAATACGACCCGGACCGAGTCTCTCCTGGGCAATCGCAAACCCGGTTCCCTCGTTGCCAAGGAGATTTGTTTTGGGCACGCGACAGTTCGCGTATCTAACTTCAGCATGACTCGCGTAATCGCTCCCTTCATCGCCCATGACATTGATATTACGGATGATCTCAAAACCTTCAGTCGGAATAGGAACAATTATCTGGCTTGCTTTTTTGTAGGGACTGTCTGACCCGGGATCGGTTACCGCCATGACAATCGCAAAGCTCGCGCCTTCGGCGGACGACGTGAACCACTTGTGTCCGTTGATTACGTAGTCGTCTCCATCTGCTACAGCGGTCGTGCTCATCCACGTTGGGTTGGACCCGGGATGTTCAGGCTCAGTCATCGAAAAACAACTACGAACTTCACCGCGAATCAATGGGACTAGAAAGCGCTCCCTTTGTTCGTCAGTGCCATGGGCCAAAAGAATTTCGGTATTACCGATATCAGGCGCCTGACAATTGAAAAGGTAATGACCGAGTGGGGTGCGACCGAGTTCTTCACTAACGCGCGCAAACTCAAGGAGTGTGAGACCGAGCCCACCATACTCTTTCGGAAGATGTGGGACCCACATTCCAGCGGCTTTGATTTGATCGCGTCTTGTTTGAAGCGCAGGCAGTAGCGCTTTAAATGGCTGTTGCAGGAACGATTGTTCCAGCGGGTAGACTTCGTCGCGAAGAAAATCGCGGATTTTTGAAAGTAACTGTTCAATGTCGTTCATAGAAGGTTGTCGCGCAGTGAATCACAACGCCACCGGACAACGCAACGATTAAAACGGCATGCGATTGGGGCTGCTCTGTGCCGCCTCTGTGCTCTTTGTGGCTCTGTGGTGGTGTCCTCAATTTCTAAGACGAGCCACCACGGAGACACCGAGAACACAAAGGGTGCACGGAGAAATCCAATCCAAATACTTATTCGCTACTGCTCCTTATCTAATTCTGAGAGACAAGAATTACAGCCTTGTTAGAGCTTAGGTCTTCCTATTAGAACAAGAAGTTATTCGCTTGTTTCACAGAGAATGGGGCGACCAGTTACCTCTGTTAACCACCAGCGATAGCTCCGATGATGTAGAACGGCTCTGCTCCCGTTGCGATTTCTTTCGGCAGCGGAGAGTCTGCCGGTTCATGGGTCACATCCTCTCCGCAAGCAAAGAACCTGAGCATGGGCCGGCGATCTCCAGCAATATGGTCGCGAATCGTTCCACGCAACATTGGATAACGCGCTTCCAATGCATCGAGAATTGAATGGCGTGTGACAGGCGCGCCAACCTCAAGTTCTACATCGCCGCTGACGCCCGCGAGTGATCGCAAGTGTGCCGGCAAGACAACTGAAATCATGTTAACGTCTGTACCTCCACTGAAAGCACGGCCGGAAGATCTCGAACAATGGGAGCCCAGTTGTCACCGCCGTCAGCGGATGCATACACCTGACCGCCAGTGGTACCAAAGTAAACGCCGCATGAATCGAGCGAATCGACAGCCATCGCATCGCGCAACACGTTGACGTAACAGTTGCTTTGAGGCAAACCTTTGGTAAGTGCTTCCCAATCGTTGCCGCCTGTTCGACTGCGATAGACCCGTAACTTTCCATCCGGTGGATAGTGCTCGCCGTCGCTCTTGATGGGCACAACGTAGATTGTCTCGGGTTCATGAGCGTGGACGTCAATCACGAATCCAAAATCGGTTGGCAGGTTCCCACTGATCTCGTGCCATGAGTCGCCAGCATCGTTACTGCGCATCACGTCCCAGTGTTTCTGCATGAAGAGCACATTTGAATCCGACGGATGCATTGAGATGTGATGAACGCAGTGGCCCACTTCAGCAGTCGGATCCGGAATATACTGCGAGTGAAGACCCTGGTTGATTGGTTTCCACGTAGCGCCTGCATCATCACTGCGAAACGCTCCCGCGGCGGAAATGGCTACAAAGATCCGGTTCTTGTTCTTGGGATCTAGAAGAATACTATGCAAGCACATGCCACCCGCGCCCGGTTGCCATTGCGATCCCGTTCCGTGTCCACGTAAACCAGAAAGCTCCTCCCACGTTTGACCCCCGTTTGTCGAGCGAAATAACGCGGCATCTTCAACTCCGGCGTAGACGGTTTCAGGATCGTCAAGCGAAGGTTCAAGGTGCCAGACTCGTTTGAACTCCCAAGGATGGGGAGTACCGTCATAAAACTGATGGGTCGTAAGCGGTTTGCCAGTTTCCGCAGATGTATCATAAGCAAATTTATTGCTCTCACCCTTTGGCATTCCATCTGGCGTGGTCGTCGGTTCACCCGCTGGTGTACCAGGCTGGAACCATGTCTTGCCGCCGTCATCAGAGCGCTGAATGATTTGTCCAAACCAACCGCTGGTTTGCGATGCGTAAATGCGGTTGCTATCCACAGGGGAACCCTTGAGGTGATAAATCTCCCATCCGGCAAAGTGCGGACCACTTACGTCCCACTTTTCACGTTTTCCATCTGAGGTCAAAATAAAAGCTCCCTTTCGGGTGCCTACGAGTACTCGTACATCGCTCATCTTTTCGTTTCCTTCTTTCAAAAGTTTGATAGCAAAGTCGATGCTTTACAGGTAAGTCGAATGGCGAACGCCGAAATCGACAATTGGGGAGAAAAAATTGTTCAAAAAGTGGCTAGTATTCCTTGGCCTACTCACTGCTTTCGGTATCTCGCATGAAGCTAACCACTCGGTTTTCCGTTGTCAGCTGGCTCCCTGGGACAGTAGCCCGACTGTGAAGGAGGGCTGGCGCCAGTCCTCAGCCCACCAATTTATGTCGCAGCCCTCCTTCACAGTCGGGCTACTGCCCCAGCCGATAAAAGTCAGTCAACCCAGGGTTTTTCAAAGGTTAACCTTCGTGTTCCTGTCGATAAGCACTGACTGCCTCGATCGCGTCCTCGTGCATTCTCTCAGGTCGAACAAAGAGCCAGTGTTTTTCAAACTCCTCTTCCGTCATGCTTGTACTTAGGCTTCGCTCTTTGCTCTTTAGCCACTGTTCAACCCATTCGCGAAGGTCCGGGTCACGATTCATCGCCATCCGCGCGGTGTGCATATTGATAGGAGTGCTCATAATGTTCTACCACTTTCGAAATAGTGTTGCCGTTTCGTCAACGGATCCTGAAAGGAGATCGATTTTGCAAGTAACTTCAACGGCCTCGAAAAATCGCCATCATCAGGCGTAGGGGACGGGATCGGGTAGAACTTGTCGTTGACGACAGGAATTCCTAAGGCAGCCAGATGAATACGTAGCTGATGCTTTTTGCCAGTTAGCGGCAGCAGCTGATAGCGACTGATTGGTCCCTCGTTGCTCACGATACTGATCTGGGTTATTGCATTCGTCTCACCTGGAGTTTCCTTCATGCGAAAGAACGGGTCTCCCTGAATAATTCGGCTGCGACGAGTAAGAGGGAACCTCAATTCCTTTGAAGTTGGACCAATCGCCTCATACACCTTGGTAACTCTTCGATTTTGGAAGAGCGAGGTGTAAAAGCCTCTCGTTCGTGGATTGAGGGAAAACAACACCACTCCAGCAGTTTCTCTATCGAGACGATGAACTGGAACTAAGTTTGCCGGTGCGCCCACATTTCGCAGTCTGGCAAGAAGTGTTTCCCTCAGGAACTTTCCTGCAGGTACAACGGGAAGAAAATGTGGCTTGTCAGCAACCAGGATATGCTCATCCTGGTAAATGATTTGTTCTGCAAACGGTATGGTTGTTTCGTCGTTTAACTCGCGATAATAAAAAACACAGGCACCAACCCGATAGGCGGTTTCGGAATTGACCTGGCAGCCAGCTTCATCCACCACCTCACCTTTCGCCATACGTGTATCCCAGATCTGTGGATCTACATGTGAGTATCGTTGCCTTAAGAACTCAATTACAGTTTTCCATGGACCAGCCGGTAGCCATTGGCGGCTGGGGCCAATACCGTTAACGAACGGAAGCGGTGCATCTGTGGCGGTGCGCATCTACCGATATGTTCCTTGGAGTTCAGTAATTGGATTATAGCGAGTGGCTCCGGCGATTAATACCGTTAGAGTTCCTCTTCGGTTGTAACCTGTCATAAATGACAGTTATCAAACCAGCAGCCAAGCTACTAAACTTCAGCGACTAACACTGAAGAACTGTTTGCCTCTTTTATGAGAATGACGCCCAAATAGCTGCATCACTCAAAGAATAGACGTTTACCAGAGCCCTCAGAAATTGACTCTGCGACCAGATCGATTGCGGACAAAGATAGTTCGAAGGCACCGGCAACTTGTCATTAAGGAGATAATTAAGATGTCTGACGAAAAGATCGCTCGGAATGTTTTACCAATCCCTGACCCTGCCCGTACTGGATTGATCACCTACGACGCGAAGGATCCGGATACGAAATACCCGCCCATTCATCAACTGCGTCCACCCAAAGGTGCACCGAACGTTCTCATCTTATTGATTGACGATGTCGGCTTTGGCGCGTCGAGCGCTTTCGGCGGTCCGTGCCAAACCCCAAATGCCGAGCGACTTGCCGAAAACGGTCTCAAGTACAATCGTTTTCATACGACGGCTCTGTGTTCTCCGACACGACAAGCGCTCTTAACCGGTCGCAACCACCACTCGGTTGGTATGGGAGGTATCACTGAAATAGCGAGTGGCTCACCCGGATACTGTTCGGTGTTGCCTAACACGATGTCGCCCGTCGCCAGAACACTCAAGCTAAACGGTTACGCAACAGCGCAGTTCGGAAAATGCCATGAAGTGCCCGTGTGGGAAACGAGTCCTGCTGGTCCATTCGACGCCTGGCCGACGGGCGGTGGAGGCTTTGAATATTTCTATGGCTTTATTGGTGGCGAGGCGCACCAGTGGTATCCATCACTCTATGAAGGCACTACTCCGATCGAAGTGAAGAAGACGCCGGAAGAAGGCTATCACTTCATGGAGGATATGACCGACAAGGCAATCTCCTGGATTGGTCAACAAAAAGCGTTAATCCCTGACAAGCCTTTCTTTGTCTACTTCGCGCCAGGAGCTACACATGCGCCGCATCACGTGCCGAAAGAGTGGGCAGACAAATATAAGGGAGAGTTTGACGGTGGCTGGGACAAATTGCGTGAAGAAATTTTTGCGCGACAAAAGAAGTTGGGAGTAATTCCAGCCGATTGCCAACTCACCGAGCGACACAAAGAAATACCGTCATGGGACGAGATGCCGTCCGCTCTCAAGCCCGTCTTGCAACGCCAGATGGAGGTCTACGCTGGTTTCCTTG
>DATIBX010000798.1:0-5157 GCA_035457105.1 Pyrinomonadaceae bacterium
ATCGTGAGCTGACTGAACTGTTTGCTGCATTAAGAAGTGAAGACTCAATTAAGGTTGTTGTAATAGCTGGAACGGGGCGGGCATTCTGCAGCGGCGGTGATGTTCACGACATTATCGGAGAGCTTTTTAGTCGCGATATGGAAGGTCTACTTGAATTTACAAGGATGACTTGCGAGTTGATCAAGAATATTCGCACCCTGCCAAAACCCGTGATAGCAAGCCTGAACGGCACTACTGCTGGCGCGGGCGCCTGTATTGCACTCGCCGCAGATATTCGAGTCGCCGCTGATACGGCGAAGATTGCTTTTCTCTTCGTCAAAGTTGGTTTGGCCGGAGCTGACATGGGAGCAGCGTATCTGTTGCCGCGGGTTGTTGGATTGGCCAAAGCAACGGAACTCTTGTTTACCGGTGAGTTTATTTCAGCAGACGAAGCACAACGTTTGGGCCTGTACAACAAGGTAGTCTCGACTGACAGTCTCGCCTCCGTGACCACCGCTTTGGCTGAGCAACTTGCGCGTGGTCCATCATTCGCAATCGCTAAAACCAAAGAAATGTTAAATCGAGAGCTGGACATGGACCTCGCTACTGCTTTGGAATGCGAGGCCCAGGCTCAGGCTATTTGCATGCAACATCCCGACTATCGAGAAGCTTATGAAGCTTTTGTCGCTAAGCGCGAAGTTAAATTCCAGTAGTCTTGGTTCACACGTGATTGAAATGATTGAGCAACTTCCCTTCTTCACTCCCGACCAGCGGAATCTCGCCAAAATAGTTGCGGACTTTACAGCGAGCGAAATCGAGCTTCGTGCCGCAGCAGAAACCAACGTTGAAGATAGCGCCCGACAGTTCCTCGACTTGCTGGCCCACGCCGATTTGCTGCGATACGCTGTGGCAAAGGACCAAATGGATGTACGGTCTCTTTGTCTGATACGTGAAGCTCTCTCTTATTCATCGTCTTTGGCGGATCTCGCCTTCGTGATGCAAGGTCTCGGGACTTACGCAATCAATCGGGCGGCCGCTGAGCATATTCGGGAGTTCTGGGTTGACAGAGCCTCGAGTGGTAGGGCTGTCGCCGCCTTTGCCCTAACAGAGCCAGAGGCTGGTTCAGACGTCGCCTCCATTCAAACCACTGCACAAAAAGATGGCGATGCCTATTTGCTGAACGGTCGTAAGCGATTCATTTCAAACGCAGGAATTGCAGATTTCTATACCGTCTTTGCCAAAACCGGTAAAAATGAAAAAGGACGTGACGCGATCTCAGCATTCGTGGTTGGTGCAAGGATGCCTGGCTTTTCGGTTGTGGAACAAACACAACTGATGTCGCCTCATCCAATCGGAGAGATTGAGCTCAATAATTGCCGCGTACCGGTCGATAACCTTATTGGGAACGAAGGTGACGGCTTCAGCCTCGCCATGGAAACACTGGACACCTTTCGTGCCAGCGTTGGCGCAGCAGCCTGCGGCATGGCCCGAAGAGCCGTTGACGAAGCGCTCCACTATTCGACCAATCGCAAGCAGTTCGGAAAACTCCTGGCTGAACATCAACTGGTCCAGGAGAAACTCGCCGACATGATCACTGAATTAGACGCTGCGAGACTGCTCGTTTATCGGGCGGCGTATTTGAAAGACACTTGCGAGGGACGCCAGACACGTGAAGCAAGCGAAGCAAAACTATTTGCGACCGAGGCGGCCTGGAGAATTATCGATAGTGCGCTCCAAATTCATGGCGGAGCTGGACTTGTCCAGGGAAGTGTCATCGAACGGCTCTATCGTAACGTCCGTGCGCTAAGAATTTACGAAGGCACTTCTGAAATTCAGAAGCTGATCATCGCCAGTCAACTCTTAAAAAACCAATAGTACTCATGAAGCTGAACATAGTGGGTGGCGGACCCGCTGGTCTGTATTTCGCCATCCTGATGAAAAAACAAGAATCTTCGCATGCCATAACTATTTTCGAGCGGAATGGGCCAGACGACACCTTCGGTTGGGGCGTGGTTTTTTCCGGACGAACGCTGGCAAACTTACGTGCGGCTGACGCGGAGTCGCATGCCGAAATCACCAGTCAATTTGAGGCCTGGGAAAACGTCGATGTGGTCCAGGGGAATTCAAAGATCTCGATCTACGGCAACAGCTTCTCGGGAATTGCGAGGCTTCGGCTGCTTAAGATTCTACAGAAGCGAGCACAGGAGCTTGGAATTGAGATCGTTTTCAAACATGAGATTGACGATTTCGATCATCTTCGCAAATCCAGCGACCTGTTGATTGGCGCAGACGGCGTTAATAGTTCCGTGCGCTCGTTCTACTCGCAGTTTTTCGTACCTGACCTCGATACCCGCCAGCATCGCTATATTTGGTACGGGACGCATCGGCTCTTTCATGGACTAACCCTGACCTTTCGACAAAACGTCGACGGGGTTTTCGCAGCGCACTCATATAAATTTAACCATGATACAAGTACTTTTATCGTCGAGTGTGACCGACAAACCTGGGAGCGGGCGGGTTTCCATTCATTGAATGACGAACAGATGCGCTCTTACCTTCACGAGGTTTTCCAACGAGATCTGGGCGACGAACGTCTTCTTTCAAATAATTCGAAATGGATTAATTTTGTCCTGGTGAAAAATGGAAAATGGTCGTTCGAGAATGTTGCGCTGCTCGGCGATGCACTCCACACCGCCCATTTCTCAATTGGATCCGGAACTAAGCTGGCGATGGAAGACGCTATTGAGATGGCCCAGTGCTTTCAAGGCAACAGGCACGTGGACGAGGCGTTGTCTGAGTTCGAACGATTGCGCCGGCCAGTTATTGAGAACTATCAGGTTGCGGCCGGAGAAAGCATGGTCTGGTTCGAAAACGCCGCCCGATATATTGATTTGTCTCCAATGGACCTCGCCTACAGTGTAATGACCAGGAGTGGTCGAGTGACGCTTGAGGACCTGAGAACCAGGGACCCGGAATTCGTGCGAGAGTATGAGAGAGTTCACCAGCGCGGCGTCATTTAACCCGAAATGCTTTGGCGTCGCTTTCCCGTCAGTGCAATCTGCAATCCCTGTGGCGACTGGTTATACGTTTAATTGAGGAGCCCTTTGGATATTAGTTAACTTCGTTTCCATGCCGGCGGAATCAACCGGCGGCGACCATCATCAACCGTTGCCGCACCCGGTTCATCTAGATCATGACGATCCCATAACTTACAAGTGACTGCGCGGTGGGCCTGGTCCAGCGCCTCGCAATAGTTTGTGTAGGTGCAACGTCTTACCTCGGCGCCATAACCTAGGCGCACTTTTGTAAACCAATCTGGATCTGCTAGTGCCTGTCGGGCGAGACCGACAATGTCTGCTTTACCAGTTTTAAGTATCTCCTCGGCTTGGGAGAACGTGGTGATGCCACCCGCCGCTATTACCGGGACCTTGAACCCCGCTTTGTTAATAGTCTCTTTAATGCTGGCAACGAGTGGCACCGTGCGGCCAAATGGTCCGACCTGGTCTGACAACACTGTCGGCATACATTCGTACCCGCTTTGTCCGGTGTAGGGATATACAGCTTGTCCAACTTTAGGCTGGTGAGCGTCCTCAAACTTGCCACCTTTTGACAGCGACAAAAAATCAAAACCAGCACGAGCAAACTCAAGTGCGTAGTAACGAGCGTCCTCAACACGACTACCGCCCTCAATGACTTCATCTGCGAGAAATCGAACTCCTACTACGTAATCGTTCCCCACCTCCTGCCGCACCCGTCTAAAAACTTCGAGCGGTAACCGAACACGATTTTCCTGCGAACCGCCATAACCGTCATTTCGGTTGTTCAATGCACTGAGAAATCCAGCCATCGTGTAAGCGTGAGCGTAGTGCAATTCGACACCATCAAAGCCGGCCTCACGTGCTCTGCGCGCTGCCGCCGCAAATACAGGAGGTAGTTCGGACGGAAGAGTCCTGATGTGGTCCAGGTTTGTATCTGTGACCCGCTCACGATAACCAAAGCGCAGTGCCTCGAGCTCTCGACTTTCAAGCACTTTGTCCAAGATCGCGTCGCTAGTCTGACCGAGGTAATCGCGAACCTCCTTGTCCGACGCAGTGGACCAACGAGAATCCTGACTCAGTTCTGCGAGTGCATTGCGGTGATGGACAGCAACCGTAAAAAACTTCTCAAAGTATTTTTCTTTCTCAGGACGCCGTCGCACCGAAAGAAAATCTATGATCTGAATAAACAGCAAAGTCTCGCCTTCACTCGCCTCTCGGACAACGTCGACAAGCTTTTGCAAGCCGGGAATAAACCGATCATCGCCGATTCGCAGTAATGGTCCACTCGGGATATCGCGAACTCCAGTTGCTTCAACTACGAGAACTCCAGGTTTCCCCTGGGCAAAACGGCGATACCAATCGAGGTTTTCGGAAGTCACGAATCCCTCGTCAGTCGCTCGCCACGGCACCATTGCCGGTACCCATGTCCGGCTAAGTGATCGGCGTTGACCAATGTCTATCGGCGTGTAGAGCATCGAATTCGATGCCTCAAGCGCGGTTGGCCATTGAGTCGAAGGTATTTGATGGCGGATTGGGTTCGTAAATTTCCACATTGGTTTTACTTGCACTTTAACATGGACGCTGAAGGCTGATAGAGTAACCAATTCGGACAGGCAAGTCCTGCTCTGTAGCAGGTCGTTTACGCTATGTTACATTAGCCCTAGCTTTCAGTTTCCGCCGGAGGATTTCCTTTTGACCGACGATTTACTCAAGTGGCGTAGCCAGTTCCCAATTCTCGACAAAGCCGTTTATTTGATTTCCCATAGCCTTGGCGCAATGCCAAAAGGCACTTATGAGAAACTTCATGACTACGCTGACGTGTGGGCTACCCGCGGTGTAAGAGCGTGGGCCGAGGGCTGGTGGAACATGCCGCTCACAGTTGGTGACCAGTTGGCCCGGATTATAGGTGCAGCCCCGGGCACTGTCGCGATGCACCAGAACGTTTCGATCTGCCAGTCGTTAATTCTTTCGTGCTTCGAACCGTCACCGAAACGCAACAAGATCGTCTACTCGGAACTAAATTTCCCTTCGGTGATGTACGTTTACGAAGCGCACGCCAGAAGTGGAAAATTGCGAATAGAAACGGTCAAGTCAGACGACGGCATCACAATTCCCCTGGAGAATATGTTGGCGGCGATTG
>DATIBX010000799.1:0-2668 GCA_035457105.1 Pyrinomonadaceae bacterium
CAAACAAGACAGTTCTACCTCTGTCCTCGGCGATTAAGTTTGTAACGAAGCCAATCGCCTCGCGAAACATGCGCTGAGTTTTCTGCAGGTCGATGATGTAAATTCCGTTGCGCTCACCAAAGATGTACTCCTTCATCTTTGGGTTCCAACGTCGGACCTGGTGGCCAAAGTGAACACCGGCCTCCAGCAATTCTTTCATGGTAACGGAAACCAAACTACATTCTCCTTCTGCTAATTGGTTTAATGTACTCGCCGCAGCCTCTCGACTTCCTCATTAGCGTAAGCAACCAATCGAGCCGCGACAATGGATTTCAAACATAATTCGAATCGAGAAGATCCGAACTTTGCACTTTGCGTTATCGCTTCGAAAACTGGAAGCGTTTTCGAGCACCCTTTTGACCGTACTTCTTGCGTTCCTTAATTCTTGGGTCTCGCGTAACCAGGCCAGCGTGTTTTAGGGTGGGCCGCAAGTCCGCATTGAATTCTAACAGAGCGCGGGTAATCCCATGTCGAATAGCACCGGCCTGCCCGGCGGGCCCGCCGCCAGCAACATTGATCAGGATATCGAATTTACCTGCAGTTTCGGTAAGTTGCAGGGGCTGACGAATGATCATTCGCAGTGTTTCATTAGGAAAATACCGGTCAAACGGTTTGCGGTTGACCTGTACTTCACCAGATCCAGGTCGCAAATAAACTCGGGCGGTTGACGTTTTGCGCCTGCCGGTTCCGTAATACTGAATTTCAGCCACAGTAATCTTTCCTTATTTCAAGTGCTTATGAAGCTTTTTGAGTGAGACTGTAAACTTGCGGGCGTTGGGCTGAGTGCGGGTGATCGGCATCGGCGTAAACCTTCAGTTTTTTCGCCATTGCTTTGCCGAGTTTGTTCTTCGGCAGCATGCCCTTGATGGCAATCTCGAGGACCCTTTCCGGTCGTTTCGCAATCATTTCACTTGCTGTGATCTGTCGGAGTCCACCCGGATAAAGCGTGTGACGCCGATAGACTTTTTGCTCTGCCTTATTCCCTTTCAATACCGCTTTACGAGCATTAATCACCACAACGTGATCGCCTGTATCCAGGAAGGGGGTCCAACGGGGATTCCTCTTACCGGTCAGTATTGAAGCTACCTCAGACGCAAGATGTCCAACCGTTTGGCCGGTTGCGTCTACCACGTACCATTTTCGTCTTCCAGCAAGGTCTTTACCGCTGGGGAAGTATGTCGACATAGTTAACTATCTCTGTTTTCAGCGAATAAAACGCGAACGGTTAGAATACCGAACGGCCCAAAAAAATGTCAAGCTGAGCTCAGTTTGTTGGGAAATACCTCATTGGATCCTTGAGTCCTTTGACTGCGAACATGAAAAAGGCCCTTGGGCAACGCCGCCAAAGGGCCTTCGCTTAAACTTGCTCGAACCAGTGTTATGGCTTGTCCGGAGTTTTGGTGGTTGTCGTTGTAGTCCCGTCGTTTCGCTTTAGTTTCGGCGGGCCTTGTTGTTCCGCTGGCTTCTGTTCACCATCCGTGGTGGTCGTAGTCGTTGTTGTTGAGTCGTCTGGTGTCGGTTGACGCCGTTTTAAGGTTGGCCTGCCAGGTGCCCCAGTGTCATCGCTGCTTTGAATTGCGCCCCCAGTTGTTGCTCTAGCGTTGGAAAGGCGAAGAAGTTTTGCTTTCACGCGCTGGAATTCAGAACTGCTAATAACGTACTCCTCATGCTCAGGAAACCTCGCCGCTAGCGCCAGAGCCGAGGCTCGACGGTCGGGAGGAGCTGGGTGTGTTGCAAATGCACGCGATATGAACCCAGGCTTTTTCTTGTTCTTGGCCTCTAACTTTTCAAACATTGTGGCCATAGCGCCGGGATCGTAGCCAGCCGCATACATGTATTGGACTCCAAGCTTATCGGCCTCTTCCTCTGCGCTGCGGCTGAACTTCATAAAAATACCCAGCAGACCGATCCCCGCAGTGTTCTGATAAATCATGCCGGGAATTCCGCCCAGGAATATCGACGCGCCCAGTGCTGCATACTCAAGCAGACTTGCTTTTGTCTGGTTTTCGACGGCGTGCCGAGCAGCAACGTGCGCGATCTCGTGCGCCATTACTCCGGCGAGTTCAGCTTCGTTATCCGCGGCCAGCAACAAACCTTTGTTAACGTAAAAGAAGCCCCCCGGCAGGGCGAATGCGTTGACTTCGTCTGAATCGATAACCTTGATCGTAAACGGCACTTTTGCGTCGGAGTGCAGCACGATGTTCTGACCCACGCGGTTAACGTATTCCGTAATCATCGGGTCTTCGATGAACTTGGCCTGGCGATCAACTTCCGCTGCGGCTTCGCGCCCCTGTCGGACTTCTTTTTCAGTCGAACCACTCATCTTGGAGATGATGCCACCGTTGATGTTCCGCTTACCGATCATGGCCGGATCTTCATTCGTTGATAATGGTCTGGTTGACCGGGCCGGTGTCGTTTTAGGCTGACTGGCTTGAGAAGTTGCAGTGGTCTTCGAGTCTGCTTGCGTGGAATTTGTTGTTTGTGTCTGATCGGTCGACTTCGTAGATTGCGCAATCGCCGCCACAGAACCCGAAAAAAGCGAGAAGGCCAAAACTAGTGCGGTAGTGGCGCGGGAGAAGTTATTCATCTGAAAACCTCCAAAAACACTTCAAAAGGTTGGTACGGACCG
>DATIBX010000800.1:0-2461 GCA_035457105.1 Pyrinomonadaceae bacterium
TCGTTCTGTCGCCTGCTTTTTTTATCCTGACCGCGCGCAGAGCTAAGCAATATGTCAGCGCCGCCGCGTTTGATGAGTTTCACTCCACAGTTCATCGACCAAATACCTCCCGACAATCACTGGATGCTGAGGGAGTTTGCGCCTGGTTGGTTTTTCTCGAAACCCTAGATGGTGCGAACGAAAGATAACTCAATCGAGTTACAGTTGAATCACCCAATTGACGAATGGGTGATGAGCTTGAGGGAGTTAGACGCCTGAGCCAATTGGAAAGCACTTCATGATAATCGGGGGGAGCGCCGAATTGCCCGTTCTCTAACTTCACAAAGAGATCGTGATCGGCATTCGCAAAAATCTTTGTGGTGATATCTTTATTCCCACCTCGAGCAAGAGCCGTCGAGATCGTCTCAATGGACTTAGGTATATTTTCACTCGGCGCGTACTGGTCTGCAGCACCAAACATGACGAGCACCGGAACCTTGATTCTCGACAACGCTGCGAATGGATCGTAGTCGACAACAGGACGCCACCAATTCCATTGCCAGTGCTCTTTCGGTAGACCGCCCCATGTATACCGGTACCACTTTTTGTCCTTGACCTTTTCCGCTGCCGCTTGAAATTCTGACCATCGGTTGGGATTTCGAACCACATCGAATTGAAGATTCATGAAAGCGATGGCTTCATCGATTTCGGCCGGTGATAGTTTCTGAACGCGCATACGAGCGACTTGCTCACCGATTTCTGCCTGAGGAGGCGTCACGCCACCGCCCGACGCTATGATGAGGAAAGCGATGTCTTTCGACCGTGAGGCCGCAAGTGGCGCGATCCATCCTCCCTGGCTGAAACCCCATGCTCCAATCTTTTCCGAATCGACATCTTTGCGACTTTTAAGTAAAGCCACACCCGCAAGAACATCCGAAGCGAGTTCATCAAAAGACTCCTGTTGCCAGTCGCCACTGGACATTCCGGTACCGCGCTTATCATAGACAAGCAAACCGACTCCATTCCTGATGAACGTGTCGAATTCCCGGAACGGGGCACTCTCGTCGCGAGATAGAGCGCCGGAGCCGGGGACAAAGATCGCGACGGGATGTTTTCCTTTCGCTGCCGGCATGACTAGTGTCGCGGAGAGGGTAGCGTTTCCGCTCTTAATGTTAAGGAGTTCCTGATGATACGTTTGGGCCGGCAAGCCGACATTGTCGGGCTGGCCCTTAACGCGAACGATCGAACGCGTTATTTCACCGTCGCTGGAGTTTTCGAAGGTCCAGGTCATGTTTTCAGGCGAAGGCGAACCGATGACTGAGACAGCGAAGAAAAACGTTTTGTCGGACATTGGAAACAGTCCCATCGTGTCGCCAGAGTTCAGATTGACCCATCGCAGATAGCCTCGGGAGCCGTAGGTGATGAGACCCAGTTGGCTTTTATCAGGCGCTTGAGGATCGTCAAATCGAAATGCGCCGACATATCTGCCAAGAAGTTTGCGATCGATGTTTGCAACGCGAACAAGGTGAAACTTGCCTTGTTGTTCTCCCCGGTGGATCGTTCCCTCTATCACGCCAGTCTTTATTTCGCCGTCACCGACAAATGGGATACCGGTCGTCGAAGGAAACTCGAAGTGGAGCCGTGAACCTTCTACCTGAACTTTGGTAAGGGTCCGATTAGACACTCGCCACGACTGGATATTCGCGGCGCCCTGTGTTCCAGCAGGCGACGCTGTGAAACTGAATGAAATGAAAACCGGATTTCCGAACAGGTTTGAACCGCCTACCCAATCCCCGCCGATATTTTCAGATACCGCACCCGCAACTGGGCTGGCCCAAAATGTGAGAAAGCAGATCGCAATTAGACTGGAAATCGATCGAGTGTTCATATTGATTCACCTGCGATCACAAGAGTGTCCTGTTCAAAGAATCGTTCAAGACCGTCGAGGAAGAGAATAGACAGTTATGAGGCTGGAATCTTTAACTGGCCGCTAAATACCTGCTAACTGTTTGCTAAAAGGATGGTACGGGGTGGAGAAAACCCTGCCTGGTCAATCGTCTAATCCCACTAATTCCAGCATATGCCGGAATCTCGGGTGATTCCTGAGAGGGCGGAGTTCCGGACTGACCTTGAGCCAAACGAGCCAATCATTGCGGTCCTCGTAAAGCTGCTCCAGCAGTTGAAACGTGCGCTCCTCGTGCCCGAGTGCCAAATGGATCATGAGCATGCTAAACGGAGAAACATACTTTCTCTGCGAGGTCTCTTGCAAAGTGTTAAGAAGACTTTCAGCTTCGGCCCTCTGACCGGCTAGCGCAAGCGCGTGTCCCATGAAGCCCAGCGAAAGATACGATTCGTTATCTATCTTAATGATCCGCCGAAACTGTTCAATCGCTTCGTCCAATTGGCCCTGTTGGATGTACACGGCACCCAGGACGAAAAGAGTCGGCATGTAATTGGGCTCCAGCTCGCTCGTCTTCTTTAA
>DATIBX010000801.1:0-5591 GCA_035457105.1 Pyrinomonadaceae bacterium
CCCAACAAGGTTGGCTCGTTTCGGTCGTCACGTTGCGCCGCGTAGTAGCCGTGCAGCCGGTCATTCTGGTTCAGGTTGTGGCTGATATCGATCGACCATTGATCGACCAGAACTTTGGTGGGTGCTACTCCGACAAACCGCGCCGCCCCCGATGAATCGATGAAGTTGGCCCGCGGTATCAGGTCGACGAGTTTTCTGATCACCGGGTCGGTCACGGAGAGTCTCTGCTGGTCACTAAGAACGACGGTGTTCAAGTTCACCGCCTGATTCTGTCGTAGTCCTTCGTAAGCGAAAAAAAAGAACGTGCGGTCCTTTCCGTAATAGGCAAAGGGGGAATCGCCTTCGCCAAAACCCGGTAAGACCAGCGGACCGCCAATTGAGCCGCCAAACTGATTGCGCTTGAAAGGCTGTGCCTTGCTGGAATTGAAATCAAAGAAATTCCGCGCGTCCAAAGCATCGTTGCGGAAGAATTCGATCAACTCACCGTGATATTGGTTTGTGCCTGAGCGCGTGGCGAGGTTGACGATCGCGCCGGAGTTCCGGCCGTACTCGGCGCTAAACGTCGAGTTATCAATCGCGAACTCTTGAATGCTGCTGATGGGCGGCAGCATGGTAATGATGTTATTGATGAGGTCGTTGAAGTTGATGCCGTTAATTTGAAAGTTGACGGTGTCTTCGCGGCTCCCTGCTGTATTCATAGCCTGCGATCCCTGGCCCCGCGTAGGCGCCGAAAGATTGCCATTCTGAGGAGGTGTAACCGAGCCGGGCACGAGCAAGCCGAGATCGATGAAGTGCCGGCCATTGAGGGGGATCTCCTGGACGGTCCGTCGATCGATCATGTGCCCAACGGAAACATTCACAAGGTCTAGCGAACCGTTGGTTGAAGAGATCGTTACTTGCTCCGATGCTTCGCCAACTCGAAGTTGAAAGTCCTCCGTAATTCTTCGTGCGACCTCAACGCAAATGCTTTCCAGGATCTGCGTCTGAAACCCGGTAACTTTGACTTCAATTCGATAATCTCCTACCGGCAACGAGGGAATCTGATACCGGCCGGCGTCATCGGTCAGGGTCGAGCGTTCAACCGCAATCGCTCGGCTGGTCGCCTTGATCTCAACGTTCGGAATAACGGCGCCGTTCTCATCGGTGATCTGTCCTTCAATTGAAGCTGTTGATTGAGCGTGGACGGCCGTGGAAGCAAGCAAGGCTGAGATAATTGTCAGCAAATACCAACGAGCTGCGGGGGTGCAACGGCCCGATAAGAACGAAGTGCGAGTTCGGTGGGGATGACCGGTTCGATTTACTTGGGCTGAGATCATACGAAGACACGAATAAGCCGCGCTGCCACTTTATTTACGACAGTCGGCAAGATGGCGTGAACTCTAAAACGTCGTCAGCTTATCGAATGGTTAGGGACGGAGAAATACCGTGGAATTGGTATTAATAGGAGGGATTTGCCTGTAGCCGCGCGATTCCGCGGTCTTATCGGATTCGATCCCTCTTCAATCTGAACGAGTTGGAAGGTTAGTTTATCCAGTCCAAACAGACGACTCTCTAACTTGATTTCACAAGCGGCTAAAGGTCAACTTTCAAGTGATCGGCTAGCGCAGGCTACGGTGTTTAGTGCTTCCAAAGATCTACGCGAATGGCCCCCTCTACAAGTAACGACTGCGCAGGACTCCCATGTGATGCAGTTCGTGTCCGGCAATAATGTACGCCAGGGCGCGAACGCTGATCTCATTCTCGTTTGCCTTGCCTTTTCGCAACCACTCCATCTCATTCAGGGGCCGAAAGAGTTGAATTGTTGCTCGACGAAGAGTTGCGAACTCCTCGACCATGTCGGCGAGGTTGCGACTATCAAAACGTCCCTCGCGCACGTAATCGTCTTGTTCATATCCGGGCAACGGAGTTTGGTCGTTTCGTGCAAAACGTAGGGCACGATAAGTAAACATTCGCTCCGAGTCGATAAGATGGCCCAACAGTTCCTTCACGCTCCACTTGTCTGGGGCATAGCGGAAGTTGGCCTTGTCGGAGGGAATAGTTCGCAGTAACGACAAGCTGTTTTCGACCTGTGTTTCCAGGGTTTGGATTATGTCGCCTTCCGGCACAAGCGTGACGTACCCTGAAAACTCGGGCGCGTGTTCGGTTGGGGCCGGTTTGGTAGCTGCTGCGTGACTCATGTTAAGAACTCCTTTGAAAATAGATTATTCACAGAATCGTGCGATAGTATTCCCATCGTTTTTTCTGTTTCGCCAGAAAACCCACAAATCGAGGATCTTGTCGAAGATTATCCAAATTGGAATCCTTCTCAAACAGTGGATAGCATGGGAACCCATCCTCTGCTGCAGCCTCCAGCCACTTAATTGCTTCATCAGGTTTGTTCATGATGGCGTACGCACAGGCAATGTGATAAGCCGTATGATGAAAGTGGCCAAATCCTCTTCCCTTTTCAACAGCTGCTTTGATTCTGTCTTCAGCTAATTTCATCTGTCCGACTGCAGCTGCAAGTACGGCTTGTACACTTGTGAATACGCCACCGCTATCTTCGGGATGATCTTTCAGCAACTGCTCAAGCATCGCAGACGCTTCTTCTCGTTTGCCGAGATTGAATAATGCCCAGGCAGTTTGATGACCAATGAGCGCCGGATTCGCATTCTGCGGAATGGCACGCAGAATAGAAAGTGCCTCGTCATACTTCAGCTGAAAATTCAGCGTCTGACCGATTCGGTACTGTGCCAGATTATTGTTTGGATCCGTTGTAAGTGCGAGTTTCGATTCCTGCAACGCCTCGTCGAGAGCTCCAATGTGACAGTACACGAGGGCAAGTTGGTTACGCGCTTCATCCAGAGTTGGATCGAGCTCAAGCGCGCGTCGATATTCCCTTATTGCTCGGTCATGCGGAAAATGATTCGCTGGTGTCCATAGTAGGCGTCCACGCGCTAGATACGCGACTGCCGAGTTCGGATCCAACGCGAGAGCCTTCTCAACTGCAACGAAAGCTTTCTCCTCCAGCTGTTTCTCATTGGGAACAAACAGGAACAGTTTCCAAGTGTAAGCTTGCGCAAGTGCCGCATGAGCGGCGGCAAAGTTCGGGTCTTTAGTCACTGCTCTCTCAAGATCTGCAATCGCAACTTCATTGTCTTCTCTGGTCTGACGGTATAGATAAAACTTCCCGCGCAAATAATCATCGTAAGCTTCTACATTTAGTGACGCGTCAGGGTCTTGCTGTTGCGTGACGATTTTTAGACCAACCTCGTCTGCCACATCTCGTGTCACGTCCGACTGAAGTTTCAGAATGTCGCGCATATCGCGATCGTAACTACTGCTCCAAAGAGTTCGTCCTGTGGGCCCATCAATCATTCTTAACAACACTTGAACATGATCACCGCTGCGTGTGACGGAGCCCGCGATTACGGCGTCCAGGTGCAACTCCCGTCCAATCTCCGCCGGCGACTTCCCGGTGTTCTTATATTTAATGACGGCTTGACGCGACATCACTCGAAGCACTTGAACTTTGGAGATGCCGGCGATCAGAGCGTCTGTTATGCCAGAAGCGAAGTAGTCCTGTGAGGCATCGCCAGTCGCGTTCTCCAGCGGTAGCACTGCCAACGACTGAACCCCAGCTGCGGTTGCGTTGCTACCTATCTTATCCCGTAGCCGGTTTAGTCCGATTATTGAGATACCAATCAGGAGGACAACAAGTGCTACCACCCAGACTCGGCGGGAGAAAAGCGGTCTCGGTGATGCAATCGAAGGAGAAGAGGCCACTGCCTCATCCTCCGTGGGCTTCGGGTGATAATCACTGTACTCCGAAAGCCCCTTTACGTTTGCAACGAATCGGTAGCCGTGTCGCGGGACCGTTTCTACGAATCGATTGTCCTCAGGACCTTCACCAAGCGCACGGCGCAACGCTGATACAGTGACCGAAAGGTTCGCTTCTTCGACAAAGCTATCCGGCCAAATCCGCTTCATCAATTCTTCCTTTTCGATGAGGCGCCCACTGTTTTCTACCAGCACGACCAACAAATCAAACACCTTCGGTTTAAGTGAGACGGCTACCTTGTCGCGCCACAGCTGGCGTTCGGACGGAATCAGACGAAAAGGCCCGAATTCGTAAATATGTCTGGACTCTGCACTCATAAACCGAATGAATTTGGCGATTCTTTGGGGGAAATTTAGTGCTTCTTAAGGACTTTCAAACCGATGCGAGTCAAAGTCCTCACACCGAATATTCGAAAGGGACGCTCATTATAGTGCAACTACTGACAGCAGCAAATTCCATTTCGAATCAAACACTTGGCGCGAATTAAAGAGGAGGGCTCATGAGAGTACGAGCAGTGATCTTAGCGACAGTCGCCGTGCTATTGGCCGGTTGCGGTGGCAAGAGCAAGGCCACTGGAGAAGTGGTACCGATCGATAAAGTTTGCGCCTACGAAAAGTGGAAGACGGTTGCGGTCGAAGGTTACCTTGCGCCGCTTTCAATGGTCTGTGAAAAAGCATCGAGAAAGAAGACCAGTGGTATCGCTTGGTGTTTCTTTAAGGTGTACGCGGACCCTCAGCTAAGCGGCCCTTTCATTTCAGTCCAGATACCCACAACCGATGCTCTAAACGCTAAAAACAACCAAATGGAAACTCCTTCCGAGCGTGTTGAAGATTTGCGAATTTACGACAACGACGCAAACCCGATCCCGTTGGGAAGCAAGATTCGCGTCTTCGGTGAACTGCCAAAATCAGAGAGATGTGAGTTCGGGTTTGCCAAGCGCATTGATCGAATCACGTGAACTGCCATCTCGGCAATTCCAACTGCACTCCCCAATTTGAAACAGTCACCACACTGCTTTTCGAGGTTGATGTAATGAACACAAGTCGCTATCACTGGTTGTACCGCAGTCAAGGTTTCGGTTTACTGATTCTGGGTCTAACAGTTGCAGCTCTGCTCGCGCTCTACACTCTGATCTCGCCGCTAATCCTTCCAGCAACAGCTGCCGTGATCCCAGTACAAGCCGGAGTTACATTCGTCGTTAACTCAGCAGGAGACCTACCCGGAATTGGTTCAACTAGTCGTTGTGACTCAGAGATTTTTACTCCGGGAGATCAGTGCACACTCAGGGCGGCGTTACGCGCAACGAACGCAACGCCAGGCACTGATACGATCACTTTCAATTTACCACCGTCTACGCCTGGGTGCGATTCCACGACTGGCCAATGCGTCATTAACCTGTTTCAGCCGCTGCCAGACATTACTGACGATGTGATAATTCAGGGACCGGGCGCGGATAAATTGACGGTCCACCGTTCAGGGGCCAGTGGCTTTCGAATCTTCACATTTTTATCTAACGGCTTAAACAGCATCTCTGGTTTAACCATTACTGGTGGTGACGCCGGAAGCGGTATCGGTGGGGGAATCTCTAACGAGGCTTTCGCAGCTTTGACTGTGCAGTCGTGTGTCGTGACGGGGAATGTGGCTTGGGGTGGCGGCGGGATTGCGAATGGCGTAAACGCCAGCCGAATCGACATTCTTAATAGCGTGGTCAGTTCGAATACTGCGAACGGCTTGAGCGGCATTAATGGCGGCGGCGGAATCCTGGCGGTCG
>DATIBX010000802.1:0-8898 GCA_035457105.1 Pyrinomonadaceae bacterium
CAACTCGATACAAACAGAAGTATCAAAGTCATCAGGCCCAGGGTCGACACACCGAGCAACCGCACCTGTCGTTGTTTACCGACCAAATCCTGGTAACCACGCTCGGAACCGGAGATAAGCTCGTTCAAATCACTTTCGGCCCGTTTTTCGGGTGCGATCACGAGAGTCTCGAACTGATTTAAAGGCACTGCCAGAACATCGAAACCCTTTCCATCAGCGAGTGTGTCGCCAACTTCTCGTGATTGACGCGCTGTCGCAAAAAGAGATTCGAGTTTTTCTGCATCAGCCGAGGACAGGTTCGCTTTACTCTTAAGATTCACTGACCCGTCAGCCAGCACAATCTCGACACCGACCAATTGACCCGACGAGATCAACTGATCGATCGTGGTTTGACGTTGGCTGCTGTCTTGTTGGTTCAGCAACAGCACCAACAATGACGCAACATCATGCAGTGAACGATTTTGTGTAGCGAGGGTGGCGCGCTTCACTTCACTCGCTTCTTCTACAATCTCTGGAAATGGATAGAACCACTTTTCAAGAGAGCGATTGAGGAACAAGTAAGAAAAAACAGCCATCGCGGTTACAGGCAAAAAGCTGATCGAGATGAAATAGACTAGTAGTCTGGTTTTTACTTTTGATCCAAGTTGTCTTTCATTTCTTTCGCGCCGGAGTTTGAGTAGGTTGCGAACGAAGATAAACGAGAAGACGACAAAAGCGACGAAATTCAGGGTTGAAAGCGCATAGAGAGCGAGAGCATCCGAGGTCGTGTCAGGGCGAACTACGGTCCACAGCCAAAGCTGTTGGGACGCGATAATCGACAGTAATAAGGCCACGGTCGCGCCCAAAAGCCACAAGAGTAGGCGGCGGCGTCTACGCCTTCGCCGCAGCTTCTCAGGGGATAGATTTTCTGGGCTTTCACTCATTTGCAAGTGGTCGAGTTTACCATAGCGACCATTTCTCAGGATGGTTATAAGCTCTCTCTAGAATCCCGCAGTTGGGAAGGGCACTTTTAATTTTCCATATGTCATTTTCCATTTTTCGTTTTTCATTTGCCGGAGCAGGCATTGTGAGCACTCATAGAATCCGCAAATGAGGATGGTCTCAGAGCAACCACTGTGAACCCTTACTAGAATCCCCCAAATGAAAAATGGAAAATGATATATGAAAAATAGAAGGGCCTTCCCAAGCGTATTATTCCTCCGAAAACCTTGGAACACAGACCCATTGGTATATGCGCTCAGCCTTGGGCTAGAATGCCTTGGCCCAAAACATTTTTCTGATGACATTCAGCAAAGTCTTTATTAACGACGTTGGTCGGCTGCGAAGCGGTTGGCGCGCGTCGATATTCGTCCTGGGCTTCATCGCGGCTATTATTCTGATTACCACTGTACTCAGAATCGGTTATGCGCTCTTCCATAGCGTACTACCTCAGCTCCCTTACGCTGCTGCACTGGAAGATCTAGTTTCACGAGTTGCACTAATAATTGCCTCGCTCGGTGTTGGGTACTTATGTGCGCGTTTTTTAGAGGGTCTTCCCTGGCGTTCACTCGGACTGACATTTCATGGTGGTTGGTTTCGAGATTTTCTTATTGGTTCGGGAGTGGGAATCATCTCCTTGGCTATTGCCGTTCTGATCGCCGTCGGTGGTAAAGGAATTCGACTTAGTCTGACGACGACTCCAGTTCCAGCGCTCACCAAAACTCTAATCGGCACGCTGATAATTTTTGTGATAGCCGCTCTCGCGGAAGAAGCGATGTTTCGTTCCTATCTGCTACAAACTCTGACGCGAGCCCATCTGGCCTGGTTGGCCATCCTGCTCACCTCGCTTCCATTTGCGACTGTCCATCTCGGGAATCCCAACGTCGTTCCCGGCGTGACGTTCGCGAATACAGCCTTAGCCGGGGTGTGGTTGGCCGTCGCATACCTGCGAACTCGTAGCCTTTGGTTACCGCTCGGGGTGCATTGGTCCTGGAATTGGGCGCTCGGCACGTTATTTGGTCTGCCGGTTAGTGGAATGCGGATCGGATCCCACTCGTTGTTGGTCGGGACTGATGTTGGTCCTGCCTGGCTAACTGGAGGCAGTTATGGAATTGAGGGAGGAGTGGCCTGCACAGTCGCGCTTATCCTTTCGACCCTCTTCCTATGGCGTGCCCCGTGGCTCTCGGCAACTCCCGAGCTGAAAAAGCTGACATCTCAAGAGAATCCCGTCGTACACAAACCGGTGATCTCCGTAGTTCCTGCCGCCGAAACGATTGAAACCTGAGTTCAACCGTTAACAGTTTCCATCTCTCTCCCGTCTTAGTCGGTGTAAGGACGCTACTCGCAAGAGTCAGCAAATCCTTTGCAAAGCGATCAAGAAATGGATCGAACGCTCCGATTGAGGCAGTCTGATGTACGAGCTTGAGGCAACCGCTGACATTCTCGTGATGAGCACCCAAGCCAAAGCCGCCGAACGTTCAACCACGACCGAGTCGATCGAAGTGAGACTGGTCAGGCGAGCACTGGAAGGCGATCGAGACGGCTTTGGTCAACTCTACAGTCTTTACGGTCCGCTGGTTCACGGAATTCTGCTCGCCAGGGTGCCACGCAGCGAAGTCGATGACCTGGTCCAGGATATTTTCCTGCACGCTTTTAAGAAGCTAAACACACTGCGCGATTGGGCCTCGTTTGGACCATGGATAGCAATGATTGCGCGGAATCGCGCGATCGACTTTCATCGACGCTCACGCGACACCGTCGAAGTAACTGATGACATTCGCGGGACCGATGAATCGTCATCCAGGGCCACAGAAATTCTCGAAATCGTAAAGACATTACCGGATGCTTATCGCGAGACACTGGTATTAAGACTGGTCGAAGGTATGACGGGGCCGGAGATCGCCACCCGAACCGGTCTAACCCCGGCTTCAGTCAGAGTGAATTTGCATCGCGGCATGAAGTTACTAAAGGAAAAGCTCGGCTTGAAGGAGGGCTTATGAACGACGATTACTTGTGGGACAAGAGCGGCGAACCCGATCCGGAAATTCAACGACTGGAACAGATCCTGAGCACACTCCGTTACCAGGAGAAACCGTTAGAGTTACCGGAACAGATTAGACCATCGCGTTCTACCAATCATGTTTTCCTGCTCGCGATCGCCGCTACCGTTTTAATTGCCCTGGCGGCCGCAGGTTTATGGTTGACGGCGCACCGCAATCAGGTACCACAAAACCACCTGGCTAACGCTCCAGGCTCGAACGCAACACCCGAACCCAAAATCGCTGAAGGCCCAACAGCCAAACCGAAGGTAGTGGAACCGCCGACACCTGGCGACAGAGAGAACGAGCGCAAACCACATCTTGCAAAAGCAAGAGTTCCTGCCAAACAGGTGTGGACCCGGAAAGAACAAGAGGAAGCGTTGGCTGCAAAACAGCAACTATTGCTAGCCTTGCGGCTGGCGAGTGAGAAGTTGAATGAAGTCCAAAGACGCGCAGGCCCAGCCACGCCAGTCAAGAATCAGCACAAAGTTGGATGAATGGAGCTAACATGAAATCACTCTTCCACCATAACTATCTAAAACTACTGTTGGCGACCTTGTTATTAACAATGGCTGTCAGGGTCAGTCAGGCACAAACGCCAAGATTACAACTTAACAGCCTGGACCATCTGTCCGCTAAAGCAAGTGAAACTGTCGACGTAAACATCGACGAGCGGTTGATTCAAACTGCGATCAAGATCTTTTCCGATCAGGATCCAGATGAACGCGAAATCAAGAAACTCGTCAGCGGACTAAAAGGCATCTATGTCAAGAGTTTTGAATTTGACAACGAAAACGAATATTCCATGACGGATCTGCAAGCCGTGCACGCCCAGCTACAAGATCCGGCCTGGTCCCGAATCGTGAATGTCTCCAGCAAAAAGGACGGGAATATTGAAGTCTACCTGCGAATGCTCAACGACCAGATCATTGGACTTGCCGTTCTCAGCGCCGAACTGAAAGAGTTGACCATCGTCAACCTCATTGGACCAGTAGACCTCGAGAAACTGACCAGGCTCGAAGGGCACCTGGGCATTCCCGAATTGAGAATCGAATCAACCAAACCTAAAACAAAGAATGAGCAGTGAGGTTTCCATGAACTTCATAAACAGAACGTCCCTGCTACTGTTTCTCAGCCTGGCGGTCATGGTCCAGTCGAGCTACGCCTTTGATGACGACTTCAACTCGGTCGTGAAAATGATCGAGCGCTTCTACGGCGTTAAGCACCAAAGCATTCCTTTTCTGGCGAAAGCCGGGATGAAAGTGGTAACGAGCGCCGCCCGCGTAAAAGGGGGCAGCGCTAAACGACTGGCCGAGGCTGGCAGTGCCAAAATCGCAATCTTCGAGGACCAGTCTTTCGCAGGCGATGTCACGAAATTTCGCACAGCCCTGAACGAGGCGTTAACCGATACGTGGTCTCCGCTGGTGCAGACGGTTTCAGTCCCGAATCAGGAGCAGTGCTACATCTTCTTGCGCAACAACGGTGACAAGTTCAACGTCCTGGTAGTAACAATCGATCCAAGCGACGCAACTGTGGTCCAGGTAACTCTCTCCGCAAAAAATCTCGCTCTCCTGATGGAAGATCCTGGCGGAATGGGAAAAGCACTGACTGACGACGCCACCATCGTCGACCAGTAAAGGAGACAGTAATGAACCACACGAAACTAAACACTCAGGCAATGAAGCAAGGGCATAAAGCCGCTGACTTATATCGACAGGTTTTTCTGGCTCTCTCGAACCACCGCTCTCTCAAGCAAGAGTCAGGCCGGCTTCGTCCTTTTCGCACCGGCTTTATGCCCTTCCTTCGGTTCCTGAGTCTTCTGCTTTTCGTCATCGTGGCCGCACTCTCATCCGTAACGGCAGTGGCTCAAGAAGTCGAAGATACAATTCGCATAAAGACTCGCGTGGTATTTCTTGATGCGCTGGTGAAGGACAAAAAGACAAGCCTGCCGATTGCCAACCTCACTTCGGAAAATTTCGAAGTCTACGACAATGGCAAGGTACGCCCAATTTCTTACTTTACGCGTGAGGGCCAGGCTCGCAAACCACTGGCGCTGGTCTTGGTTATGGACCTTCGCGAAGATGGAGCGGGTCGCTTCTTAAAAGAACCCGAGATACTCAAAGCGATGGACGCCGAGTTGGCGAAGCTTCCGCCTGAAGATGAAGTCGCCGTAATGGTGATGAACACCAATGGTGAAGACGAGACAAGACTTTGGCTGACTGAGTTTACAAACGATCGCCAGAAACTTTCGGGTGCCCTGGCTCGCGTGCCGGCTTTCTGCAACGCAGAATCGGCCACAGAGGCGGCGGCGAAGGAACCAAAGCCGCCACAACCAGATGTACCATCAGAAACAAAACTTCAGGAAACCCAAGCACCACCGGAACCACCGACAGAGCAACCCAAACCAAAAACCGAAGCGAAAGATGTGTTAGAGACTGAAACCATCACGGGACGTAACGGTGCGATCATCACGCGCACGACGCACAAGGATGGCTCGGTTGATATTAAGCGAGTCAACAAAGGTGGAAAGGTGACGGTTGAGGCCGAAGATATTTATGACATGGCAGCTGCTGTTCGCGACTCGACGAAAAAAGGGTCCGCAACGAGGCCAAACTCGCAACTCTCGCTCGTTTGGATCTCTGACGGCATTGCCCCGATCTTCTTCGAAGACAGGGATGCGACCGAACAGATTCTGATCAAGAACAACGTGATCTTTAGTTCACTCACGGTTGAGTTGCGCACACTCTTCAAATTCCTGATGCCGATTGGCAAACCAATCGCTGGCTGGATGGGAGTCAGTTTATACGGAAGTGCTAAATACCTGGCCCAACGTTCTGGAGGTGAAGCAGTTAAAGTCAACCGCATTAAAGACTACGCAACCGGACTCAGTCGTATCATTGGAAATCTCACCGCGCGTTACAGCCTGGGTTTCACTTTGGATGAAAATGAAACGGATGATGGACGGATGCATGCGTTAGAGGTTCGCGTCAAAGCCAGGGATGAAAAAGGAAAGAATCGAAAACTACTGGTGAGTTCCAGGCAAGGTTATTACATGTCAACTACTGGTCCGAAGGACGTCAATGCCCGGGCACAATGAGGTCTTGCCTGAATGGTCGTTAGGTTGTTTGATTTACGGCTTTACCCAGTCACCGACTGCTCATGATCCAATTTGTTTCGAGACTCGCAGCTTGCGATAACCCAACACAAAGATTCCGATCGCGAGCACACCCGCTACGCTGAAAATCATGATCCACCGAGTGCTCAAGCCTGATAGTTCGTTTTGAGCTTCGGGAAATCCCGCCGCACTGTCTTGATAAGCTTGAGCTTCAGTAGTAGCAATAGCCGCCTCTAACTGGCTACGGTGGAGCTGAAGTTGGGCGAGTTCTGAATTAAGCTCTGTCTTATGAATAGTCAATTCACGGCGGCGCTGTTCCCGAAGCTCTTCGGGACGGGTTGACCCTACGCCCGCCAACGAGCGCTCGATATTCTCTGGTTTGAGAGCTTCGTCAAGCTCCTGAGCGCGAAGTTTCGTAGTCTCTTCCCGCGCCTTGACCTCGATCAGTTGTAGCTTTAGGTCATCCAATCTCTGGGCGGCGCTGAGTTGATCTTGCGCCAAGCTCAGGCTGGACCATGATAAAAGCGCGACCAAAACCAGCAAAACGCGAATATTATTCGGTAAATTTGGGGTTACTCTCATGGGAAATCTCCGGTGCGCACTACTCTTGCACCTAATCTATAAACGCGTCAAGAGCAACCGGAAAATGTCCGATAAGCTTTTGTGCCTCTTGCAAAATCCCTCTCATTCACCCGAGCTTCAGCTCGGGGTTCACGGCGACTGCGACTCGAAGAACCGTTTCAACGGTTTATTAGGTGCAAGCAATAGATCGGCAGAAATTTAGCGCGGCGGAATCGTCGTGCTCCGGTTTTAATAACTAAGCTTTGGAGCTCGAATCGATAGGCGGTGGAGATGAATAAACTGTGCGTCACTTGAAACCGTTTAAACGGTTCCCGCAAACTGATTCACTCACTTACCCCGAGCTGAAGCTCAGGGTGAATGAGAGGGATTTTGCAAGACGCTATTCAGCTTGTCGGTCCTGAACAACTAAGCTCATTTCCACCTCATCCTACATGGTTTATTAGCTTGTCGGTACCGGCGGATTAAGCTCATTTACGAAGTGATCCGACAAGCTATAAAGCATGTCGGACACTTGTGGTCACGAAGGTCCAGTATGAAAACAAACAGAAGGCTGTTGCTGATTAGCAACTCAACCCATTTTGGTCGGGGCTATCTCGATCATGTAGCAGACGAAATCCTTGACTTTCTCGGGTCGACGCAAACCGTTCTATTTTTTCCTTACGCGCTGCACGACCAGGATGGTTATGCGGCAAAGGGCAAGGCACGTTTCAATCAGATGGGGATAGAATTGACTTCCATTCACCAGGTACCTGATCCTCGGCAGGCGATTGACCATGCCCAGTCGATCTTTGTCGGAGGTGGCAATACCTTTCGACTGCTTAATACTCTGTACGAATTAGACCTTCTTGAAACCATCAAACAACGAGTCAGTGAAGGGATGCTGTACCTGGGTGCAAGCGCTGGCTCGAATATCGCTGGTCCAACGATTAGAACCACCAACGACATGCCTATCGTTGAGCCACCTTCCTTTGAAGCGTTAGGTCTCGTTAGTTTCCAGTTGAACCCTCACTACATCGACGCAGATCCGCAGACAACTCATATGGGCGAAACAAGAGAAGAACGCTTAATGCAATTTCTAGAAGACAATGAGACACCGGTGTTGGCTCTTCGCGAAGGCTCCTTGTTGCGTATTGAGAATGAAAGAGTGCTTCTGAAAGGCTTTACGAACGGGAGACTCTTTCGCAAGGGTTGCGAGCCGGTCGAAGTCGCTCCTGGTTCGGAGGTTGTTTTCGGGTGATGAAAGCGGGATTTCACCGAGGGTGCATATGGGCGACACCAACAAGTCTATTACTTATTTTTTACAGATGCTTGCGAATTAGTGCTACTCGGTGAAGTTTCATTGACCGTGATTTTTTTGGCAGGCGATCGACGAACCCCTCATGAAGACATTACAAGCTTCGTCATTTCGTGTTAGTTCGTGTAGTTTCGTGGACCGCGTTTTTAATACTATTCTCCCGAATTGTGGTATGGGTGGAGTTTGGGGGTTGTCTGAAGCAAGAACGATGCGCAGCTCTAGTACTAGCAGCTGGGGATTCGAGTCGTCTCGGAAGTCCCAAGCAACTCGTCCGCTTTAAAGGAAAAACCTTAATTGCTCGCAGCGTTAATAACGTCATTGCCGCTGGTTGTGCGCCAGTCTTCACTGTGTTGGGTGCAAAACACGAATCAATTGAAGCGGAGTTAATCGATTTGGCACCAGTCGTCGTTATTAACCATGACTGGAAAGAGGGCATGGGCTCGTCTATCAGTGCAGGAATAAATGCTTATCTTCAAGGCGGCGTTTCGACTGCGGCTGTTCTGATAACTCTCTGTGATCAGCCTATGGTCTCTGTCGAGGACCTTGAGAGATTGCTCCAGTCATTCCACGATAGCGAGGCGTTGGTGGTTGCAAGTCAATACGAAACAAATGGACGAACTGTGCGCGGGGTGCCAGCCATTTTCTCAAACTACCTTTATCCTGAACTCGGACAGTTACACGGTGCGGAAGGGGCAAAGAATGTGATTGCTCGCAATCTCGCCAGAGCTCGCTTCGTCGAGATGCCCTCAGCCGCATTCGACTTGGATACTCCGGGGATTTGGAGTGGCTTCGCAAAATGGACCGGTAGGCTTTGGTTCTTGATTTGGCGCTTCAAGCTTCAGGGTCGAGAGATCAAAGATCAGTAGTGTCCTAATCTAAACCCTCTCTGT
>DATIBX010000803.1:0-8743 GCA_035457105.1 Pyrinomonadaceae bacterium
AGGGAGTTGAGACAGACTGTTGATAATGCTTTCAGTAATCCCGTCAGAGAGATACTCGGTGTCAGGATCTTTGCTGTCGTTCACAAACGGTAGTACGGCCACAGAATTGATTGGTTGCCGGGGCCAGGCCGAATAAAGCACCACCGCAACCACGGCCAGCACCAGCGCACCAGCAAACAAATACACAGATCTGCTTTTGCTCTTTTGATCTACGGAGTGCCGAATATTTGGCTGCTCGCTGACAGTATTTACCTGCTCACGCGTCAAAGTTGTGGCTGCGGATTCAGCATGAGTCTCGATAGTTCGCTGCCCTCTAACTTCGGACAATTCATCGACTCGAGTGGTCCTTGACGAGTAGAGTTCATCTCGCAGCTGCTCGAGATCCAGTTTTAGATCCGTGATGGTCTGGTAGCGTTTGGTTCTATCCTTCGCCAGGGCCTTCGCCACGATTCGCTCGAGCTGTCGTGGGGTTTGCGGATCGTAATGAAGTAAAGGAGTTGGTTCGTGGTCCAGGATGGAAACTCGCGTGTGGCTATCGGTTCGCCCCTTAAACGGTTGATCGCCGGCAACCATTTCATATAGGACCACGCCCAAACTGAAAATATCCGATCGCTCGTCGATCTCCTCACCTTCCGCTTGCTCAGGCGACATGTAGCCTGTCGTTCCGATGATAGATCCGGGGTTCGTTTGCGTTATCGGAATGGTTACGGCCTCGGGGTCAGAAGCCGACTCCGGCTCCATCAGTTTAGCCAGACCAAAGTCCAGTACTTTGACGAAACGATCTCGAACAAACCGGTCGTCTCGCAGCATCACGTTCTCGGGTTTAATGTCGCGATGTACAATGCCTTCGGCGTGAGCCGCCTCGAGAGCCATGCTTATTTGAATGGCAATTCCCAGAGTTTCATCAAGCGATGGACGCTCGCGCCAGAGACTTTGTCTTAGAGTTTCGCCTTCAATGTACTCAGTGGCGATGTAATATCCGTCAGCTGCCTCGCCAATCTCGAAGACTGTGAGTATGTTTGGATGGTTTAGTGCAAGAATTGCGCGAGCTTCTTTTCGAAATCGGCGAAGGCGATTCTCCTTGGCTGAATGTTCTTCCGGCAGAACTTTTAGCGCCACACGACGTCCGTGCTGCTTAGTGTCTTCGGCCAGAAACACTTCGCCCATGCCACCTTTACCGAGTCTGGACAAAACTCGATAGTGTGCAATGAATTCCGGAAACGAGTCGGAAGTACCTACGCTGGGACTATGAGATGTGTCGGGCATGTGGGCGCAACACTAATTGTGACGACAAACTGACTTCTGGGCCGGTATCCAGCGCATTGTAGCATTCAGCCTGAAATTTGAACTATTAACCGGGTCAACAGGGCATTTAGACTGGTATCGTGCCGCGTGTCCATCTCCTTAGGGGGCAACAACTTCAGATCCCAACGCATCGAAACCGAGATGCTTAAGCAGACTCCAGGCATCACCTGAACTATAATCCGACTTGTATGACAACAGGATTAGCACGGTTTTCATTCAAATTCTTGTCAGTACTCTGCATCATGAGTGCTGTAACTCTGGCTGCGCTTGGGCAGAAGCCAAAACCATCACCCAGTCCCACACCGGTTTCCGAAGAACCACAAGGGTCGGTCGTTATTCCGATTCGTCGTGTGCGTTTGCCAATCACGGTGACCGATAAGAAAGGACAATTCGTCCCTGGTCTAACAAAAGAAGACTTCGTGGTGTTCGAGGACAAAGTGCCTCAGCAGATCGAAACGTTCTCCGACGATCTGTCGATGACACTGCCACTTTATATCGCAGTGCTGATGGACACGTCGCCCTCAACTGCCGGCAAGTTGAAATTCCAACAAGAGTCAGCGATGAACTTTATCCAGACGGTAGTGAAGCCGCGCAAGGATCGAGTGCTATTCGCTACTTTCGACGACCAGATCAACTTGCTTCAGGATTTCACCGACAAACTCGACTTACTTGATAAAGCAGTCTACAGCGTCAAAAAGATGGGCACACAAACCGCACTTTATGACGCCATCTGGCAGTTCTGTGATGAGAAGATGCGCTCGGTTCCTGGTCGTCGCGTGCTACTCGTGGTGAGCGACGGCGAAGATACTTACAGTCGCGCGAGTATTCGAGATGCGATCGATATTGCTCAGCGAACGGAGACGACCATCTTTGCAATCTCTACCAAAGCAGGATTTTTAGCCACCGTTCCCGGTGTTGAGGCCGGACAGGTTGCTGATAAGAAAGATCGCGATTTGCAGAGTCTCGCTGAAGAAACCGGAGGAACTGCATTTTTTACGGGCGATATGCTTTCACTCGAGCGTTCCTTTACTCGGATCTCGAAAGAGCTCCGCGCGCAGTATCTTGTTACGTACAACCCAACCAATAAGAGCTACGACGGAACGTTTCGAAAAATTGACGTTAAGTTGTCGCAAGGTAGGGATCTTAGGGTCAGAACCAAGCGTGGGTACAAAGCGATCGCGGACAGTGTTAGACCATAGGAGAGCATGACGAAGTATGGCATTTAAGTTTTCAAGATTTCAGATATTGATCACTCTCCTAATACCGGTCGTGGCGATTTCCATGTTTGACTGGAGCCACTCGTCCGCGCAAACGCAGTCTAAACCAGGAGATGCTTTGCCTGGAGCTTCGCCGACCCCGCGGCGCGAAGAGTTACCACAGGATTCGGATGAAGTTGTCAAAGTTGAAACTAACCTGACCAATATCTTTTTTACGGCGGCTGATAAGAACAAACGTTTCCTCAGCAATTTGAAGGCTGAAGACATCCGCGTACTCGAAGATGGACAAGAACAAGCGGTCTTTACTTTTCAGACCAATATAGATCTGCCGCTCTCGCTCGCGATTCTGATCGATACCAGCTTCTCTGAAGAACGGACTTTGCCAGATGAGAAAATTGCCGCTCGAGCGTTCCTTGAAGACGTTTTGCGTCCTTCGAGAGATGAAGCGGCCATCGTTTCATTTACCGGAGAAACAACACTCGAACAAGGCTTCACTGGTAACCTTGAGAGACTAAGACGAGCAATCGATCACGTCGAATTCGTTCCGCCATCCGGTTACATTGGAGGCGGCGTGGTCGTTAACGGAACTCCACCAATTTCCGGCACGAATCAAAGTATTGCTGGTTCAACTGCGATTTGGGATGCTGTGTGGGCAACCTCTGAAGAATTGATTGGGGCCTCAGCCGAACATACTCGACGGGCCATCATCCTGTTAACTGATGGCGACGACACGAGTAGTCGGATGAAAATGCATGAGGCAATTGAACGAGCACAAAAAGCTGATGCACTCATCTACGCGATCGGAATTGGTGATCGCTACACCTACAATGTGGACGAGGGATCTTTGCGAAAGATAGCGGAACAAACAGGTGGTCGCGCCTATTTTCCGCGCCACGAACGTGATTTGCGAGACGCCTTTGCACAAATTCAGAAGGACCTCCGTGAGCAATACCTGGTGGCGTACTCTCCGTCGAACAAACAACGAGACGGTTCTTATCGTCGTATTGAAATTCAGCTGGTGAATCCGGACCTAAAACAACAGAACATCAAGCTCAACTATCGCTCCGGGTATTTTGCTAAGACAGTTGGCGGCGAAACTCCTCCTCGCAAGAAACTCCAGTAGCAGAAATTTCCGATGGTGTCCTAGTCTGAAGTCGCTCTATGAAACAGACCAACAACGTCGTGTTTTAATAGCAAGAAACCAGAGCAGCCAGTAACACTAGAGTTCTTGTTTCTCCCTCCGAATGCCTCAAGACTAGTAGCAAATAAGTATTTTCGAGTGGATTTCTCGGTACAACCTTGGTGTTCTCAGTTGCTCCGTGGTGGTTGGGCGTACAGTTAGAGTCCACCACGGAGTTACAGAGAACACTGAGGCGGCACATAAGAAATTCGGCTATTCACCTATCAAATCATTGGCAATTTACCCCTAAACTATAGAAAACAAAGGGTGACAAACTTGTGCCAAACCTGTTATACTGCCGACGCTTTTTCGCCGCGTATCTGAACTAAAAACGCCGCGAACTACCCACGCCAATCTCAGAGTCCACGAAATCTCTGATCTAAATCCCCTGGTTCGGTGAGAAATGACCACAAACCCCTCAGACCGAGGCCGCGTCCTGATTGTCGACGATGATCAGCGAATACTCGATCTGTTGGTCGAGTTACTGGTGGCTGAGGGCTACGTCACCCAGGCTGCCCAGGACGGAGCCAGGGCGTTTGAACTGGCCTTGTCCTTTGCTCCCGACCTGGTAGTCAGCGACGTCGTAATGCCAGTTATGGGGGGACTGGAACTATGTCGCAAGCTTAAGGATGACCAACGAACCTCCAACGTCCCGGTACTTTTGATTAGTGGAATTAGAAAAGCAGACGCTCACGGAATGGAGGGATTGTATGCGGGGGCTGACGATTACGTCGACCTTCCATTCCGTAACGAAGAGCTCCTGGTTAAAGTGGCCCGCCTCGTCGAAAGACATCGCATCGACAAGCATTACCGCGACATTGTCGAGCAAGCCGCTGACATCATTTACACGCGTGATATGGATGGCTTTCTCACCAGCATCAACGCCTCCGGCGCACGCTTTTTTGGTCGCAAGGCAAGTGATCTAATCGGAAAACATCTCAGCGAGTTGATCGATACCGAGACGGCAGCTCGTGATATTCAACTAACTAAGAGTAACGATGCTCTGACTCCACTTCGCTCAACAACCAAGGCCTATGACTCTAAGGGCGATCCGCGTTGGTTGGAAGGCGTGATAACTGTTGAACGCGACTTCAACTCACAACCGATTGCAGTGCGCGCAGTTGTCCGAGACATCACGGAACAGAAAGAGGCTGAAGAAGCTCTCAGGGAAACTGAAAACCGATTGCGGACGGTGGTGAGCAGCGCCTCTCTAATCCTTTTTGCCACCGACAAGGATGGCGTCTTTACCATCTGCGAGGGTGAAGGTCTGAAGAGCCTCAATCGAAAGGCCGGTGATCTGGTCGGTCAATCTGTATTTGAAGCTTACGCCGATTCTCCGGGAGTCGGCGAAAACATCAAGCGTGCGTTGGCTGGAGAATCCTTTACGACCTCGGTTGAGGTGCAGGATTTGGTCTTTGAGGTTCGTTACTCACCATTAACTGACGAGCATAATTCGATACTCGGCGTAATTGGCGTTGCCACCGATATCACCGAGAATCGTCGCGCCGAAGCTTCCATTCGCGAAAGCGAGGAGCGCTATCGCGAGCTCTTCGAAAATGCAAATGACATCATCTATACACATGATCTCGCCGGCAACTTCACCTCCCTGAACCGGAGTGGCGAACGCATTACCGGCTATTCGCGCGAAGAAGCTTGCGCCATGAATGTAGCTGATGTGATTGCTCCCGAGTATCTCAACGTCGCTCGCGAAATGCTCGAACAAAAGAAGTCAGAATCGGTTTCGACTGTTTATGAGTTGGATATCATTTCCAAGGACCGCAAACGTGTACGCCTTGAAGTCAGTACACGGCTGATCTTTAGAGATGGGAAACCGATCGGGGTCCAGGGCATTGGCCGCGACCTGACTGAACGGAAGCGTTCCGAAGAGGCGCTACGAGAGAGTCGCGCTTTCTTTGACAGCTTCATGGATAACAGTCCGGCAGTCGCGTTCATGAAGGACGCGGAAGGACGTTATGTTTACGTTAATAAACCCTTCGAACGACTCTTTGGTAGACCACTCGCGTTCCTGCGAGGCCGTACGAGCTTCGACTGGCTGCCACCAATCATTGCCGCGGACACTCATGAACACGACCTAAAAATACTGCGCGAGGGACAGCCGGAAGAGGTCGTGGAAACCGTGCCAACCGAAGATGGAACTCCACATCAATGGCTCGTATTCAAATTCCCAACCACCGATTCATCAGGTAATCGCTACGTTGCCGGCGTCGGCGTTGACATTAGCGATCGTCGGATGGCTGAAGAAGCGTTGGCCCAGCAGGCGCAGCGCGAGGCAATGTCCCATCGCATCTCTCAAGCTATTCGCTGCTCACTCGACAGCGGCGAGATCTTTCAAACTGCGGTAAAAGAGTTGGGTTCCTATTTGAACGTTGATCGATGCTCGCTCTATATGCGAAACGATCGCGCTCAATGCGCCACCAACGTGGCTGAGTATCACAGTGAAGGCGTTGAGCCAGCAGCTTCGGACTTCGCTCTGAGTCATTTGCAAGTGTTGATCAAAGCGCTTGATGAGACTGGAGTACTCCCCTTCAATAACGCATCCGTTGATCCTCGGATTTCTGACCTCTATCAAAATATCCTGTCCAAGGCTAACGTGAAGTCGATCATGTACGTTGCGATTCGCGTTGGCGAGGACGTCCCGGCGGCTTTTGCGCTTTCGACGACTCGCCGGATTAGAAACTGGAGTGAGTCTGATATTGCGCTGGCAAAAGCTGTTGCCGACCAGACTGGCATCGCGATTCGGCAGGCCGAACTCTACCAGAAGGCCGAGACTAGCTCGACGCGTGAAGCACTTGTTAATCGCTTGACGATGGCCATTCGCGCTTCGTTGAGTTTGTCCGAGGTACTGCGTACAGCTACGTTCGAATTGGGCCAGGCTCTTAATGCCTCGCGCGTACACTTGTTCCTCTACGACAGTGAAGGCTTAAGCGCGCCACTTCAATACGAATATCTCGCACCCGGGGCGAGTAGCATCAAACACACCGAAGTCAATTACGAAGATCCGATAGGTCGCTGGCTGCTGAACTCCAGTCAACCATTAATAATTGACGATGCGCTTAACTATACAGACGGACCGGCCGAGTTAAGTGAGTGCGTTAGATCGCACGCCCAAAGTTTAGAGATCAGGTCACAGATTAACTATCCCCTTGTCGTCAAACGACAGTTTCGCGGCGTGCTCTGTATTCATCAAACCGATCGAGTCAGGCGTTGGACTGAAGACGAGGCGTCACTCGTTGAAGCGTTGGCGGAAAGACTGTCGATTGGCATCGCCCAGGCAGAGTTGTTCGAAATGGTCGCGCGGGGCAAGACGGAGTGGGAAACAACCTTTGACGCGATGTCTGACGGCATCTTTATCTTTGACCGATCGGGCGAGCTGAAGCGCGTCAATCGCGCCGGCGCAGCGTTGGAAGCAGTCCATCCGCGCCTATTACTCGGGCGCAAATGTTGCGACATACTGCGCACGAGCCAGAACGACAAGACCTGCGTAGTCGAGCGCGCCATTGAAACCGGGCGTAGCATCACCGTTGAGATCACACCCGATCGTTTGAATCGACCGCTGCTGGTTTCAGTTGAACCCGTGGTGGACGAAACAAACAAAGCGATTGCCGTTGTTTGTACAGCTCGCGACCTGTCAGAACTGCGAAACGTCCAGGCAGTCGCGCGCGAGCACCAATCGCTGCTCACCAACATTCTCGAAAGTGCTCGCGAATCGATTTACGCAGTCAATCCGGATGGACGCTTCAAGTGGTGTAACAGTGCAACTTTGAAGGGTCTGGGCTTTAACCGCACCGACTTCATTGGCCGCCACCTGCTGGAGATGGTTTATGAAGCCGATCGCGAACTGGTCCAGGAAAAGCTTGATGCTGCACTGAACGGTTCTCCGCAAACCTATGAAATGCGTTACTTCTCTCACGATGGTCGCCTACGGTATGCGAGAGTCGATAACTCACCACTCGTGGTCGATGGACGAACCACTGGCGTGCTGGGCATCGCCCGAGATATCACCGAACAGAAAGAAGAGCGAGAGCGAGCAGCGCGAGCAGACAAACTGAGAGCCCTGGGCCAACTGGCTTCGGGCGTAGCTCACGACTTCAATAACTCGCTGGCCGCTATTCTGGGTCGCGCTCAATTACTCAGACGACAGATTGGCGATCAGACGCTAGTGCGCAATCTCGACATAATTCAGACCGCCGCCGAAGATGCGGCCGCAACTGTACGCCGAATTCAGACCTTCGCAAGGAAATCGCCAGTCAAAGAATTTGAAATGCTTGATGCGCGAAGTTTGTTACATGACGCTGTTGAGATCACCCGAACACGCTGGGAAAACGAAGCTCGTCTGCGCGGCCTTGAGTACGAAGTAACCCTTGACGCTGATGAGTGTCACAACACTTACGGCAGTGCATCAGAACTGCGCGAAGTGTTCGTGAACCTGATAGTTAATGCGGTGGACGCGATGCCGCGCGGTGGCAAACTTTCTGTTAGTTGTTGCCGAATTGAGGAACGTCTGCAACTTCAATTCAAGGACAATGGCACGGGCATGCCTGAAGACGTTCAGCAAAAAATCTTCGAACCATTCTTCTCGACGAAAGGTGCGCATGGCACTGGTCTGGGCCTATCAGTGAGCCACAGCATCATTGAACGGCACGAAGGCTCAATCAACGTATTTTCGGAGCCAGGTGTGGGCACCACTTTCATAATCGATCTTCCAGCTGCCGTACTGGAAACTTCGATTGTGGAGCCCGTGATCACCGCTGAGGCAACTCCGCGTCTTAAGATTTTAGTGGTTGATGATGAGCCGTCAGTTCGAGAAACGTTGGCAGAGATGCTCGTGGCTGTGGCTCACGAGGTTGAGTTAGCGGAAAGTGGACAGGACGCAGTGGAAAAAATGCGGCGAACCCATTTTGATTTTGTCTTTACTGATTTGGCCATGCCGGAAATGGATGGCTGGGAAACAGCTCGGGCGATCCGTAAGTTCCGGCCGGACGTCAAAATCGTGCTCGTGACCGGGTATGGACCAACCACG
>DATIBX010000804.1:0-7164 GCA_035457105.1 Pyrinomonadaceae bacterium
AGATAGCCTTCAACGCCTATAAAGTCGCCATGGTCCAGCAACTGAAAAACGGTCCAACCATCAACTTCTCCCCCACCCGAGTCGTTACTCAAGGCCACAAAATCTTCCTTACGCAGGTAGATTTGTAAACGCGAGATGCCATCTGAAAGATGTACAAAGGCGGCCTTGCCCATCGTTCGTGGTGGGGTAGCGACGCGCCCCGCCAAACGGACGTTGAAAGTGTTGAGTTGTTCGTTGGCTAACTCAATCTCTTCGCTGGAAGGTCGTCCCTCGGTGTGCTGTGGTTCGTACGCTCGAAACTTCTCGCCAATTGCGCTAATGGTGTCTTCACGACCCTCTTCGACAATCTCACTTCGCTCAAACTTGTTTGGATAGACGTTGCCGACAAGTTGATGCAAAGCGTCGAGATGTTCTCGACGTGCAATTGTTTGATCGTTCTCTTCGAGGAAGGGCAGCGTCAATTTTTGGTCCTCCGAACAGGTCGGCGATTATAGGGACGCCGAGACAACAGCGCAATTCACTTTAGCTGGTTCCGCGGGGCATTTCGAGTAGTTAGTGGCATCGTGCTAGATTCTATATATCCGTGTACAGAAAAATTTTGAATATTGAACAGCTGGTTGACGAGCGGGCGCGTCTGCATTCTGCCGGAGCAAAGGTAGTTTTTACGAACGGCGTCTTCGATCTATTACATGTCGGACACGTCCGTTACCTCGCGACAGCCCGCAGTCTGGGAACGGTGCTAATTGTTGCAATCAATAGCGATAGGGCTGTTCGGGAACTCAAAGGTGAGAACCGGCCTGTAACTTCCGAGTCCGAAAGAGCGGAGATCCTCGCCGCGTTGCGAGCTGTAGACTATGTCACGGTTTTCGACGAACTGTCACCGCGTAACCTGATCGCGAGGTTATTACCTGATGTCCTGGTTAAGGGTGGCGATTATAAACTCGACGAAATTCATGGCCGCGAGGAAGTGGAGGCTGCCGGAGGAAAAGTTGTGGCATTACCATTTGTCGCAGGCGCTTCGACGACCTCAATGATTGAGAAAGTAAAACGACAGCCGTCAAATAAAGAGTCCTCTTAAGCATATTCAATCGTAAATTTCATTCTTGTTAGCCGACCACTGAATTGGTCCTGAGTATTATTTTTGAAAGCATGAGCACTACAACATCGGAAAGCATTCTTCAGTCAACTCTGCGGCGCATTACCAGTACTCCTGAGTACCAACGTCTACTTCAAGAAATAAGAAGCAACGTCAGAGTAGTTTCAATAAGTGGTTTAGTCGCAGGTTCTGCTCGAGCGCTAGCTGTCGCGGCTCTGCAGCGCGACTCGGGCAAAACTTTCGCCGTGGTGGCTCAATCCACTCGCGATCTCGAACCATGGGAGCGCGATCTGCGGTTCTGGTATTCCGCGTTAACAGGACAACAAATCACTGACAATCAAATTCTGCTGTTGCCTGCTTCGGAGACTGATCCATACGCTGGAATTTCACCGCACGCCCAAACACTCGAGAAGAGAGCGGTAGCGCTCTGGCGTTTGCAACAACAACGACCCGAACTCTTGCTCCTTACTGCTCGAGCTCTTGCGCGACGAACCGTTCGTCCTGCCGCAATTGCCAAGGCTGGCGTAGTTCTTAGACGCGATCAGGAGCATTCACCGGAGGAACTTGTAGATCAACTACTCTCGACCGGGTACATGCGCGAGGATCCGGTTAAGTCAATTGGCGAGTTCTCCATCAGAGGCGGGATTCTCGATATCTGGCCGCCAGGTCAGGAACTCCCGGTGCGAATCGAATTCTTTGGTGACACGGTTGATGCGCTGCGCGAGTTTGATCCCGAGTCACAACTGTCGACCGGGCCAGTTCAGAAGGTTGAAATTCCTCCCATGCATGAGTTCGCGGTTACGGCTGATGAGTTTCGTTTGTGGGCCGAAGCCGCACGCGAGCGTTGGTCGGATGAACGCTATGCAAGATCGCTCCGTGACCGAACAGCTTTTGCCGACGAGGGCGAGGCGTTTTCGGGTTGGGAGTGGTTATTGCCGATCAGTCTCAACTGCGATTCGAATGTCTTCGAGCACATGGGGGATGCGGTTCTAATAATCGATGAACCGGCTGCAATTGAATCCTATATTGCAGAGGTTTACGAGAATCTTTCGTTGCGTTATAGCGAGATTGACCAGGCCGACGATCTCGCCCTAGCACCTGAAGAACTCTACTTGTCGGTTGAGGAATTGCGTCAACAGATCCAAAACAGACAACGAGTAGAATTACGGACTCTGGGTCGTACCGCTACAGAAATCGATCAGAATCTGGCTCTAGAGGCCGAGGCTCCTAAAGTGCAGTTGGGACGGACGAGAGGGCCTCGGCTCCCAACTTTTCTCTTTCCTGTTATCGAATCGGCGACGGAAGTCGATTGGGTGGCCCAATCTACGTTGCGTTACCACGGCCGGGTGATGGATTTGTCAAAGGATGTTGCCCGAGCCGGCGAAGATGGGCGATCGACCTTGTTTGTCATGCCGAGTTTGGGTAATGCAGAGAGAGTTGTAGAAATACTCGCCGAATATCGAGTCGCTTCTCACCTGGCACTCGTTGAAGAGACCTCGAACTTCAACGACAACATCCCGGCCGTTGTCACCGTCGGAAGTTTGACTGGGGGCTTCGAAATCCCCCGAGCTAAGTTGATAGTCCACGTTGAATCCGATGTCTTCGACGAATCTGCTGATTCAATTGAACGTCGCGGAAGCGCGACGGACGTTCGGAAACCAGGAGCAGAACCACGGAAGCGTCGTTCTAAGGCTGCTGCATTTCTGTCCGACTTCCGCGATTTGCGCACCGGCGATTATGTTGTTCACATCGACCACGGCATCGCGCGCTTCGGTGGTTTACAAACGCTTGATCTTGGACCAAGAACTGGCGAGTTCATGTTGCTGTTTTATGCAGATGAAGCCAAGCTCTTTGTTCCTGTTGAACGAATGGACCTGGTCCAGCGTTACTCGAGCGCCGAAGGACACCAACCGCAGCTCGATCGCCTCGGCGGATTGGGTTGGCAAAAAACGAAAGCCAAAGCGAAGCGGGCTATGCGCGACATGGCCGACGAGCTTTTGCGTTTGTATGCAGAAAGAAAATTAGTCGGTGGCTTCGCGTTCGCTGCAGATACTCCATGGCAGAAAGAGTTTGAGGATGGGTTTCCGTTCATCCTGACACCCGATCAGGAAACCGCGATCGAGGATGTCAAAAACGACATGGAAGAGGCGATACCAATGGACCGGTTGTTGTGTGGGGACGTTGGCTATGGAAAGACCGAAGTGGCGATGCGGGCTGCGTTCAAATCCGTGATGGAGGGAAAGCAAGCCGCCGTTTTAACGCCAACAACCGTACTCGCCTATCAACACTTTGATACGTTCCGGACTCGCTTTGCCCCGTTCCCGGTGAAAGTAGAATTGTTATCACGCTTCCGTTCAGCGAAGGAACAGAAGGAAGTAGTAAAGCGGGTTGAGTCCGGTGAGGTCGATGTTGTAATTGGCACTCATCGGATGCTGTCGAAAGATGTCCGCTTTAAAGATCTGGGCCTGGTCGTAGTCGATGAGGAGCAGCGATTTGGTGTTGCTCATAAAGAGCGGCTCAAGCAGTTGAAGAAGCGAGTTGATGTGCTGACGCTTTCGGCAACTCCAATTCCCAGGACGTTGAATATGTCCCTCAGCGGAATGCGCGACATGTCTCTCATTGAGACTGCTCCGCGAGATCGGCTCGCCATTCAAACTCAGGTTGTCCAGTTCTCTGACAATGTCATCAAGTCAGCGATCGAGTTGGAGTTATCCAGAGGCGGTCAGGTCTTTTTTATTCATAACCGGGTTGAAACTATCGAAACAATTGCCGGGCTGGTGCATCGTCTGGTGCCACAGGCACGAATGGCAATTGGTCACGGTCAAATGAATGAAAAAGATATGGAAAAAGTGATGCTCGACTTTATCGACTACAAATATGATGTTCTTGTTGCGACGACTATCATAGAGAACGGCATAGACATCCCCCGCGCGAACACGATCATCATAAATCGCGCTGATCAGTACGGTCTCTCACAGCTTTATCAATTACGAGGTCGCGTTGGCCGCTCAAGCCGTAGGGCATATGCTTATTTGCTAATTCCGGGTGAACAAGAGCTGTCTCCGATCGCGAGACGACGTTTGGCGGCCATCAGGGAATTTTCTGATTTGGGCGCAGGCTTCAGGATTGCAGCCCTGGATTTAGAGTTGAGAGGTGCCGGAAATCTTCTCGGAGGCGAGCAATCAGGACATCTGGATGCACTGGGATTTGACCTGTATACCCAGATGCTCGAACGAACCGTAGCCGAATTGCGAGGCGAGGCCGTTGAAGACGAGACCAGCGTGACGCTAAATCTGGGGGTCGATGTGGCTATCCCAGAAGAGTATATTTCCGATATGGGCCAGCGTTTACGCGCTTACAAACGGGTTTCGTCAGCCCAGGATGAACCTACTCTGGCGAATATCCGAACCGAGACTGAGGATCGTTACGGGCGGATTCCCCTCTCGGTAGAACGTCTATTTTCTTACGCGCGCTTAAGAAAACTTGCAGAAAAAGTTGGCCTCCTTTCTATTGATCGAACGCCGGATGGGGTGGCGTTCAAGTTTAGTGAAAAAGCACGGGTTTCCCCTGAAAAACTGGCTGAATTTGTCGGAAAGCATGAGCAGTCGTCGTTCACTCCAACTGGTGTCCTACGGCTGGTTTTGAGTGAAGACCAACAGGACAATGTGCTCGAAGAGGCGCGTGGAGTGTTGCTGCAACTTCATGCGAGCGATTAGAATCCCCCAAATTTTGGGCTTCCGTAAGGAAGTCCTAACTGTTTGTATTAAGGAGTAATCTTGTGAGATCTAGATTTATGACGGCTTTGGGAATGGCGTGTGTCTCGCTTCTCATCTTTGTGTCATCGGGAAAACTCGCCAAGGCCCAGGAAGGTGAGATGACTGTTGTCGATGAAGTCATCGCTCAGGTTAACGACGATGTCATCACCCTCTCAATGCTCAAGCGTGAGACTAAAGAACGAGTTGAAGCGCTGATGCAGCGAGGCATGACCGAAAAACAGGCTAACGATGAGGTCGTCAAACACCAGGCAGAGCTGGTTGCCACATTAGTAAACGAAAAACTCTTGTTGCAGAAAGGCAAGGAGCTCGACCTCGCCACCGAAATCGAATCTGAAGTAAATCGTCGGATGCTTGATATCGCTCACGAGCAGGGTATTAACTCGATCCAAAAGCTTGAAGAAGTAATGGTTCAGAACAAGATCAACCCGGCTACCATTCGCGAGACGATGCGGTCGGAAATGATGAAACAGGCGGTGCTCCAGCAAGAAGTAGACCGTCGTGTTTATCTTGGCCCATCCATCGCTGAGGTCAAAAAATACTACGAAGCTCATCCTGATAAATTCCGCACGCCCGAGACTGTCAAGTTGTCAGAAATTTATTTGTCGACAACTAATAAAGATGAAGCCAGCGTAAAAGCGCGTGCTACTGAACTAGTGACGCAGATCAGAGCGGGTGCTGATTTTGTGGCGTTAGCAAAAGCCAATTCTGAGCGTGAGAAGAATGGTAAACGCACAGCTCCGGACGACGGTGGTGACGTAGGAACGTTCGAAGTCGCAAATCTTCGAGAAGATCTCTTACCAGCGATTAAAGATGTCAAAGTTGGTGGCGTTTCTGAACCTATTCGTACGCAGGAGGGGTATCAGATTCTAAGAATTGATGCTCGGACTCCGGCGGGAACTACGCCAACTTTCAACGAAAACAAAGTTCGCGAAGCGATGCTATTCGAAAGTCAGGACAAGGAAAGAGAGGCCTACCTGCAAAATCTGCGGAACGAGGCTTTTATCAAAGTAAGCGACACGTACAAAGATACTGTTGAGCCTTTGCTAAAGCTAAACACGTCGGTGGCCGCCAAGGGAACTGAAAAAGAAGATAACAAGAAGAACAAAAAGCCCTAGTTTGTGAGCCCTTGCCCTTTGTGCTTTGCCTCCGACTTAGCGATCAGTGTTATTAAGTGAAGTAACAAAGCACAAAGTATAGAATCTTAAGCGACGACTATGCGTCTCGATCTTTTCCTCAAAGCAAGTCGTCTTTGTCCTCGACGGAGCGTGGCCCAGCAACTTTGTGATGCTGGGCTCGTTTTGCTGAATGGAACGCCAGTAAAGTCGGCTCATATAGTCCGAGTTGACGATCAACTAACTATTCGAAAACGCGATAAAGAGCTGGTGGTAAGAGTGTCCTCGGTTCCTGCTGCGCGGCAAACGTCGCGCAAAGACGCTGCGACCTTGTACGAACTGCTTAGCGAAACTCCTACCAATACTGACTTGTGAAGCTTCTGCATCTTACAACAATGGCCCTGCTGGCTTCACCAAGCTTGATTATTCCAGCGAATTTCCTCTCGTCAGATAACTTGCAGGCTTACGATGGCGACAAAGATGCTTTTACAACCGAGAGCCAAAGACTGAGTAGCGTGGATCAACCTTGGATCGTTGTGCGAAAGCACGATCGCAAGTTGGAGTTCTATTCGGGAAAAAAGCTGTTGAAGACCTATAAGATCGCGCTCGGCTTCAACCCTGAACCTGACAAAGAGCGCGAAGGTGATGGCGCGACGCCGGAAGGTGAGTTCTACGTTTTTGTAAAGAATATTAAGAGTGCTTACTACTTGTCGTTGGGCTTGAGTTATCCAAACGAGGAGGACGCAAGGCGGGGCCTTAAAGATGGCTTGATAAGTGCCGCAGAGTACGACGCGATTCTAAAAGCGATTCGGTCCAAAAAGATGCCGCCCCAATACACGAAATTGGGAGGTTTGATCTATATCCACGGCCACGGCACCGCTAAGGATTGGACATGGGGCTGTGTAGCGTTGGAGAATGATGACATCAATGAGTTGTTCGATGTCGTTGAAGTTGGTACTCCTGTAACGATCAAGCACTAATGCAATTAAAGCCTTTCAAAATTCGTGATATCGAAATCAATCCGCCGCTAGTTCTGTCTCCGATGGCTGGGGTCACAGATGTCTCGTTTCGTCGTTTGCTTAAGCGACGTGGAGGAATCGGTCTGTCGGTATCAGAATTTATATCAGTCGAAGGACTCACGCGTAGCAACCCAAAATCAAAACGCCAGATGCGTTTCTAT
>DATIBX010000805.1:0-2454 GCA_035457105.1 Pyrinomonadaceae bacterium
TACCTTCTACTGCGCTTTCAGCGCTCAGGGCTTGGTGTTGCACTTCTAAATTGAATCCACCTATGGAAAATTAACTGGCACCGAGAACGTTGCTGGGTTCGAGAAGGGAAGCAGAGTGAATAAAAGGCTCTACCTCCCTTCCCAACTGACAGGATTCGGGAAGATCTCTCACCCAGCACTGCCCTTCCAAATCGCAGGATGCTGGAAGATCTCACCTCATGCTGCCGTTTTGACTGCGGCATTCCTAAAGACTCCCCATCCTCAGCGCTGCCACGCTTCAACTGAAGGATTCTGAGAAGATCTCCCCTCCGCAGCCGCCCTGCGTGCCCGCATTAATCGATTGTCGCGAAGACGGTTACGACCATTGGTCTATAATTCTTAGCAAGACGCAACTCGTTCTCGAGCGCTTTTTCGCCCTTGGATTTCAGCACCGCTATCGCTTTATAGCCTGGTATCCAAACCTCGGCGAGATAGTGCTTGTTTCCATACCGACGAAATACGAGCTTGCCTCGTGCTGACGCCTCCGTGCCTGTCATCCTACGTCCCATACGAATCGTAAGTTGACGTTCATTGAGATTGCTAACCTCTAACGGACCGGCCTCACCTGAATTCGTCCTTCGAACAGTGATCTTGCCGGCTGGCAAAGTATTGTTTCCAACGATGAAATCAAAGGGGACTTCGGCTCGAACACCATAAACTGTTTGGGCTCTTGCCGGCACGACAGCGAAGCCGAAAACTGCCATGAGGATTACCGGCAACCAAAAGATTTGCTTTCTCATACTTCCTACCTTTCTTGTATTGAGGAAACTGCGCAGAGTCGTGAGACTACCGTCGGGAGCTATCGTTGGAAGGTGAAGTCGTCTCATATCAACTCTGCAAAACATCTGGGCGGGTGCTCTCTAACACCCTGTTCAGATCGCGCGTGGTTGATTGCGATTGATGTGCCATTGCCTGAAAGGTGGATCGGACTGAGTTAACTCATTCAAAGTAAAGGAATAGCGTCGGTGTGTTAATCTAGTGATTCATCGAGTCTTGGTACGGAAAAGATAGTGACTCTATCTAATCGGATAGATAGAATCTGACCTTGAACCTACGTGCCGCACCATAAACACAGCGAAAGGCTCGGAGTTGTTAGGGAACTTCTCTGTGCAACCTTTGTGCTCTCTGTGGCTCTGTGGTGACGGCTCAATTTGTAAGCTGGACCACCACCGAGACACCGAGAACACAAAGGTTGCACAGAGAAATCCACTCGAAATCTTTGTTCGTGACTGAAAGAGTTGAAAAAAGGGGAATGAAGGAATGAAGGCAAATTGTAGATGGCTACTTGTAGTGTTTTTAGTTTGCGCCCCAATCAGTATCAATGCGCAGGTTGGATTCTCACCTTTCAGACAAGACTTTCCACCGGAAGAGTTCGCAGCGCGACGCGCAAAGCTCCTCCAGTCGGTTGACGCGACTTCAATCGCACTGGTCCAGGGAGCGCCAAGCCCTCCTGGTTACACCCGCTTTCGCCAATCAAACGAGTTCTACTACTTGTGCGGGATTGAGCTACCACATGCATACTTATTACTCGACGGCGCTACCAAACGCACGGTGCTCTATCTGCCGCACCGCAACCCTGGCCGAGAACGCGGCGAAGGCAAATTGCTCTCAGCCGAAGATGCAGACGAGGTGAAGAAGCTGAGCGGCGTTGATGATGTCTTTGGCATCGATCTGTTAGCAGAGCATCTGGCGCGTTATGCACGCGGCGGTGTTATTCGCACGATTTACACACCGTTTAGTCCGGCCGAAGGAACTGCGATGTCGCGTGACTTAGCAGTACGTGTGATTGGCGATTACGCTGCCGATCCTTTCGATGGCCGTGGCTCGCGCGAAGGCGAGTTTATTCAGTTGCTCCGAACGCGCTTTCCGCAGTTTGGCATCAGCGACCTCACTCCCGCGCTCGATCAACTGCGTCTTATCAAGAGTCCGCGCGAGATTGCGATGATCGAAAAGGCGACTCGGCTTTCTGGTCTCGCCCTGATGGAATCAATGCGCTCGACTGTCCCTGATATTTACGAATACGAATTGGACGCAGTCGCGAAATACGTCTTCTATCGAGATGGTGCCCAGGGAGATGCTTATTACTCGCTGATCGCCAGCGGGCAGAACGCCTTCTGGCCACATTACAATGCGGGCCAACGCAAGATGTTGGACGGCGACTTTTTGTTGATGGACTATGCGCCCGACGTTGGTTACTACATGGCGGACGTCACGCGTATGTGGCCGGTGAACGGAAAGTTTAGTCCATGGCAGCGCGAGTTGTATGGATTCTACCTGACGTGTTATCGCGCGATCTTGAATCACATACGCCCGGGATTGACTGCACAAGTGATCAAGCAGGAAGCGGTGCGCGACATGGAGAGTGCTCTTGCGACGACGAAGTTTTCAAAGCCAGAGTATGAACGAGCTGCGCGC
>DATIBX010000806.1:0-8281 GCA_035457105.1 Pyrinomonadaceae bacterium
CGGTCCGGGCAAGTATCCAGACTATAACTTCTACCAAATTGCCGGACTGGCGATCGCGGGAAAAAACAAGGGCGAGGCTGAGAACGAAGCTCCCCCAGTTGATGTGCGCAGCCTGCTGCCTTGACGGACAACCACAATGGACTGGTTTTTCTATATCCCAGCAGTCGTAGCGACCGTGGCAACAGCGATGGTCATCACGCGCCTGAACGCAGTGCACGCTCTGCTTTATCTGATTGTCTCGCTTTTGTCCGTGGCTATGATCTTCTTCAGGCTCGGCGCGCCATTCATTGCCGCATTGGAAGTGATTATCTACGCCGGCGCGATCATGGTGCTGTTTGTCTTTGTGATGATGATGCTCAACCTGGGCCCGCGCACAGTCGAGCAAGAGAACGCTTGGCTGCCGACGCGTATGTGGCTGGGACCCATCATCCTCACAATCATTCTCCTAATCGAACTTATCTTTATGCTTAGGCAGAGCGGACATCAGCCAATGACAACCGAGACGATCCAAGCAAAGCAAGTGGGAATTGCATTGTTCGGTCCTTATTTATTAGGGGCCGAGCTTGCGTCTATGTTGCTGCTCGGTGGGGTGGTCGGTGCTTATCACCTGGGCCGAGATTCTCGCGAAGAAAGGAATTGAACATGCCGGTATTGCCAATGGAGCAAGGATTGCTTCTCGCCGCGCTCCTCTTTGCTTTGGGGCTGGTAGGCGTGCTCGTACGACGTAACGTCATCTTCATACTGATGTCCATCGAGATCATGTTGAATGCGGCCGGACTAGCCTTTGTAGTTGCGGGATCGAGATGGGCTCAGGAGGACGGTCAGGTGATGTTCGTTTTCATACTGGCGGTTGCGGCAGCGGAAGTGTCCGTCGGACTAGCACTGCTGCTGCAACTCTATCGCCGTTTGCAAACGCTCGACGTTGACGCAGCGAGCAAGATGCGAGGATGAGATGCTCGACTGGCTTTGGCTAATACCCGCTCTCCCGTTCGCAGGTTACATCGTGCTTGCGCTAGCTGGCGCCCGTCTGTCTCGCGCTATAGTCGCGAGCGTAGGCGTCGGCTCTGTCGGCCTATCGACCGCTGTCGCTCTCGTCGCGGGTGTTAGTTTCATAAATTCGCCGCCCTCGAATCACGTTTACTCACAAACGCTGTGGACCTGGATCTCGGTTGGCAACTTCACCCCAAGGGTTGCTTTCTATCTCGATCCGCTATCTTTGGTGATGACGCTCGTGATCACCTTCGTCAGTTTTCTGATTCATCTCTATTCGTCGGAGTTCATGATTGATGATGCAGGTTACAGCCGCTTCTTCGCCTACATGAATCTATTCGTCGGCTCGATGCTCACCTTGGTGCTGGCAGACAACTTATTGTTGCTTTATCTGGGCTGGGAAGGGGTGGGACTCTGCAGTTATCTGCTCATAGGTTTTTGGTACCAAGATCCCGCCAATGGTCGAGCTGCCCGCAAAGCGTTCATCGTAACGCGAGTTGGCGACACGGCGTTCGCCATTGGCCTCTTTCTGTTGTTCACGCATCTCGGTACGTTACAGATCCAGGAAGTGATGCAACGAGCTGCACAGCACTGGACAATGAATTCACCACTCGCAATTGCTGCTGCCGCATTGTTGTTGGGCGGAGCCGTAGGCAAGTCGGCGCAACTGCCACTGCAAACCTGGTTGCCGGACGCGATGGCTGGACCAACGCCAGTGAGCGCGCTCATTCACGCAGCGACGATGGTGACTGCCGGAGTCTATTTGATCGCGCGAGCACACGTGCTGTTTTCGCTTGCTCCACCAGTGCAGTCGGCAGTTGCAGTGATCGGAGCAGCGACACTCTTAATCGCAGGCTTCAGCGCGCTTTCGCAACACGACATCAAGCGGGTCCTCGCTTACTCAACGATTAGCCAGATCGGTTACATGTTTCTGGCTTTGGGAGTGGGCGCATGGTCAGCGGCGATCTTCCATCTGATGACTCACGCGTTCTTCAAGGCCCTGCTCTTCCTGGCTGCAGGCGTAGTTATCCTAGCCATGCACGAAGAACACGACATGTACAAAATGGGTGGCTTACGCCGGCGATTGCCTTTAACGTTCTGGACATTTCTGATCGGCGCGGCATCGCTTTCAGCCTTACCGTTGGTAACGGCAGGTTTTTACAGCAAAGACCTGATTCTATGGAGCGCGTGGTCCTCCCCCTCGGGCAGCACCTGGCTTTGGATCGCCGGACTGGTGGGAGCGCTGCTGACTTCGCTGTATACCTTTCGGATGGTATTCCTCACCTTTTTCGGTGAGGCAAAGTATGAGGTGAATTACACACCAGGCAATGGAATACGCCTGCCATTGATTGTGCTCGCGTGTCTCTCGCTGGTTGGAGGAATTGTCGAGTTGCCACGTACAGTGGGCGGCCAACCATGGTTCTCGGAGTTTTTGGGAAGCGCGTTACCCGCACTGCGCTATGTAGAAGGTCGTACACACGCCGAATTGGTGTTACAGATTGTAGCTGCAGTCGTATCGCTCTCCGGGATCTATCTGGCTTATCTATTCTTTCTTCGGCGACGCGTTAGTGCAGACGGTGCGGCGCGGTCCATGCTGGGCGCGGCATTGGATCGCTTCTGGTTTGGTGGTTGGGGATTTGACTGGCTCTATAACAAGTTGTTCGTCACGCCGTACATCTGGCTTGCTCGCACCAATAAAGATGATTTCATTGATTCTATCTACGATGGCATTGCGAAACTTAATGAGGTTTTCTATCGGGCACTGTCGCAGACAGAGACCGGAAAGGTGCGTTGGTATATGACCGGAATTGCGCTTGGCGCAATTGTGGCAGTCGCGATCGTGGTATTTTTATGATTCTGGCATGGATGATCATAGTCTTGCTGCTTGGTGGAGCAGGCGCGTGGGCGGCCAATCGATTTAGTGCTCTTTGGTCGCGCTACATTTCACTGTTAGCTCTGGCGATTGATCTTGTTTTAGTCAGTGTCGCAGCTTCGCGCCACGGACAGACCAGGATTGGCCAGTGGCTAGTGGAATTGAATCTCAATTGGATTCCCCCATTCGGCATCAGCCTTCACCTCGGTCTTGATGGATTGAGTCTGCTGCTCATACTCCTCACATTGTTTCTGGGCTTCATTTCCGTGTTGTGCTCCTGGAATGAGGTGCAGAAACGCGTCGGCTTTTTCCACTTCAATCTGCTGTGGATTTTGAGCGGCATCATCGGCGTCTTTCTTGCCCTCGATCTTTTTCTCTTTTATTTCTTCTGGGAACTAATGCTCGTTCCGATGTACTTCCTCATAGGAATCTGGGGGCACGAGAACCGAGTCTACGCGGCCATCAAATTCTTTCTTTTTACGCAGGTGAGTGGCCTGCTGATGCTGGTCGCCATCATTGGCCTCTATTTCGTGCACGGGCGCACCACCGGCATTTACACGTTCGACTACCTGCAATTGCTTGGCACCTCAATTTCACCGGCTGTGGCTATGTGGTTAATGCTTGGATTCTTTATTGCCTTTGCTGTGAAACTGCCTGCGCTACCCCTGCACTCGTGGTTACCCGATGCGCATACTGAAGCGCCGACTGCAGGCAGTGTGATCCTGGCTGGACTCCTATTAAAGACCGGCGCCTACGGGTTATTGCGTTTTGTGGTTCCTCTCTTTCCTGAAGCAGCGAAGGCGTTTGCTCCGGCGGCTATGACGATTGCGGTCATAGGTATTCTCTATGGTGCAGTGCTGGCATTCGCTCAAACAGATCTGAAACGGCTCGTCGCATATACCAGCGTTAGCCATATGGGCTTCGTACTTCTCGGTGTGTTTGCGTTAAATGAAATTGCCATGCAAGGAGCATTGATTCAGATTCTCGCTCACGGCATTAGCACCGGTGCACTTTTCGTTCTCGTGGGAGCGCTTGACGAACGGATTCACACACGCAATCTCGACAACATGGGAGGATTGTGGGCAGTTGTCCCACGCATGGGGGCCGTCACCATGCTGTTTTGTCTTGCTTCGCTCGGGCTTCCAGGCCTCGGTAACTTTGTTGGGGAGTTTCTGGTTCTGTTCGGAGTGTACCCGATTAATATTCCGCTAACCGTCCTTGCCACAGTAGGAATTGTCTTCGCCACTGTATATTCGTTGTGGATAATCCAGCGCGCATTTCATGGACCGCAGCGTGAATACCCGAGACTGCACGACCTCTCACCACGGGAAGTTGGAAGCATGGCTTTGATGATCGCTACCATTATCGGGTTAGGCCTTGCTCCTCAACCGGTGCTCAACACAATGCGACCTTCAGTGGAAAGCATTATTCAGGGCCTGGGCGTGGGCAACAGCAAGTCCGCCGTCGCGGGATCGCCGGGTTCGCTCGATCAGGGAGGTGCGCATTGACTGCGGCAGATCTGATCGCTTTGTCCCCTTTGATTGTTTTAGCCTGCTCGACGATCGTGATCATGCTCGTCGTTGCCGCGAGGCGCAACCACGCGCTCACACTGACGTTGACGCTGCTCGCTCATGCCGGAGCCTTCGCGTCGCTGTTCTTCATTTCGAGCGAGGTTCCGCGTCAGGTGGCGGCACTCTTGATCATGGATAGTTACTCGCTCTTCTACCTGGGTCTTATTTTGGCAGCAAGCTTCGTCGTGGCTTTGTTGTCTTACAGCTATCTGGAAAGGCATCGCGAGCAGTGTGAGGAATTCTATCTGGTTCTGCTTTTAGCAACGCTGGGATCGGCAGTCCTCGTCGCGAGCACGCATTTCGTCTCCTTTTTTCTGGGGCTGGAGATTCTAAGCGTTTCACTTTACGTTCTGATCGCCTACCAACGCTCAAGCGAACTCTCCATAGAAGCCGGCATCAAGTATCTGATTCTTGCGGCGGCATCTTCCGCCTTCCTCTTGTTTGGCATGGCGCTAATGTACGCCGATCTGGGAACCATGGACGTTTCCCGCATGTCGTCGTTGATGAGCGGCAAAGCTCTTTCGACCCTGGTGCTTTCTGGTCTGGCGATGATCATCGTCGGAGTCGGATTCAAACTGGCAGTCGTTCCGTTCCATATGTGGACGCCGGATGTGTACGAAGGTGCGCCTGCCCCCGTTACCGCGTTCATTGCAACTATTTCAAAAGGAGGAATGTTTGCGCTGCTAATGCGATATTTCTCCCGACTTGGTCTTGACGCCTCCAGCTCGCTTTTTGTCTTGTTCACCGTCATCGCGGTCGTATCGATGATTGCTGGCAATCTACTAGCTCTCTTGCAAACAAACGTCAAGCGCATCCTCGCTTATTCTTCCATTGCTCATCTGGGGTACTTGCTGGTGGCGTTTCTCGCAGGCGGCAGCATTGGGTCGGCTGCTGTTACTTATTATCTTGTTGCCTACTTTGTCACCATGTTGGGCGCACTCGGAGTGATCACGGTGCTGTCTAATAAAGATAGAGAGGCGGCTGCGATGATCGATTACCAGGGTCTGTTCTGGCAACGGCCATGGCTCGCAGTCGTGTTCGCAGCATCGCTCCTTTCGCTCGCGGGCATTCCGCTTACGGCCGGCTTCATTGGAAAGTTCTATATCATTGCAGCAGCTGTGGGTTCGACGCTCTGGTGGCTGGTTTTCATTTTGGTAGTGAGTAGCGGGATCGGTCTCTTCTATTACTTGCGCATTATCGTAGCCATGTACAAGGATCCACCACGCGCAACTCAGGTTACAGTTTCGTCACTCTCCTTAACTGACACCATTGCGCTTACCGCTCTGACGATGCTGCTCGTATGGCTGGGAATCTACCCTGCCACGCTCATAACCACAGTGCAGTGGTCAGTCGCCAGCCTAAGCAAATACTAGATGAATCAGCCTCAGGAGATACCCGACATTACGTCTCTCGATCGTCAGAACAAGACGATGCTGGAAGGTCTCCAGCGTGACACATTCGCTTACTTCCTTCACGAAGACAATCCAGCCAACGGCCTTATAGCAGATAAGACACGCCCGGGATGGCCCGCGAGTATCGCCGCGGTTGGACTCGCACTCACCGCATATCCCATCGGCGTCGAACGCGACTTTTGCACTCGCAGTGAAGCCATTCGAAAGACACTCACGGTGCTCAGGTTCTTTTCGAATAGCGAGCAGTCTAACGCCGCTGATGCAACCGGCTTTAAAGGCTTTTACTATCACTTTCTCGATATGCAAACTGGACGCCGTGCGTGGAAATGTGAGCTGTCAACTGTGGATTCAGCGTTTTTGTTTGCAGGGATGTTGGCCGCGGCTGCTTATTTCGATCACGATTCCGCCGAGGAACAGGAGATACGGACGTTGGCCGACGAACTCTATCGTCGCGCCGATTGGCAGTGGGCGCTTGACGGTGGTGCCACCGTCACCCATGGATGGAAATCAGAGAGCGGCTTTCTGCAGTATCGATGGAACGGCTACGATGAGGCCCTGCTACTTTATCTTCTTGCCTTAGGCTCTCCGTCACATCCACTGACGGCAGAGAGTTATCAGGCCTGGTCTGCGAGCTACGAATGGAAGAAAATCTATGATACGGAGTTACTCTACGCCGGACCGCTCTTCATTCATCAACTGTCCCATCTCTGGGTGGACTTTCGCGGCATCCAGGACCGATTCATGCGCGAACGCGGCTTGGATTATTTCGAGAACAGTCGACGGGCAACCTACGTCCAGCGTCAGTATGCGATCCACAATCCGTTAGGCTTTGAAGGCTACGCCAAAGACTGCTGGGGAATTACGGCGAGTGATGGCCCGGGCCCAACCACGATTAAAGTAAAAGGAGTCGAGCGACAGTTCTTCGATTACGTTGCGCGTGGGGCTCCTTTTGGACCGGACGATGGAACGCTGGCGCCGTGGGCCGTGGTCGCTTCGCTACCTTTCGCTCCCGAACTCGTAGTGCCGGCAATTGAATATTTCAATCAAATTCGCCTGCGAGAGAATAATACTTACGGCTTCAAGGCAACATTTAATCCAACCTTTCCAGATCAAATGGGTGGCCAGCACGGGTGGGTATCGCAGTGGCACTACGGCCTCAACCAGGGACCGATCGTGTTGATGATCGAGAATTATCGTTCGGGTCTGATCTGGAAACTGATGCGCGGATGCTCCTACTTAGTGAAGGGTTTGCGCCGGGCCGGATTTACTAACGGCTGGCTGTGATGTCCGAGCTGGAAAGGAAAAACACATTATTGTGTTGCTGCAGTAACCTGGTCTTCAAATGTTGAGGAAGATTAAGCGTAAGTTCGAACCGGAAATACAAAAGTTTGTCGGCTAACTTTCTCTTAACCGCTTGCTGATGCACTCTTAACCTCCCCTTTATGTCTTCCTAACTTGCATCCTGCTAAAGTCACGCTCACCCCGTATCACGACTCTTAAGACGCACACGCTCTGCAGGGAGAGGCCGAGGCGTTGCGCGGTCAGTTATAACCCAGACTCGAATTAAGTCTCCGGGGTGGATCCTAAGCACTCTAGACACCGCACCATAAAATCGCCAAGCACGCGCGTACCCAGTTTGCTTTGTGGTTACTTGACGACTACAACACCTGTCATCGCGGGGTGGAATGTACAGGCATACGGGAACTGACCTGCCTTCGTGAACGTGTGCCGCCATGATTTTCCAGGCCCGAGGGAACCGGAATCAAAGGAGGCTGAAGTGACGGTATGAGGTACAAGGTCGTCATTCTTCCACTCCACAACTGTGCCTTTCTTTATGTTAAGTGTCACATCAGAAAACCGCATATTCCGCATGGACACTTTCACGACGGCAGGTGCACCGGAGTTGGCAGCAGCGCCTTCCTCTTCCAGGAGTTTCGCATCGGCAAGCACCGCTTCCAATTCCGACTGCCTCCACGGATCGCTGCGGCCAGCCATTTCCTTGCGCAACGTGGCATCATTCATCCGCTTCGCTGGGTTCCTTTGGCCCGGAACTGTTATTACCGTCAGGCACAATATTAATAATGCACCGACTCCGACAGACACGCTCTCTTGAAAACAGTTTTTCATCGTTCTTCCTCTGGTCCTTTCCTACTCATGATGAGTCCTACATCTTAGAAAGCGTTTGTCGCATACGCGTGGCTCAACCCTTAAATTGTAGTAAACGGACCATTAAATTGTCGTAAAGGATCTCCTTTGGAATGCTTGTAAAAAAAGTGGAGGGAGAGAGACTGTTGCAACTCACCTATCCTCACTTATGGTCGCTGAATAGTTTTCCTAATCTTCTTTTGAAAGAGTGTTCTTCAATCTTTTAACAACTCCCTAACGAACTCTTAACGTCTCATTTATGACTTTCTTACCGATGCCCTGCTACTGTG
>DATIBX010000807.1:0-9829 GCA_035457105.1 Pyrinomonadaceae bacterium
AGCAGGAAGCAAGAGTTATATGTTCTCGAATCACGTCACCAGGGATGCGTCAGCTTATTGTCACGGCGAACTGTCCGTTGATGACGCCAGGAAGTTTGCTGAGCATATTTTGATCTGTTCGAAATGCAGAGATGAGTTTGATCAGATCAGACTTGGTATTTCATTCGCTGAGCAAATTTCAACTTTGAAAGCGCCCGACTTCTTGTGGTCCAGATTGGAGAGTCAACTCGAACGCCACCAACCTCCAAATTCGGATCACGCGTTGTTGCGACATGCGTTCTTTCCTACACGGGTTCAACTCGCAGCAATCGCGGCAACTCTTCTCGTTTTTTCTACAATCGTAATTATTTGGCATCGCCAGTCGCAGAGCAGGGTCAGCAATCAATCGTTCTGGCAAGTGACCAATCTCGACGGAGTTCCCACGATCGCGTCGAGGGAGTTTGGCAACAGGGGACGGCTAGGTGTTGGACAGTGGCTCGAAACGGACGGTAAGTCGCGAGCTCAGATCGCCGTTGGTTCAATTGGGCATGTCGAGATCGACCCTAATACGCGGGTGCGTTTACTGGAAACAGAGCCGACGAAACACCGTCTGGAATTGGCGGAAGGTAAACTGAGTGCGAGAATCTGGGCGCCACCTCGTCTTTTCTTTGTGGATACTCCTTCTGCTGTCGCCGCTGATCTTGGTTGTGCCTACAGTCTTGAAGTCGGTAAAGACGGCTCCAGCCTGCTGCGTGTAACCTCAGGTTGGGTTGAGTTGCAGCTGAAGGATCGCGAGTCGATCGTGCCCGCTGGCGCTGCTTGCGAGACCAGGCCCGGTATTGGACCAGGCACGCCCTATTTTGAGGATTGTTCTCCAACCTTTCGGAGCGAGTTGATCTCGATTGATTTCAATGCAGGACCCGACAATCGAACTCTGGCGTTAACCAGCATATTAAAAGAGTCACGACCCCGGGATACCTTGACGCTCTGGCATCTGCTTTCAAGAGTCGATGCTGCAGATCGTGTGAGGGTGATGGAGAAGATTGAAGCCTTTGTCCCTCTGCCTCCAGGTGTGACTCGAGAAGGAATATTGCGTTTGGATTCGGAGATGCTCTCTCACTGGAGAATGGCGCTTGAACAAACGTGGCAAGGAAATATGATGGTACCCAAGAAGGGCGCTGAAGACTGGACCATTAAGAATGGGTTTACCAGACGAATGTCAAACTTTGGTAGTCCTTGAACTTGGACCATGTCGAGTCGAAAGGAGACCGACGAGCGCGCAGACGCGTCCTTTTACACCTCTGTGCCGCCTTTGTGGTCTTTGTGCCTCGGTGGTGGCCTCAATTGGTAAGACCGTCTACCACAGAGACACTGAGAACACAAAGGATGCACGGAGAAAACTTTATAAGGAGACTATCATGCCGCGAGTGGTATCGATCGAAGCCGATGGGGTAAGGTATTGTGCTCATGATTTATATCCAGGATCGGTGCGGCGAGGAAATCTATGAGTAAAGCGTGGCGCGTACTCAAATGGCTGTTCTTAATTGTAGTGATCCTGTTAGTCGCAGCGCAGTTCGTGCGTCCGGCAAAAACAAATCCCGCGGCCGATCCCTCACTTAGTATTGAGAGTCAGGCGCAAGTAACTCCTGCCGTTGCCTCTATTTTTGACCGATCGTGCAACGATTGCCATTCGAATAATACTCGTTGGCCCTGGTACTCAAATGTTGCTCCAGTCTCATGGTTTGTAATTGATCATGTTAACGAGGCACGCGGCGATATGAATTTATCAGAGTGGGGGAAACTTGATAGAAATCGTCAACGCCATCGACTCGAGGACATGTGTGAGATGGTTCAGAGTGGTGAAATGCCGTTGAGTTCTTATACTCCGCTTCATCCCGGGTCCAAGTTGAGTCAGGCTGATGTGAAGGCCTTATGTGACTGGAGTTCGAGCGAACGTCAGAGACTTTCGTCACTGCCACAATGATCTATTCGGCTCTACTGGATTCCGATCAAGTGTCTGGTGTCGTTGATCGCAATCACGCGAATGAAGCCATCGTCGCGTATTTCAATCCGATTGATTCCGCAATTAGAAGTCGAAATCCAAACTGGTCTAAGTTCTGGTGCGTCTAACGCTCCCATTAAATGTAAGGCCAGGATACAAATTGTGCCGGTGTGACTGAAGATTACGATGCGTCCTCCGGCATGCCGAGCGAGAACTGCATCGAGTTTCATCCAGGCACGATCAAGCAACTGTCGATAACTCTCGCCACCCTTCAAAATGTGGTCAAAATCTCGACGTAGTAAAGCGGCGTATTGCTCCGGATGATTTTCTGCTGCTGCTTGAAAAGTCAAACCCTCCATCACTCCGACGCTGCGTTCCCGAAAAGCACCCGATTGGTGTACGTCTAGTTTAGTTAAGAGTGAAAGTGGTTGAGCGGTTTCTGTAGCACGAAGAAGATCACTCGAGTAGATTGCGGTGATAGGCTCTTCGGCCACTGCGGCTGCAGTCGCTTCAGCCTGCCGAAGTCCCAGTGGTGAAAGTGGTGTTGCCGTATGCCCGCCAAAACGCTTTTCGGCATTTCCTTCCGATTGGCCATGACGAATCAGAAGAACTTGAGTAGTTTGGGACATCAGCGCTCGAGTTGGCTTTGGAGGTTCGACCGCTAAGCCGCTACGGCTTCAGCTTTAAGTTTTTCAGCTTGATAGTGGGCCACGAGTGCATCGATGAAGGGATCGAGGTTGCCCTCCATCACGAGGTCGAGTTGATGAATAGTTAGACCAATACGATGATCGGTCACGCGATTTTCTTTAAAGTTGTAAGTCCTGATTTTTTCCGATCGATCTCCCGAACCAACCATCGAGCGCCGTTCACTGGCCAGCGCCTCATGCTGCTTTTGTTCTTCGAGTTCTTGCAGACGCGCTCTCAAGACTCGCATCGCTTTCTCGCGGTTTTTAATCTGAGATTTTTCGTCCTGCATGGACACCACAACTCCCGTTGGTAGGTGGGTCAATCTCACCGCGGAGTAAGTAGTGTTTACTGACTGGCCGCCGGGACCCGAAGAACAGAAAGTGTCGATGCGCAGATCTTTCGGATCGATCTTCACGTCAACTTCTTCAGCTTCAGGAAGCACCGCAACGGTGATGGCTGAGGTATGAATGCGACCACTCGCTTCGGTTTGTGGCACGCGCTGGACGCGATGCACTCCGGATTCGTGTTTTAACTTCGAGTAAACCTTATCGCCTTCGATTAGCGCAATCGCTTCTTTGAGTCCACCAATACCAGACTCGGAGGCTTCGAGAACTTCAAATTTCCAGCGCTGTCGTTCGGCGTAACGCGAATACATCCGGAGCATCTCAGCGGCAAACAGGGTGGCTTCATCGCCTCCTGTACCTGCTCGAATTTCGAGAATTACGTTCTTTTCATCATTTGGATCTGTGGGAACCAGGAGGATCTTCAGTTCTTCCTCGGTTTTTCCGAGCCGGCCCTGCAAATTCTCGAGTTCCTGCCGGGCCATTTCGCGCATTTCCTCGTCGTCCGAAGTCTCGAATAGTTCGCGCGCTTCGCTGATCTCCGTCTTTAAGCCTTTCAGAGCTTGAAACTTTTCTACAACTTCTCCGAGAGACCGGTGCTGCTTGGCAGCTTTGCCGTAATCCGAAGGATTAGCGAGCAATTCAGGGGACGACAGTTGCTCAGTAAGCTCTTTATATCTGACTTCAATTTGTTCCAGTTTATCTAACATACAAACCTCACGAGAGCGGGGCGAGCACGGGCTCGCCATTCGACGGCTCGAGTTTCAACGATTCTTTTAGGGCTTCAATGGCTACTTCAAGTTGCTTGTCGTCTGGTTCTTGAGTCGTGATGTTTTGCAGCCAAACTCCAGGTTTCGTCATGAACTTAAAGAACCAGCTACTCTCTTTCTTTGCCGAAAGCCTGATGATCTCGTATGAGAGCCCGGCGACGAGTGGCATGAGTGCGAGCCGAATGACGAAGTTGAGTAGAAGCGAATCAAACTTGATCACCGAGAAGAGAATTATCGCAACCAACATCACGACCATTAAGAAGCTCGTGCCACAGCGAGGATGTTGACGGCGTTGCGGACGCGCATTCTCGACGGTTAGGGGAAGGCCAGCTTCCCAGGTAAAGACTGTCTTGTGTTCTGCTCCGTGATACTCAAAGACTCGACGTATATCTTTCAATAACGAGAAGCTGGTAATCATGATCAGAAAGAACGACATCCTGATCAGTCCGTCGATAAGGTTGAACGCGACTGACGGTCGAACGGGGTGCAAATATGTGCGAACTCCGCTCCAGGCAGTCGAGTACCAAGCTTGATTGGTCTCGCTATTCGAAGTGTCAGAACTTTGTGCGGGGCTGTTGTTTGAGGCTGGAGCAGTCGCAATCACTGCTGGAACCGACGCCCAGCCTGCAGCTATGAAAAGTGCATTAGTAAGTAACAGGGGAGCGGCAACAAACAAGAGAATGTTGAAAATCAACGCGAAGACGATCGAGCTCGCGGCGGCCGCAGTAGTACCTTTTTTCAGCTCGTCTTTTGAACGCTTCTTGGTTGGGACGGGAAACAGGCCGGGTACTGCGCCGGTGAGTCCGGCAAAGTCGCCTTCGCCTTCGATGACGGCTGGTGATAAAGCTATTTGAACCTCTTCAGCTTTAGCTTCTTCAACTTCTGCAAAGGCTTCGTTGGCCGAGTAGTTGAGAGCCTTGATGCCGAGACCCATCGATTGAATCAAGACAGCCCCACCGCGCAATACAGGCCATTTCAGGATCGGGTAACTGTCGCTCCACTTTGGTAAAGAGGCAGCGGTATTGACGATAGTTCCGTCTGCTTTGCGTACCGCGATCGCATAAGCGTTTGGAGTTCTCATCATTACGCCCTCAATAACAGCCTGACCACCGACGATCAGATCTCGTTCGACGCTTAGAATTGGTTTCAAGAGTAAGTGCTTTAAGGACATCGTTATATTTCCTATATCAACAGCCAGTGGTTTGATAGCAGATCCCCGGCCCCTGGAACCTGAATCCTTCAGATAGACTAACGCCGGCGATTCGTCGATCTCCGGTGCTTAGATGCACCAAGGCGATCAGGTGAACAACGCCGGCGTTCAGGTGGATAGGCTAATGTCGACTCTGTAAAACCATTAATGACGACGGCTTATTTGGCAGTGGCCTCGGGTGCTGTTTTCTTGCCGTACCGTTTGTTAAAGCGATCAACACGCCCTGCCGTATCTACCAGTTTCTGTTTGCCAGTGAAAAATGGATGGCAGGCCGAACAAATTTCTACGTGTAAGTCCCCTTTGTGGGTTGAGCGGGTCTTGAAGGTCTCGCCACAAGCACAGGTGACTGTCATTTCCTCGTAAGTTGGATGAATTCCTGGTTTCATTTACTTCTTTGCTTCTCTCTTATAGACGGCTAATGGGCCGTATTTTCAAACAAGACATGATAGATGTCGGGGCTCAAAAACGTCAAGCCGGAGCGATATGGGAGTCCTAATCTAAACGTTCTCTGTGCAACCTTTGTGGACTCTGTGCCTCGTGGTGATTGGTTTTCCCGAGGACTTTACTCACCACTGAGGCACAGAGGCCACAAAGGGTGCACAGAGTAAGCCAAGTTAGGACACTACCCAATAATGGTCGACCGAAATTGAGACTCACGTTCCCAACTATTGGCGTCGCAACTGTTATCTGGGCATGCGGAGGTGAGGATTTGATCCGATACTAACTACCTGTTAAGTAATGTTCCTCGTTAAAAAAACAACTGAGTTGACACAATATAAGGCGCGTGTTTAAATCGATTTTCGCCGTCCTTCTGTACTTTTTGTAACACCGACATTTTTCGAGCGCGTATATTTGCGCGGTTCTTTGCTCTCATACCGACAAGTAGATCGTGATTTGAACACAGTGTAAGTGTAGACAGCCGTAGGGCATCTATGTCAGAAGACTCGAAGCAGCCCGGTTCCGACGAACCAACGAGGCCGGACGCGTCAAACACTGACTCGTCCGGGCAGCCAAAACCATCTGAAAACTTAGCGTCTAGTGCTGCCGCTGGTTCTGACGCCGAAAAGGCGTCATTGGTAGAGCAAGCAAAGTCGCGCGTAGCCTCAATTAAAGAATCGCTCCCAGCTGACGCCGCCGCTCCAAAGCCCCCGGTAAAGAAGAAAGAAGAAGGTCCGAAGCCCACCGACGCCTCAAATCATCCGTTGGTCAAAAAGTTAAAGGCTCGATTCGGCGATGGAGTTGGAGATGCTACTGAGTTCCTAAGGCAATTGTCAGTCTACGTCGATGCGAACCGAATTGTAGAAGTCTGTGACTTTCTCAGGCTGGATTCCGAAAGCCCGTTCGACTACCTCAGTGACCTAACCTGCGTTCATTATCCGGACCGAAAAGACGCTCCATTTGAAATTGTCTATAACCTGCACTCAATTCCGGCAAACGAACGAATCCGGCTAAAAATCACAGTTGCCGAAGGTCAATCAGCCGATAGCGTAACCGGCGTGTGGCCATCTGCAAATTGGCTCGAGCGTGAGGTCTTTGATCTTTTCGGCGTTCATTTTAATAACCATCCGGACCTGAGACGATTGCTGCTGCCGCCTGATTGGGAAGGGTATCCGTTGCGCAAAGACTATCCATTAGAGTTTGTTGAAAACTCATGGACCGAAAAACACTTGCCTGCGTTGGATACGGTGCAAGCTGAACAGTTAGAACAACGCCGTGTTTATGGTTTAGAAATCTTGTCTGTCCCGCAGGAAAGAGTGATGCGTGAGATCTTCCGGGGTGGCAAAGAAGTGATGCCTAAGGACAAGTAATTGTTTCGTCGGCGAATAGACGGCCTGCGATCATGACTCCAAAAGAGATTGCCACTCATTATGACGCCAAAGTTTTTGATTCGGCTGAGGCTGCCGAAAAAGACGGGTTCGTTTTGACTGAAACAGCTGCTCCGCGAAACGTTTGGAATAAGGCGAGCGCAGCTACGGCAATAGTTTTGAAACTTCTAAAGCGGAAGACAGCTGGAGACGTTGCCGAGATTGGTTTAGTGATCGAGCCGTGGCGCGTCACGGGTTGTTATAAACCTCAAGAGAACGTCGCCAGTTAATTTTATAGAAAATGCATCAAGTAGAGATCGCCACAACGCAAGAAACGCTGCTCGACAGCCCTGAAATGGTGCTGAACATGGGTCCGCAACACCCCTCTACTCATGGGGTGCTGCGAGTGGTCTTGAGGCTTGATGGCGAAACAGTCATGGATCTCGACTGTGACATCGGTTACCTGCATCGCGGAATGGAGAAGATTGCAGAAAATCGAATGTACACGATGATTGCTCCTTATTGGGATCGTCTTGATTACATCGCGGCAGTCTCAAACGGCCTAGTTTGGGTAGAAACAGTCGAACAAATGATGGGTCTCGCGGTTCCGATGCGTGCGCATTACCTGCGAACCATTCTTACCGAGCTCAATCGGATTGCTTCACACCTACTGTGGCTCGCGACACATGCTCTGGATATTGGAGCAGTGACCGTCTTGCTTTGGGCCTTGCGTGAACGCGAAGAGATTCTCAAGATTTTTGAACGACAGTTCGGCGCTCGACTCACTTGTCATGCGTGGCGCGTCGGCGGAATGCCGAACGACGCATACGATGACTTCGGTAAAGACGTGCGACAGTTTGTAAATAACTTTCCCAAACGTCTGGACGAGTATGAGACTGTACTTTCTGAAAATCGAATCTGGTTGAGTAGAACGGTAGGAATTGGAGTGATATCGGCGGCCGAAGCCGTTGCAATTGGGCTTTCCGGACCGGCTTTAAGAGGTTCCGGTGTCGCCTGGGATGTCAGGAAGTCCCGTCCTTATGCGGCATACGGTGAGATGGACTTTGATATCCCGGTAGGAGAGAACGGCGATACTTACGATCGTTACCTTGTGCGACTTGAAGAGATGCGGCAGTCGCGTCGAATTATCGATCAAGCTTTGGAAAATTTGCCGGATGGTCCAGTTAACGCCAAGCTGCCGAAAGTAGTGAAGCCTCCCGTCGGAGACTATTACCATTCGATCGAAGGTCCAAAAGGAGAGATTGGTTGTTATTTAGTTTCGGATGGTAGCGCGCAGCCGTGGCGAGTGCGAGTTCGGCCTCCGTCATTTGTCAATCTGCAGGCGTTGAAGCAAATGTGCGTCGGTCACCTGGTTGCCGATGTCGTAGCGATTATAGGAACACTGGATATTGTGTTGGGAGAAATTGACCGGTAGGAGTGCGATGTTCCTCTTTGGTCCAATAAATTTCCTTAACGATCTGTTGCTGAAAGTTTTCAGTGCAGAGACCATCAACTATTTTGTCTGGCCGTTGATACAAATTGGGCTGGTGGTGACTCTGGTTGCTGCCTGGGTCGCGTACGCAACTTACCTGGAACGCAAGATCTCTGCATTCATGCAAGCGCGGTTGGGACCGATGCGCGTTGGACCATGGGGCTTACTGCAGCCAATCGCAGACGGCATCAAACTACTCGCCAAGGAAGATTTCATTCCCGACAAGGCGGATCGTTGGATCTTTTTCTTCGCTCCGTACATTGCCGTGGCTTCTGCCTTTATCGTTTTTTCCGTTGTGCCGTTTGGTCCTGATTGGGCCGTAATTGCCGACGTTAATATTGGACTTCTCCTGGTACTAGCCGTCTCCAGTGTTGGCGTGCTGGCTTTGATATTGGCGGGCTGGTCGTCGAATTCCAAGTACGCACTGCTCGGAGGTTTACGTTCGAGCGCGCAGATGGTGTCGTACGAAGTGTCGATGGGCCTTTCGTTAATTGGGGCTCTGATGTTTGCGCGAACACTTTCACTTTCGGGCATGGTGTATGCCCAGGGTTCCGATTCCATCTGGTACATCGTTTATCAGCCGGCAGGATTTCTGATCTTCTTAATAAGTGGAATTGCAGAGAATAATCGTGCGCCTTTTGATCTGCCGGAGGCTGAGTCGGAGTTAGTGGCTGGCTTTCACACCGAGTATTCGGGGATGCGCTGGTCGCTCTTCTTTATGGCTGAGTATGCGGCGATGGTGGTTGTGGCGGCGGTTGCTACTACGGTGTATCTGGGTGGTTGGTACTTCCCGTTTGTGGACCGTTTGGAGCAGAGCGGAAATCATAACCTCTACGTCGTTGTGAGTCTGTTGGTCTTTCTGGTGAAGGCTTCGATTATCCTCTACGTCTATTTCTGGCTGCGCTGGACTTTGCCTCGTTTCCGCTACGACCAGTTGATGGACATTGGGTGGAAATGGTTGATCCCCTCGGCTCTGATTAACATTGTATTGACTGCCATCGCGGTGTTTCTGATCCAGGCGTTGAATGGCTGGAGAGGAATGCAGACTATCGAGGCCCTTAATCGAGGTCTGAATCTTACCGCTTATGGAAAGATCATCATGATTGTGTTCGGGCTTATAGGCGTATTAATCACTGGAGGATTGTTGTCGAGAATCAATTGGCGTTCGCGCGACTTTAATTTGAAGTCACAGCGGCGCAATATCAGGCTGGTGAATGTGGCCAAGGGAAAACCGGCGGTCGAGGCGATTCAGCAATAGGTTCTAGGAATAGGTCCTATTGGTCATATAGGTCCTATAAAAATCAAAATGAAAGTCAAAACTCCAACACCAACATTGGTACAAAAGCTAAAACGCTTTCTGTTCGTGGACCTGATCAAGGGAATGGGCCTGACGCTGAAGTACAACCTCGGCGCACTTACTGACAAAGATTCTGTCGCGGGCAAGGGAATTTATACCGAGCAGTATCCTAAAGTCAGACCAGATGTTGCGCCCCGATTTCACGGCGCACCGCGTCTAAATATGGATCCCGAGACGCACGACACT
>DATIBX010000808.1:0-7315 GCA_035457105.1 Pyrinomonadaceae bacterium
CTCGTCAGGACACCTACTTAGCAAACACCACAAGCCGCTAATTTGTGACTAAGAGGTCTTTGGTTTTTTTGAACTGGTGGCTCCAAGGGCTTCAGCACGTTGGAACGCGGCCCATACTGCCTTGGAAAGGACTGTGCGTAGACTGCCTTTCTCCATCTGATAAATCGCTTCCGCTGAAGTGCCACCGGGTGATGTGACCATGTTTCGGAGTTCGGCTGGGTGTTTGAGAGATTCGCGTGCGAACAGAACCGAACCGAGCATCATCTCCTGCACCAGGTCCTTCGCCACATAACGTGAAAAGCCGAGATGTACCCCGGCATCGATCAACGCTTCCATGACCAGGAATATATAAGTAGGACCAGTAGCGCTAAGCGCGGTTGCCATGTCGATCTGTCGCTCGTTTTCTACGCGGATCGCTTTGCCCAGGGCGGCGAACATCGCATCAACCTGGTCAGCTTGTAATTCAGACACTGATGGGGTTGCGGTCCAGGCTGTTACTCCGGCTCCTACTTGCGCAGGAGTATTTGGCATCGCGCGCACAACCGATTGATGTAGTAAGTCCTCTGAGATTTTTTCGATAGTTATACCGGCAATGATCGAAACTGCGACCTGCGCAAGCTGAAGCGATCCCTTCAATTCGCCTAACACGGTATTGAGTCTCTGTGGTTTGACACCAAGCAGAACGATTGACCCGTTTTGCGCGTCGGCTGGTTGAATGGCCAAAACAGCGTCGCGGTTTCCCTCGACCATCTTGATTCCGTATCGCTCCGATAATTGAGTGCGTCGCGGTTCGCGAGGGTGACTGCCGACGATCTGGTCAGGACTTACGAGTTTGTTCCTCAATAGTCCGGCGATAATCGCTTCTGCCATTACCCCGCAACCAATAAAAGCGAACTTGGCTGATGAAAGTGTTGTCTGCTCATTAGTGTTGTTCATGGTGTTGCCCTGCGAAATTGTATTTAGATTTACGGTCCAAGTATTTTCGTTCGACTAAAACGGCGATAGCGAGTGTAGAGCAAATAAGTTAAGCTTACATATGTCAAGCTTTAGTGGTGAAGCGGCCCACGCTACAAGATTTAATCCTCGCGTAAACACAATCGAATGTCAGCAACTCTTGTTACTGAAGAGACACTAATTATCGAAACGCCCGAGCGTGTTCCGCTCCATTTTGCCTTAGCGTCGATCGGTAATCGCTTTCTGGCCTGTGCCATCGACCATGCGCTTCAGGTTTTCGCACTAGCGCTGGTTGCGGTCGCTTTTCTGATAGTTGCCGATTTCTCACGTCTCGAAGGGTTACTCGCCACCGCCCCAAAGTGGGTTTACGCAGTAATGATATTGGTTTTGTTTCTGATCTTTTCCGGCTACTTTGCTTTTTTTGAATGGGCCTGGAGCGGGCAAACGCCGGGTAAGCGTTGGATGAAGCTACGAGTTATTCGGGAAGATGGACGTCCAATTACATTCTGGGAAGCAACTGTTCGAAACCTGTTGCGTAGTTTCGACATGATGCCGACGATTTTTTACTCGGTAGGTCTAATCTCAGTTTTTGTGACTAACCGCGATCAGCGAATTGGAGATCTAGTCGCCGGTACCGTAGTCGTTCGCGAGCGCGAAACTGAAGCACCCGAATTTGCACAGGTGTTTGCTTCACCAGTAAGCGATCCCGCGCTGCGCAGGTCGTTCAAGCCAGTAAACTTTACTGCCAGTCTGGCCACCCTGACGGAACCAGAAATCCAGGTTGTCGAAATGTTTTTACGTCGTCGTTGGGATCTCAGCGACGTCCCACGACAGTGGATGGCCTGGCGAGTCGCGATGCCCATCCTCTATAAGATTCGACCAGGTTATGACTTAGACTCCTTTACCTATGAGGGATTCCTGGAAGAACTCCTGCACCGTTATCTGACCGCCCACAAGTTCACTCAATAGTTCTCATCTGGTCTCAATCTGAGCCTTCTCTGTGTAGCAACCAACAACTCCTTGTTTTAATAGCAAGAATCTAAGCGGTCAGAAACTCACTGAAGTTTTTGTTTCTCTCAGAATGCCTAAAGAACAGTGACAAATAAGTATTTCGATTAGATTTCTCGGTGCAACCTTTGTGTCCTCCGTGTCTCCGTGGTGGTTGGACTTACAATTAGGTCCACCACAGAGGCACAAAGAGCACTGAGGTGGCACAGAGAATTCAACCAGCGGTCCAATCTAGATCGTTCGTTGCCGGTGTTTTCACGGCAAACAATCACGCGTCAGCCGCCGAAGTCTGAGCCCTTTGTCTAAAGCCAGATTGAAAGTGAAACAGTACCCAATGTCTCAACTTTGACCATGCTTCAGGCAGTCTGGTACGCTTCATTGTTTGGTTAGCGCTAGTTGTTCAAAACATAGGAGAAGTGAGTTGTATGTCGAAAGAAGTTTTTATCTTAGGCGGTAAGCGGACGCCAATGGGAGAGTATGTTGGTGCACTGAAAGATGTGTCGGCTATTGATCTTGGCGCAGCAGCTTCAAGGGGTGCACTCGCAGCAACGAAGGTCGATCCAGCTGATATCGATCACGCCGTATTCGGAAACGCACTCCAAACCTCGGGAGATGCAATCTATGGTGCTCGCCACGTCGCTTTGAAGGCCGGTGTTCCATTCGAACGTCCTGCTTTAACTGTCAATCGACTTTGCGGTAGTGGTATCCAATCGATTGTTTCGGGAGCCCAAATGATTCAGCTCGGCGAAGCTAGAACTTGTTTGGTCGGTGGAATGGAGTCGATGTCCCAAGCGCCCCATGTAATTCGCGGAGCACGTTCGGGATTTGGTCTGGGCCAGGGCAAGTTGGAAGACAGTCTGATGGTCGCCTTGATGGATACTTACTGCAACACTCCAATGGCTGGGACAGCCGAGAACCTGGCCCGTAAATTTGAGATTTCAAGGGCCGCTCAGGACGAGTACGCGCTCCGCTCGCAACAAGAAGCGAAGCGTGCAAAAGATTCTGGTTTCCTGGCTGAGGAAATAACTCCAGTTGAAGTTAAGAGTCGGAAAGGCACAGTTGTCGTTGATCAGGATGACCACCTGCGACCGGAAACTACTCTCGAAGGTCTGGCTAAGCTTAAACCAGCATTTTCGCAAGATGGATTTGTCACGGCGGGCAACGCGTCAGGAATCGTTGATGGGGCCGCAGCTCTGGTGATTGCGGATGAAGCTTTTGTTAAGCAGCGTGACTTGAGACCGCTGGGTCGCATAGTTAGTTGGGCCTATGCGGGGGTTGAACCCGAGCTTATGGGAATCGGTCCAGTCCCAGCTACGCGATTGGCTCTCGAGAAAGCGCATTTGACTCTCGGAGAGATCGACCTGATCGAAATCAACGAGGCGTTTGCCGCGCAATATCTGGCTGTGGAAAAAGAGCTCGAATTAGATCGATCGCGAACGAACGTCAACGGTGGGGCAATCGCACTCGGGCATCCGCTTGGGGCGACTGGCACTCGCTTGGTGCTGACTTTGTTGCATGAACTACAGAGGCGCAACGGTCGATATGGCTTGGCTTCAGCATGTATTGGTGGAGGCCAGGGCATCGCGATGGTAATCGAGAGGTTGTGACAAGTTTGTGGTCACTCGCGATGAATTCTCCTGATTTTCCAATGATATCCAAATTCTTAGTCTTGCCGAGAAATGATGATTAAGTTCGGGTCTTGGACTTAACCATAAACCTGAACGAAAGGGCTGCTTAAAAAACCTGCCGCAGAAACAAATATTCGGCACGGCTCTTGCGAAAGTGACTATACCTCGCTCCACGTGCAGCTTTTTGTAAAGGGGATTTAAGTCACGAAGATTTAATGACGGTGATCTATAACTAAATCTTGCGAAAGCAAGCTGGCCATGATAGAAGTCCCATTCTTGCATCATAGCTTCAACGCTTTCCTTCTGAATTTGCACGATCAAGTCCGAAATCATGTAGGTGTAATTTGGCGCCCGCCTCAGGGCTGAGCGCTTAATCGTTAACTCATTGCCTAAGGAGTTCCCCGGTATGTCGAAAACTGTAAGGCTCTCGTTTGTATTTTTGTTAGTAATTAGTATGAGCGCCATTGCCATGGCGCAATCAACCACCACTGGCGCTATCGGTGGTGTCGTCACAAATCCAAATAAGGAGGTTGTCGTCGGTGCAGCGGTGGTAGTGCGAAACACTGGAACGAATAAAGAAGACAATGCCACCACTGACGATACAGGGCGATTCAAGGTTGCTAACCTCCAACCTGGCAGATATGCAGTCTCAATCAACTCCGCGGGCTTCAGTGCAGCGACGCAGGAAAATGTTGTAGTTGAAGTGGGACGAGAAACAACTCTGGAAATAGCTTTAGCTGTTGGACAGGTAACTGGAACAGTCGATGTGACTGCTGAAGCCCCTGTTATCAACACCACTCAACAGGATTTCTCACAGAACATAAACCAGACTTCTATAAACGAATTGCCAATCAACGGTCGTCGTTGGTCTAACTTCGCTCTTTTGACTCCCGGCGCAGTGCCTGACGGCACGTTCGGGTTGATCAGCTTCCGTGGCATCTCGGGATTGTTGAACAACAACACCATTGATGGCGGCGACAATAACCAGGCATTCTTTGCTGAAGAGCGCGGCAGAACGCGTATCAGCTATTCAGTAAGCCAGGCAGCTATCCGCGAGTTTCAGGTAAATACGTCCAGCTACTCTGCCGAATATGGTCGTTCGGCTGGCGGCGTTGTTAACGCTATTACCAAGAGCGGCACGAATGAGTTCCACGGCGGCGCCTTCTATTACCAACGCAACAATAAGTGGGGAGCACGAAATCCGTTGGCGGTTCGTCAGGCATTGGTCAACGGCGTGTTTACGCCCGTAGGTTTTAAACCTGAAGATGTTCGCCACCAGTTTGGCGGAACGATTGGTGGTCCGATCGTCAAAGATAAAGCGTTCTTCTTTTTCAGCTACGATCAACAAAAGCGAAATTTTCCCGGTTTATCCGTCTTCGGCCAAAACGGTTTTCTCAACCTGTCAACTGCGACTCGGAATGCTTTAGTGGCTCGCGGTCTGACCAGCGCTCAGATCGATAGCACCCTTAATTTTCTCAGTAGCATCTCTGGCCCAGTAGAGCGCACGGGCGACCAGAAGTTGTTTTTGCCCAAGCTCGACTGGAACATCAACGAAAAGAACACTCTGACAGTCAGCTATAACCGATTGCGTTGGGATTCGCCGGCTGGCATTCAGACGCAGGCGACGAATACACGTGCTATTGATAACTTTGGCGACGACTTCGTTCGCATCGACGCACTCAATGCAAAACTCGCCTCCACTCTGTCCCCGACATTGCTGAATGAGTTTCGCTTCCAATGGGGACGTGACAACGAATTCCAGTTCAGTCAGCCACCGGCTCCAGGTGAGCCGACAACCGCGGTGGGCGGTCGCTCTCCGCAAACCATCCTGGTAGGTACGACCACGTTCTCGTTCGGCATGCCCGAATTTCTTGAGCGCGTTTCTTTCCCGGATGAACGTCGTTGGCAATTTGCGGATACCGTCACGATGACGGCCGGTAGCCACACGATCAAATTCGGTGGCGACGTCAACTTTGTGAAAGACATCATTAACAACCTGCGCTTCTCTGGTGGTGAGTTCAACTACACCGGAGCGACCACGGGTCTGTCCGACTTTATCCTTGACTATGTCAACTTCCAGACCAACGGCGCAATTCGGGCTCTGTCCGCAACTCCCAATGGTTCTCTCGGGCTTTGTGCTGGCTCAACTCGTCGCGTTGGTCGGTGTTATGCCGGCAACTTCAACCAGGGCTTCGGAGTGCTGGGCTTGACGATGAAGACCACGGACTTGAACTACTTTATCCAGGATGACTGGCGGGTCACACCAAGACTGACGCTCAACCTCGGTTTGCGGTACGAGTACCAGAAGAATCCGGATCCAGTTAATACAAATCCTTCATTGCCGCAGACCAATAACAAAGTCGATGATCGTAACAACTTTGGTCCACGTATCGGGTTCGCTTACGACTTGACTGGGGATGGCAAGACGAGTATTCGCGGTGGTTGGGGCCTCTATTATGGTCGTGTGATCAACTCGACCATCTACAATGCGCTGGTAAATACTGGCGTCGGCACTGACCGAGGGCAGCGACAGTACACTGCAAGCGCTACCAATTTGCCTCCAGGTTGTACGATCGCGAACATCGAAAACTGCGCTCTGCTACCTATCTATCCCAACTTGCTGCCGGCAACGAATCCACCTGTCGGAGCGGTCCAATACTTCGCCAGCAACTTCCAGCTTCCGCAAATCCATCAGTGGGACTTCATCTTCGAGCGGGAAATTACTCGAAATACAGTGGTGTCAGCTTCCTACCTTGGTAGCTACGGCAACTCACTCCCGAACTTCGTCGACACAAATCTGCCATTTCCCGCACGCACGGTCGCGATTAACGTGGTTGGTGGTCCATTTGGTGGCCAGACCTATCTGTCGCCAATCTTCGTTGGACGAAGGCCAAACGTCAGCTTCGCTCAAATTACTGAGATTCGCAGCGACGTTAACTCTAAGTACAATGCTTTGGTGTTGCAGGCGAATCGCCGCTTGACGAAGGGTCTGCAGTTTCAGACCAACTACACACTGTCACGAGCTGCGGACAATGGTCAGAGCTCAACAACATTCACTTCAAACAATCTGCCCTTCAATGCATTCGATCAGTCTGGCGAAGACGCCTTATCGAGCTTTGACCGCAGACAAAAGTTTGTCGCTAGCGTTGTTTATAATCCAAACCCATTTTCAGATGGCGCTGCGAAGGCCATCTTCAATGGTTGGACCTTAGCTCCAATATTGAACGCGTTCTCAGGACAGCGACTCACCGGTAACATCAGCGGAAACATCTCGCCGGCCAGCTTTGGATTTGGTGGCGCGGCTTGTACGCCTGGTTTACCGGCACCCGCTCCCAGCGGTTGCAACACGCCAGGCGGTGGTGTAAATGGTTCGGGCGGATCAACCCGGTTTGCACTGTTGCCCCGAAACTTCTTCAAACAACCAAACATCTGGTACTTTGATGGGCGTTTGTCTCGCAGATTCAGCCTTTCTGAGAGCATGAAGCTAGAGGTTCTTGTCGAAGGCTTCAACCTTTTCAATCGTACTCAGGTCACAAACATGAATGCCACCATCTATAACCTGTCTGGCTCAAACCTGACCTTCAATGGAGCTGGTACCAACCCGTTCCTGAATGTCACCGGAGCTGACAGCACCCTGTTCCGTGAACGGCAGGTTCAGCTTGCAGCCAGGTTCGAATTCTGAGACCTGGTTTCATTTAAAAAAGGCGGGGCGTGCCTGAGGCACG
>DATIBX010000809.1:0-4991 GCA_035457105.1 Pyrinomonadaceae bacterium
GTTAGCGCGTTCAAACGGTCAGGCCGATCTAATGTTATGGTCGCAACTGAACCGGTCTGTTGATACTGAAAGCTTGTGGGACTTTTCATAGAAAGAGTGGGAACTAGAAAATTACAGCAGTGCCTTCAATCTCAACCTTGGCCGCATCGTTCAAGAGCCCTTTTACTTCGATTAGGGCCATGGCCGGGAAATGCTTGCCCATCAATTCGCGGTAACGAGTGCCAATTTCTGAGGTCCTTCTGGCGTACTCGGCCTTATCAGTCACGTAGAGTGTTAGTCGCACTATGTCGTCTGGCTTCCCGCCAGCTTGATTGACCACTGCTAACACATTAGAGAGCGCCTGACTAAACTGTTCGACAAGATCGTCTCCGACAATTTGGTGCTGGGCATTCCAACCGATCTGGCCCGCAATAAATAAAAGTTTGCCTCCGGTATCGACGAGGATTCCATTTGCATAACCTTTTGGAGCCCCGAGCGTTTCGGGATTGATTAGCGTTGTATGCATGCGAGTGACAGGTTAAATGCTCATCGCCTTTTAGTAAATAGGTTATCAATCCAAGTGTTCCTGGAAACTAAAAGGGCCGCCTCGACTGGCGGCCTTTCAGAACTAGTTGCAGAGATTCCGTTAAAGGATTTTGTCGAGATGAGAAGCGAGTTGGGCCGCGAGATTTCCACCGGGATCCAACCCTCCGATTGGACCAGCCGCCAGGTTTCCCTGTTTATCCAGGATGACGATGGAGGGCAATTGATCGACGCCGAATTTTTTCGAAATTGTCCCGTCAGGATCTCTTAGGACAGTTACTTTCAAACCGTATTTTTGAGCAAAAGCTCTAAGTTGCTCATCGGTCGCGAAGTTCTTGGATTTCTCATCCTGCGAGTCCGTGCTCACCCAGTAGACGACGACGCCTCGATTGCTGTACTCGTCCGCGAGCTTACGAACTCCCTGTAATTGCGTTTTTGACAATGGCAACCACGAGGCACCGAAAGCCAGGACCACAACCTCGCCACGCAGGCTGCTCGCGGTCACGGTTTGACCATCGATAGAACGCATCGAGAAGTCTGCCTGGGGAACACTTCGGTTTTGACTAAAGGCCAGAGAGCCCGTCAGGAAAATCAATGATCCGGCCAAAAGACGTTTTCGAGTTATAAGGGGCATTTGCTTTCCTCCGTCAAAACGCCAATCCGGGGCTTTGACAACTCATTAGATGAGCCCAAGCACCTTTTCGTTGGGCCTTTTCTTAGCCCTCCGCAGCCGCTGGTCGTTTCCCGAAAACCTCCATATGTAGGGACAAGTAATCATCCCATGTATCCATGTCGCGAGCAACGTACGGTGAGGCTACAGGCACTCGTCTCACGAGTTCATGATGTATTTGGAAGAAGCCTTTTAGGCCGGCAGCAGGTTCCAGGTTCGTCAATTCGGCGCGAAATTGAAGGTCCACGAGCACTGGATGTCCACCCTTGCCTTGCCATGTTGGCTTTGCAATCAACGCTCCTGCTTTCCAGTTCAAAATCAGCTGCTCAATCACGGGCGACGTGATGGCTGGATGATCGGCGAGAGCGATCAGTAAGGCCTGGGCGTCTTGAGGAACCGATTGTGTACCATAAGCGATTGATGAATTCATTTGGCTATGAGGAAGGGGATTCACAACTATCTTGACCGGTTCATTGACGAGTGCATGCGTCAATTCCTCGGCCTTATGTCCGGCAACTACAACTATTGATTCGATCGAGGCCTCAAGCAGATAGTTGATGCAAGATTGGATTACGGTAGTAGGACCAAACGGTAAGAGAGGCTTGAAGACGCCCATTCTTTCCGAGCGGCCAGCGGCGAGAATAATCGCGGCTACTTCGCGCACAATAAGGAGTGATCACCAGTCAGATGTTGGCTAATTCTGAAAATCTCGGAGCGCGCGCAGAGTGTATTGGCGTGCCATCTGTTTGCGCCACTGATAAACAAAATCGGTGTTGTCGAGGGGCCTGGCTTTGACATATGCAGCTTCTGCTGCTGCAGCGATCCCATCCTGAGACAAAGGCTTGCCTATTAATGCTGCCGAAGCTTCGGCAATTACGATGGGTGATGGAGCAATACCGCCGAGTACTACTCGAGCATCAGTCACTACATCTTTTTCCTGACGAATCCAGGCGGCTACGCCAAGGACAGGAAAGTCGAACGCTCCACGTCGTCGAAGTTTTTTATAGGAGGCTTGCCAGCCATCAACTGGAGGTAACTGAATATCGACAAGTAATTCGTCAGGCCGTTTATGCAGATATTCGATTCCGTCGTCGTTATACAAACCTGCTGCCTCGATGATTCGCTCACCGAGAGTTGAAGCAAATCGAAGCTTCGCTCCGAGCGCCACCATGACTGGAACAAGATCTGATGATTGGACAGCCCAACACTTGCTACTGCCGGGAGCCACCCAGCAGATATCCCCGTCCTTTTTAAGACAAAAGTTTATTCCTTTTCGCCACTCGTAATTTTGATCGTAGTAGTTACACCGGGTGTCGAGCAGAAGGTTTCCGCCGATAGTGCCCATGTTGCGAAGCAGTGGAGTGGAAATAGTTCGAGCCGCTGATGCTACAACAGGGTAATCACGGTTGATTACCGGATTGTCACAAACGTCGCTGAGAGTGACCGACGCACCAATACGCAACCCCTGATGAGCGTCTCCGGAGATTTCGGTGAGTTCACTGAGCCGCATGACTGAAATCACCGTTCTTGGAGTTTGTTGCCGACGTTTCATATTTGGATAGAGATCCGTGCCGCCGGCAACAAACTGACCATTTGGACCAGCATCGCCGATCATCTTTACCGCATCCGCGATGGTTTGCGGAATATGGTATTCGAATTTAGGAAGTCGCATCATGCGATTTTTGAATGTCCCCGATTACAGCTAAGACGGTTTTGATCCAGACTCAATTTTCTGCAGTCGGCTATCGACGTAACGCTGATCAGCCTTGAGTTCGAGTAAATCTTGGTTTAGGACCTCGATCTTCCGTTCGACTCCACGAAGCCCATCATTGAGCTCAGTCGAAAGGGTTTCGAAGCCAGCATCGACGCCATCAAAGCGTTTATCGATTGCTTCGAAACGAGCATCGACGTTGTCAAAGCGCTTGTCCATTACATCGAGTCGCGCGTTAATCTGATCGATAGCGTTGCCCACGATCGCGAAGCCATTTCGCATGGCGGCGTTAGTTTCCGCGATTGCTATCAGCGCCTGTTCCCAAATTGGTTTGGTGTCAAGTTGTTTCATTTCAAGCCTCTCGATCCGAACTTCAATGCCGTCGAACCTGCGGTCTACCGCGTCAAAACGTGCAAACACCTGCTCTTCAAATGATCTTGAACCATTGATCCTTTCGGTGTTGATTTCACTCATTCGTTGCCTTCTTTCTCAATAGGTGAGGTAATGCGAAAGCCAGGCGGCTTTCACTTCATTTACGATTCGCTCTAACCCTGGTTCGAAAAAATCATGAATGAACTGCAACGTGCGGCATCTCTCGTCCATCTCCTCCCTCAGATGGGGTCAATACTCGCAGCGGTTCCGGCCATTCAACTATCGGCACGGAAACTGGACCATATCGACCTTCCCGTCCCTTCTCTTTCTCACGAAGTGCCTTGAGGACCTTCTCAGGTGTGATAGGTACTTCATCAATTCTTACTCCGACTGCGTCGTACACCGCATTCGCAACGGCTGGAGGAATCGGCAGCAGTGGACCTTGTCCGACTTCTTTCGCGCCAAATGGTCCATTGGGATCCGGATCCTCGATCAAGTAGGTCTTCACATCGCACATTTCCATTGTCGTCGGGCTCTTATACTCAAGTAGCGACGGAAATTTGTGAACGACATTGCGATTGCTCCGATAGACCATCTCCTCCATCAGAATTTCGCCTAGTCCCATGTAAACACTGCCTTCGACCTGTCCCATTACCAACATTGGGTTGATTGATTTACCAATGTCATGGGCAATCCAAACTCGCTCGACTACTACTATGCCTGTGTCTGGATCCACGTCGATCTCAGCTACAGCAGCAGAATAACTGTAGGCTGGTGACGGTCCTACTCCTGAACCTTTATATTTTCCCGGTGAACGCGGCGGAGAGTAAGACCCCACCGTTCCAATCGTTCCAAACTTAGACTCAGCGAGCACCACAGCCTCAGCAAATGACACGCCACGCTCAGGGTTTTCGACGTCGAAGACACGTCGTTCCGCCAGCGACACATTTTCAACCGGCACGCCTAACTTCTCGGCCACCGCCATTACTAACAGCTCACGAGCCCGCTCGGCCGCCTGAATCGCGGCGTTTCCCGTCATCAAGGTAACGCGACTCGAATAGCTACCGAGATCAACCGGTGTCAAATCTGTATCAGCAGTGATCACTCGAATGTCAAAAGGATCGATACCAAGAATCTCGGCAACGATGTAAGCGAGAATGGAGTCTGAACCTTGCCCAATATCGGTTGAGCCACACATAACGCAGACACCGCCTTGACGGTCTAATCGCAGCTGCACTCCCGATTGCGGCATATTGTTCCAGTAAATCGGCAGCCCGGCGCCACAAATGTAAGAGCTGCAGGCAATACCAATTCCTTTGCCGTAGGGGAGTTTGCGTCGATCTCTATCCCAGTTTGAGAATCGATTTTTCCATTCAGAGCCTGCTACAACTTTGTCGATACATGCGCCGAGGCCCATGCTCCCGATTCTCAAGTAATTGGCGGTTGTCGTATTTGGAGGAACCAGATGTTGACGTCTCATCTCGGCCGGGTCGAGCTTAAGCTGCTCAGCGATCTTGTCGAGATGAACTTCCAGTCCGTACCGTGGCTGAGGTGTTCCATGGCCGCGCTTTGGACCACAGGGTGGCTTGTTTGTGAAAGCGCGCAAGCCTTGGAATTTATATCTTGGAACATCATAGGTCACAGTCTGCAATGCGCCGGTGTAGAAGGTACTTGCTACTCCATAACTGCCGTATGCACCACCATCCAGGTATGTTT
>DATIBX010000810.1:0-4329 GCA_035457105.1 Pyrinomonadaceae bacterium
CTCTTGCAAAAATCCCTCTCATTCTCCCCGAGCTTCAGCTCGGGGTTCACGGCGACTGCGAGTCGAAGAACCGTTTCAACGGTTTATTAGGCGCAAACAATAGATCGGCAGAAACTTAGCGCGGCGAAATCGTCGTGTTACGGTGTTAATAACTAAGACCTGAAGCTCGAATAGGCCGCGGAGAAGAATAAACTCTGCGCCACCTGAAACCGTTAAAACGGTTCCCGCAAACTGATTCACGCACTTACCCCGAGCTGAAGCTCGGGGTGAATAAGAGGGATTTTGCAAGAGGCTCTGAAGCATGTCGGACATTTGGGTTGTCTATTTCTCGTCGCAAAAGAGCTCAACATCCTTACTTCACAAGGTATTTATCAAAACCGGCGTGCACCAGCTCTTCATAGGCGGACCAAACTGCGGGTGGTATTTCTTGAGGTATTTGAAATCCCTTGTCCGGGTAGATCTTTATTCTCTGTAAGTCGCCAACCATGATCGCAACCACATCCTCCGGCGTCAGCGCACTGTGAGCATATTGGTCCAGGTATTGGTCCAACGAAACCTGTGGCGAGGTCACAATCAGAGTCTTTTCAGGCCAAACCTTTTTGAAGGTCGCAAAGGTGCGGCGTTCCATGTAGGGTTTTTGGACCGCAATGAAGTTCTTTGGGTCCAACCCTCGGCCTACCAAAAGTTCGCGCGTGTTACGAACATTCTCGCCTGTGTTGGTCGACCTGTCCTCAATCAAAATGCGTTCACTGGGGACCCCCATCGATTCGGCGATGCGCGAGAATCTTATGGCCTCAGGTTCAGTCCATAGTCCCTTCTTGATGGCGCCGAGTCCGCCAGAAAAAATTAATAGAGGAGCCCATTTATCAAGAAACAGTTCGGCGCCACGTTCGGCCACTCGTTCATCGTGGCTGCAAAGCACCACGATCGCGTCACTTTTCACCAGTTCGTGGCCGAGCCGGTGATAATCCCATAACTGTTGAGCGAGCGAGCGTACTCTTTCGTTCATCGTTTTAGCTGAGCTTCATACCGAAGTGATGAGCTTCGATTGCCATTCTCTTTGCCAGGTAAAATCGATGAGCTGCAAATCGTTGTACGCCTGAGTCGAGATGGAACTGCTCGCAACCGTTTTCGCGAGCCTGTGCCACTAACCAATCAAATAGCGCTCCTCCGTAACCTTTCGAACGTTCGTTTGATTTTGAAACAAGGTCATCGACATAGAGAAAATTCCCCCAGGCCAGATTTTGCGAAATCCGATAACCCGCTACCGCTTTGACCTCGCCGTCAATCAGACATGCAAGGCGATAGTCTGCGATCCGGGTTTGATGTTTGATCCGTTCGACAAACTCGTCTGCACTAATGTGAGGTCGCAACTCCGCCATCACCGGATAACAGTTTGCTATTTCTTCATCTGTAGCGGCGATAATTATGCGCTGTTCCGTCATTGAGCGTGTCCCGCAGTTTTATTGTTAGCTCTTATGCCCGCAAGGGCCTGGCGAATTCCACCAAGATGGTAGGCACTATGGACCACAATTGCCAAAGCGCCACTAACTTCATTTTTGCCAGTCCAATCCTCGAAAGAATTGAGTGTCGTTTTTACTTTATTGTAACTGTCTCGCAAATTATGTTTGAGCTTTTCCCATTGCTCAGGCGTCACTTCTCGAACTGTTTCCCAGATCTCTCGCCAATTGATTCTTGGGTCTTGACTGGTGTGAATATAGTCATCCAGCACATCAAGATAGAGGCGTAAATGGTCTACCTGCGCCGCGACTGTTGCCGTACCAGGTCCAAGCGATTGAGAAGCTTCATTTGCGGAAACGCCTTCGAGCGTCTCGAAGAGAGTTGTGCCTTTATCTAAATAGATGCCGTGGACCGATGAGAATGTTTCGTCGAAACACGCCATTAATGGCTTTTTGATTCGTTGTAATGCAGCTTGCCCGTCCATTTTTATCTCCTGTCCTGGTATCGTTCGTTACGGTGAAGTTGAAGAGTTGACCTTACTCAAAAGGCGCGAGGATTTTTGCGACTGCCTTTGCTTTATGGAAAGCTGTGTGGACCATCGGAGTCCGGCCTTCTTTGTCTTTCGCTTTTACGTTGGCGCCGTGATCGAGTAGCAACTTTGCGATCGCAGCCTGATTAGCGTGCGCTGCAGCATGAAGCGGTGTTGTACCCCAATGTTCGTTTTCGTTTATTGCGTTAACGTCGGCACCGGACTTTAGCAAAAAAGCCACCATCTCGACATGCCCTTTCCAGGTCGCGCAATGTAAAGGTGTCGAACCATCTGTGTCTCGCGCTTTAATTAAAGTCGCATCGTTTGCAAGCAGCGATTTCACACTTGCGACATCACCATGTTTCGCAGCCTTAATCATCAGTTTCGCAGGATCGGGCATTCTCAACTCCTCAACTTACTTGGTTTGTCGCAGCGAGTTCAGGAACTGTCTTACCTCGCTGTCTGATCGAAGCCTCACCATTCGTTTTTCGTCTCCGTTGTTATTTATCAAACGCAAGATTCGTGGCCGGGTATGCTTTGGATAGTTCCATACCCAGCTGACAAACTCCAAATCGAGTTTCTCGTCGCAGCCCTGTGCCATGTCGGGCCTGGCGGCGTTCTGATACGTCAGCCGCCTTTTTATTATGCGCCAGAGACACAAGAGGCGAGGCATGTCGAGAAAAATTAGTGTGTCACACCGAGCGATTCGTTGGTCCAGGGTACCACCATAGTTCCCATCAATTATCCATCTTTCACGCTCGATCAGCTTAGCGATCGTCGCGACCCACTCTTCATTAGAAGGTTCCACCCAACCTGGTTTCCAGTAAAGCTGATCGAGGTGATCGACTTTAATATTCAGTAGCTCACCAAGCTGTTTCGCGAAGGTTGATTTTCCTGCACCTCCAGAACCAAGTACGAGAATTCGGCCCATCTGCGCCAGATTAAACTCTTGCGTGTTCATCTGCCAGAGGCATGAAAGAGAGTAGGCATCCTGGTTTTAGAAACTCTAGCTTTTTCGCGTTTAGAAACTCTACCGATCCGGCGATCGCCATTGAGGATTAAGTCGCAAGCCTTGAAAGCGTACTCTTCGAAATGTTCCAGACGGCTGGGCAGAACCACCCAGGCGTTTGGTTTCGAACGCCAGAGATATCTCCGTGGCAAATCTTGAAACTCGCTGCCCAGGCTGTCCACGTATTCCGTAGTCGTGAATAACCACATCCCATTAGTTTTTGGCGCCTTTTCGCTGTCTCGCACGCAGCACAGTAATAAATCGTCGAGATAGACGTAAGTGAATCCAAACGCGCGTGTGATGTTTGGCCGTATTGGCGTCAGCTCGTCGAGGATGAACTGGAAGGGAGTTTGTTTAGTCATGGCTCACCTCAAGTGTTCGGTAAAAAATCTCAGTACGCGCGACTCGTAAGCTTCTCTATTGAATTGATGTAAATCAAGATGGGCAGCTCCGTCAACTATCCACCATTCTTTCGGACCAGCCGCAGCGTTATAAAACTCCCGCGATTCCTCAAGAGTTGTATGCTGGTCTTCCGAACCCACTATAAAAAGTTTTGGAACTCGAATCTCCGTTACCCGATCGATTGGACGCAGATCTTTAGGGTCTATTCCGAGACGTAATTTTAGTTGTACTAGTAAGAGCGGGCTCAGAATTTTTGCCCAATTGCCGAGCCGCATCGTTAGCCTGTTATCAACCGCTCGATCTATTGAAGGATAGACCATCTCAAACACTATCGCTTCAACCGGCAACGGTGGTGACGCGAGAGAAGCGGCGGCCCCGCCCATAGAGACTCCTAACACGCCAATCTTTTTTTCTGGAAATTTCGTCCGAACAAAGTTGACGGCGGCAATTGCATCACGGCTCTCAAGGTAACCAAAAGTTATGTGCTTCCCCGCACTTTCACCATGCGCTTGAAAGTCAAAGAGAAGCACAGTGAAGCCATTCTGATTTAAGAATTGAGCACGCCTCAACATAGAGAGTCGATTCGCACGAACGCCATGCATCAGCACAACCGCGCCTTTATCTCGAATGCCGGGCATCAGCCAGCCATGAATTGTACTGCCCGATTCACTGGTGAACTGAACTGATTGAAGATTTTGGACACTAACAGGAAAGTCAATTTGCTGCTGCGCCGGCGCCATCAGGGTGGAACCGATAAAGAGCGTGACTGAGATACCGCCTGACACAAATATGAGGAGGAGAATTGCAGTGAGCTTTAGCTTCATTCTTTTGGAGTGCGCCGGCCCGGCGGCGCTTTTTAGGACTTCAAGGTTGGTGAGCGTGAATCAAATAGATACCTCTTCGTTAAGAGGCTTGAAAAGTGCCGCCG
>DATIBX010000811.1:0-25533 GCA_035457105.1 Pyrinomonadaceae bacterium
ACATTAAACCCGATCGAACACGCACCAGCTGTTTTCGACTGATCGCCGGTATCCTGGTACTCGCGCACAGTGCCTCCCCCATGCAGGGCAAGGGTCGTTGCGCCAGTAGCAAATTCAGTCCAGTCGGGCGTTTGGAATTTCAGCGGAATTCCCAACTTATCCCGATAGAATTCAACTGAGCGTTCCATGTCCGAAACGATAATCATAGTGTAGTCGATTTGCTTGAACATCTGAGCAACTCCTATTTCTTACGAACTTTGTTATTCCCCATACTCACAATGGTGTCGAATTCGTCCTTGGTCAAGGGCATGACCGATAACTGGGATTGTCTAATGAGCGGCAGCTGACTCAACCGTTTGTCGTAGCGAATTGCAGCAAGTTGAACCGGAGTGGCGAGAGCCTTGATCGGCTTAAGATCGACGGCCACCCACTGCGGATCGTCAGCAGTCGGATCTGGATACGCGCTTTTCAGGACCTCGGCCAGACCAACCACTTCTTTTCCTTTTCCCGAGTGGTAGAACAAAACCCGGTCACCAATCTTCATATCTTTGAGATTGTTGCGAGCCTGATAATTTCGCACTCCGGTCCAATCGGTGCTGCCGTCCTTTACGAAGTTATCCCATGAGTAAGTCTCGGGCTCCTGCTTCACCATCCAGTATTTACTCTTAGTCGATTTCTTCATGATTTTATTCTCAAGTGGGGCTGCTTCACGAGCGTTCAACAAAGGCACAAACAGACGCTCACAGAGAAAATAGCGTCCGCCTCTATTAGAACGCGACTCGAGTGATGCCGCACTTCACTCAATCAGGTATGACTTATATATTCCGGTAACTGGTACAATGTCGACTCAAACTTGTATACCTGGAGACAACAGATGGTCAAAGAAGGAACAACTGCGCCCGCATTTAAAACCAAAGATGATAATGGCGAAGACGTTAGCTTAAAAGACTTCAAAGGTCAGAAAGTTGTACTTTACTTCTATCCCAAAGATGATACGCCGGGTTGTACCAAGGAGGCATGCTCGTTTCGCGACGCCTATTCAAAATTTAAGAAACACGGAATAAAGCTCCTGGGTGTTTCTCCAGACAGCGAAGCGTCTCATCAGAAGTTCATCACAAAGTACAAACTACCGTTCACCTTGCTGGCAGATCGAGATCACGCGATCGCAGAAGCTTATGGTGTTTGGGGTGAAAAGAAGTTCATGGGACGAACTTACATGGGAGTTCTACGAACGACCTTCCTGATCGATGAGAAGGGAAAGATCAAGAAAGTTTTTGAGAAGGTAAAGCCTGAGGACCACGCTACCGAGGTTTTAGAGGCTTTCTCAGATTAGCGTAATCTGAACAACTGGATACCGGTCGGCGGCTAAGCTGCCACCCAGCCGCCGATCTTCTCAGGTTCACCTTCCGGATTCCTGCCCGGCATAATTCCCTGAAGACAACTAAACGAACTTGGAACGTCCCGCTTTCTTGGAGGCAACTGAACTTGCTCCTCGAAGACAGCCTCGCCCGCTTCATTGAGAAAATACATCCTGGTGTTATCTACAACCTGAGTTCTAATCTCACGAGTCCAGAGTAGGAGGTTTGCAAGGGCATCGCCGATTTCATCTTTGCCGAGCTTTGTTTCCTGGGCGATTTCGCGTTGCGTTCGTGCACCTTTGCGAATTGCATCTCGCACCCTATCGACCGGTGAGAGTTTGCTGCTGGATCGTAGTGCAAATTGACTGGAGGAGCCGTTGTCAGAGATCTGCTCGGTCATTTCGATATGCTGAGCGATACACCTCTTGCGCACCGACTTATACTCCTTCAGCGCACGGCGACTTTCAGTGACCTTATTCCGAATACAACTCTTGCAATAAAGATTCCGTCCATCTTTGCGAGCGCGACAAATCCCAAACTCAGAGATGGGGAGATCATTTGAACAAATCGGGCAGTGTTTAGACTCTTGCACTAACTGGGTTCCTTCTTTCATTGCTTACACTCCCTTAAGCATGAGAGTAGATATCGGGGCGCACTTCACCTCGCGCTGATCCGTTGAGTAGATCAGCATCGATAGCTATTTTGTTGTTGATTGTTTGGCGAAGGGGCCCTAACGATGGGCGATCACCCGTGATTGCCGCGCGCGACTAAATCTGTCACGCCACCATTTACCTGAGTACTACATCGCGGGAGGCTTCCGGGCAATTGCGAGACAAAAATGAGAGCGAGTAAACCTTCCAACGAAATCAAAACCAGGCCGCTGATCCAAACTCTTTCTGGCAATCGTTTCAGCGAGGGAATCGCATTATAGTGATCGAAACTTTTTTTGCAACACCTTTTTCAGAATTAATTCGACTCGCGATCAACAGCTGTAATTTGTCTCTTTTGCCGTCGTCATAATGTCCATTTTCGGATCGCAAACAACTCTCACTTGTGAGGATACGCAATCACATCGCTGGTCCAACCTCGCAAAATTTTATGCGATATCACTCACTAAATCGACAGCGGCGAATGCGTTTTCTCGAAGAAATTTCGTATGTTGGATTAAAACAAATTACCGTTCGCCGTCTGTTTGGCGCAATAGATGTGGATTAGATTTTTCTGGTCCCACAATTTATAGAGCCGTTTTTTTGTGAGCAAGATCGCTTTTTCTAAAGACTGGAAATTACAGATCAAAAACCGTAGCTGTTGCATTCTTGTTGTGTTGGACCACCAGTCAAATATCAGCTGGCTGATTTGAATCAAGTGTTCAGAGCAAAGAGTTTGTGGCCGTGCCGCTCATGTGTGCAAAGTGTTCTAAGTGTGCTCTTGTAACACGTTTGTAAAATTGAGGGCGTCGATTTCCACAAAGATTTCCTCAGAAGTTGTGGAAAAGTGTGGAAGAAGAAGGATGCTCTCTTTGTAGTGCAGTGCGTTCGGTGAGTTTCTTAACGGTTACGATCCTTGAGCCTGTAAACAAATTTCAAACCTGACCAGACCTCATCTATCGCGCAAATTTTAACGTCCACCAAACCAACATCCAATCCAATGTGTTGGACTTGTTCAAAGTTGAGATCAGTCTCAATTCCAGAACTCTTCTTCGGCCAGGCAATCCAGATCATTCCATTTGAACGAAGCTTCGCGGCGAGTGGAGCAAATTGTTTGACCAGCGCACGCCGACTATTAACAAAACAAATGATCAGGTCGAGTGGTTTTATGAGGCGGCTTGATATGTGCGAGTTTGCTGGTAAGGGCGAAATAAGGGCTAAGAAATTTTCAGGGTGATTGACGAGCCCTATTTTGAAGTCTTCCTTGATTCCCAGCTTTTTCGGCAAAGGAGTTCCTGAATAGCCAGCAGCCATACGAGTTTGTATCCTCCGCATAACAAACTAGAGTCAAAGGTAATTCCCTACGAGCTCTTTACCACGAGCGCAGCGACCGCCTTATACAGTACCGCATCAAGCGCAGCGCCGGATGGCACAAACTAGCGACGGCATTGAGTAAGTGTGAAAGTCGACCATACCATCCGGTCGCTGCGCTCGCGGTACCGTAAGGTTCGGCTTCGTACTCACCACAATTTGAGTAGCTTCCACCAAGCAAAGCCGATCACACTCCAAATCGCTATGGTCAGAAACGACACAAGTAAACCGATCAACCACCAGGTTCGTTGAGAAGTGTAGCCCGCGCCAAAATAGATGGGAGCCGGCGTTGTACCATAGTGCGTTAAAGATGCGCCTAGATTGGAGAAGTAAGCCAGCGATAACACTGCCAGGTATGGAGGAGCGCCAGCCGCCAGAATCACAATCAGGAAAGGCGCATACATGGCAGTAGCATGAGCAGTAATACTGGCAAAGGCGTAGTGCGCATAAAAATAGACCAACAAAAGCACTCCCAGCGCCAACCACCAATTCCAGCCCGTCATTAAACCAGCAGCACCTTCAGCAAACCGTTTGGTAATCCCCGTTTGACCGAGAGCTTCGGCCATCCGCAACAAGCCGCCATACCAGATAAAGACTGCCCACGCCGCACGTTCGTTGATCAGGTCTTCCCAATCCAGTACCCGCGTAACGAGTAGTACTGCGATACCCAGCATTGCAACGACGGCATAATGAACATCGTGGTATCCGCCAGTCATCCAAAGGATTGCGACCAGTCCAAACACCAACAACATCAAACGCTCTGAGCGGTTCATCGGTCCGATCAGTCGAAGCTGTTGCGACGCAAACTCGGCAGCGGCGGGAGTATGCTTAATCTCAGGTGGAAAGACCTTGTAAATCAACAGTGGAGCCAGGGCCAAGCTAGTCAGAGCAGGAACAATTGCGGCCAGAACCCAACGCGAGTAAGTAAGATCCAATCCAGTCACTTGTTTCGCCAGTTTTGCGATTATTGGATTCGAAGCCTGGCCGGTGAGATACATCGCACAAACGATGACGTTACATTGATAAACAGTGGTCATCAGGTAAGCGCCGAGTCGTCGTGCTGTTGGTCCAGGATTGGAGTCGTAAGCCTCCGCCAAACTCTTGGCGATGGGAAAAATTATTCCTCCCGATCTCGCCCCTGTTGAAGGGATAACTGTAGCGAGGACGGCCTCGGTAGAGATCAGCGCATAAGCTAACCCCAGTGAGTGTCGTCCAATCGTCTTAATGAACAAATATGCGATTCGGCGACCCAGGCCGGTTTTGATCATGCCTCGCGAAATAAAGAAGGCGGCCAGCACCAGCCAGACAACAGGGTCAGCGTAACCGGTTAGAACTTCCTCGATTTTTAGTACTTTAAAGAGTGGTAAAGCGGTGACCCCAAGAAGGACCATGGCGCCGCCCGGAAGCGGGCGGACGATGGAGCCGGTGATCGTGGCAGCAAAAATTGCGAGCAGACGCCAGGATTCTGGTGTGATTCCATCAGGTACCGGAATGATCATTATTCCGGCAGCGACGCCAAGTACTATGGCCCAACGAATGATTCTGCTTCTCGTGGATAATTCATCACGCTCGAGGGGTTTGTGTAGGGGTGCGAGAGACTCTTGAGGCAGCTGCACTAGCCGTCCTTCCAGGTTGAAACTAGGACTTACTCGAGATGTGCGGTTAGATCGCGAAATACCACCCGTTCTTCGGGTCCCGGTTGACGATCCAACTTCCAATATTTCTGGGATAGATTCAAAAGTATTGCGACACGCCGGTAGCCACTCTCGATCGATCGCAGATTTTCTACGGCTTTTAAGAAAACCGAGTCAGCCTTTTCTGGTGACCTTTCAGCCAGCCGCAGACCGATCTCAGCCAAAATGAGACTTTGCTCGTACGGCATCGTGATTCGTTCTGCGTTGTCGATTGACTGTACTATCGCATCATCAAATGACTCAGACCGATGGTTCGCGCGAAATGATTCACTTAAAGAGAGCCAGAACGACGCTCTTGAGACCTCATCCATAAGTTTGTCAGAGGCTTGTTTTATGTGCGCGTACTGCTCGGAGTTGGCAGCCGTCTGTGCCACCCTAATGAGCGCGCGTAACTTTTCATCGGATTCTGTTATTTCGTCAGGCAGTTCCAGCGCCTGTTCATAGAAACCGCAGGTGGCGGAAGCTGCCGCGATTTCCCCAAGAAGAGTGTCGCGCATTCGCTGTCCGTATTCACCATAAGTCGGTTGTTCAGCTGTGATCTCGTGGGCTTGTTTCAGCAATTTCAACGATTCGTCGAGGTTGTCGCTGTTATGGTGCGCAATGGCCAGCTGAACGGTGGCGCGGGCAAACTGAAAAGCATCTCCGATTTCTTCCAGTAGACTGTCCGCTTCGGATATATGAGCAACATGGGCCATTTCGGAGGCAATCTGCGCCAGCGATTCGTCTCGGACAAAAACGGTTTCGAGCGCCTCGGCATCGCTTTCTTCCAGTTCCTTGCAAAGAACTCCCGCCTCTTTCAGATGTTCAAACGCCTCCTCGTTCCTGTTGAGGTCTCGCAGAACTGACGCGACATTCAGGGCTGCATTTATTCTCTCTTCTGGATACTCAATCTGGTTCAGATCGCTCTCAGCCGAAGTCAGCAGCCTCTCAGCTTCAGCCATCTTTCCATTCTTCAAAAGCGCTGAACTGAGCTGCGAACTGACTGCCACACGTGTAGCTGGATTCTCAATCGACTGCAATACCTGCAGCGACTGAGTTTCAAACCCATTCGCAGCAAATCCGACAGCTATTAGACTTAACACCGGCTCGTTGTCAGAAAGTTGCAAGACCAATGCTAAAGAGTTTTCAAGGTCGCCGGTCGCCGCGTATTGAGCTGCGACCTGTTCCGTCGCGAGGTCTCGAAGAACTGGATCTTCAATCGCGTCGAGCAGTTCCCCGGGATTAATCTCATTCGAATCGATTGTTTGGGCAGCAATTAGACCGAGTGTCTGGTCCTTCAGATAGGGGTCGGCAATCGTCTCCGCGACATCCAACGCTCGTTGCAGGTCGCCACGCTGAGCCAACTGAGTAGCAATTGACTGTGCGAGTTCGGAATAACCGTCGCCGTCAACGGTTTGGGTTAAGAGAATTGCAATCTCCAAAACGTCTTCGCTCACATCTTCGGCGTTTGCGGCAAAGTCGTTCATCTGCTTGCTCCTTGTAGATTAAGCGATTGGCTGTAAAGGTGCGCATCTTAACTTAAAGTGGTTGTTTGTCTGAAATTTGGGATTGGATTTGGCCTTTGGTCTTTGGTCTTTGTCGGTCAAATACTGAAAGCACAAGCTCGAAGGGCCAGATCGAAGGCCAAAGATCAAAGGCCGTTCCTGACAACATCCAACCGGGGATTGCCATTCGTAAGTATTTAGCGAACTGTGCGACTATTAATTGGATCATAAAAACGGGGATTTTCTATGCAAGGCACTGCCGACAACGTCAAGATTACCGATAAGTACACCTATTTAAACCGCAGAGTCTTTATGAGAGCGGCTGTATTGGCTGGAACGGCAACCGCTAGCACAATTCTCTACCGCAAACTCAATCCACCTCCATCGAAACCAGTAGATGGCGAAAAACTTACCCAGGTCACGTCAACCCCTGACGTTCAACGCGTTAAAGAAGGCTTCGCGGTCGACGATAAACAAACACCAAAAGAAGCTGTTACCAATTACAACAATTTTTATGAGTTTGACACCTCCAAAAATGGTGTTGCCTATGCAGCAAAAGGGTTTGTAACTCGTCCATGGTCAGTTTCGGTGGAAGGCTTGGTCAATAAACCAAGAGTTTTCGATATCGACGAACTACTAAAATTTCAACTTGAAGAACGAGTTTATCGCCTGCGTTGCGTTGAGGGTTGGTCGATGGTCATTCCATGGATCGGCTTTCCGCTCAGTCAACTGCTCAACAAAGTTGAACCGACCTCGCAGGCTAAATATGTAGCGTTTGAGACTCTTCTGGATCCGGCAAGAATGCCGAATCAAAGAACTGGAGTGCTCGACTGGCCTTATGTCGAAGGCCTCAGACTCGACGAAGCAATGCACCCGTTGACGATTCTGGCAACCGGAATGTATGGCGAGACGCTGCCACCGCAGGATGGTGCGCCAATTCGATTGGTCGTGCCCTGGAAGTATGGCTTTAAGAGTATCAAGTCGATAGTAAAGATCACGCTGGTTAACAATCAGCCCCCCACTACATGGAATATTCAGGCTCCGGACGAATACGGCTTCTACTCGAATGTGAATCCAAATGTGGCACATCCACGTTGGAGCCAGGCAACTGAGCGACGAATTGGAGAATATGGCCGTCGCAACACGTTGCTGTTCAATGGATATGGCGACCAAGTCGCCAAGCTCTATACCGGCATGGATCTGGTTCAGAATTTTTAAGCTATGGCACAAGTCAGGACTATTAACGGCAACGCCTCAATTACAAATCTTCAGTTTGCGAAGGTAGTAGTCTTCGTAAATGCGCTACTACCGTTGGCGCTGATGTTGTGGGATCTGGTGCAGAAACGTGTCGGGCCAAATCCACTGGAGTTTGTAACCAGAACGACAGGCATGCTAACGCTTATCTTCTTGTCGTTAACTATTGCAATAACTCCGCTGCGGAAGATCTTTGGTGTGAACCTGCTGGTGAAGTTCCGGCGGATGTTGGGCCTTTTCGCCTTCTTCTATGGTTCGCTTCACTTATTGACTTATGTTTGGTTCGACCGATTTTTCAATTTGAAGAGCACGATTGAAGATATTGGCCGCCGGCCATTTATTTTGGTTGGAATGCTGGCATTTTTGTTGATGGTGCCGTTGGCGATTACGTCTACAAACAAGATGGTAAAGCGGCTGGGAGGTAAGAGATGGGCCAGGTTACACCAGATTGTCTATTTCGCGGTCGCGGCCGGCGTGGTCCACTTTTGGATGCTGGTTAAGTCTGATACGCGTTTGCCCCTCACCTTTGGCTTCATCGTTTTTGGATTCCTGGCTTATCGCCTCCTCGTGAAATACTCAGCAGACCAGACGCGACGAGAAGGATAACCCTCGGAAAAATCCACAGATTACGCCGATTATGTAGCGCAGCAGAGCCGCAACGAAGTATTCGGATTGGACCACAAGTTGAAGCTCTCTGTGCCGCCTCTGTGGTCTTTGTGCCTCTGTGGTAGAAGTCTCAATTTGTAAGACTAACCACCACAGAGACACCGAGAACACAAAGGTTGCACAGAGAAATCCAACTAAAAATACTTATCCTTACTAATTGGATGATCGCTAAGGTTGGACTTTTGTCGAAAACGGGATGGCTAAACTAAAATACTCGACACGATGATTAAGCCAGTAGATCGGTTCTCAAACCGGGTTGAGAATTATGTTAAATATCGCCCCGGCTATCCTTACGCAATAATTTCCCTGCTACAAACAGAGTGCGGACTCACTCCTAAATCGATTGTGGCTGATATTGGTTCTGGCACAGGCAAGCTGTCGGAGCTCTTCCTGGATAATGGCAATCGGGTCCTCGCTGTCGAACCAAACGAGGCAATGCGCGTCGCCGGTGAAAAACTACTTAATGCCCGGCAAAATTTTGTCAGCGTGAATGGAACAAGTGAGGCTACCACCCTCGATTCTGCCAGCGTGGACTTTGTAACCGCTGGACAAGCTTTTCATTGGTTTGACCCCGTAGCCACACGGTTAGAGTTTGCGCGGATATTGCGACCTGGTGGTTGGGTGGCTTTGGTCTGGAATGATCGAAAACTCGAAGCGACACCTTTCCTGAAGGACTATGAAACGCTGCTTCTCGAATTTGGAACTGACTATCAGGAGGTTCGTAACGACAAGGACATAACGGGTATCGCGCGGTTTTTCGCGCCAACCAGTTACCTCTATAAAAGTTTTCCCAATCGTCAACTTTTTGATCTGGAGGGTTTACGAGGGCGGGTACTTTCTTCTTCCTACGCTCCGCAACCAGACAGCCCCAAGTTTGGGCCAATGATGAAAGAGATCGAACACATCTTTTTCAGAAACCAATGCGACGGTCTCGTATCCTTCGACTACGACACCAAGGTGTTCTACGGGCAGCTTTGAACAGTGGTCAGTGGTCCGTAGTCTATCAATGGACAACTGACAATCGACAATCGCTCAGTCAACCTTCTTGTCATAAAACAAAATACTGAAAGCCAGTCCGAGACCCGCCGCTGCCGCGAGGATAAACAGAATCATTGCGAGACCCGGGTAACCAAAGATGCGGAAAGAAGTATCGACTCGCATCAGCATCGCTGCCCCCACAATTAATGCCGCAACCACGAGTCCCAGCGTTATTCGATTTGCTACCTTTTGCAAACCATCGATGACAACCCGCTCGTCGATTGCGTCTACTTTGAACCTCAACTCGTTGTTACCGATGGTATCGAGGATCCGATTGACCCTGTTGGGAAACTTCTCAGCAAACTCTTTGAAGTCAACAACACTTGACAGTAAGTTGCTTGGAGACACGCTCTGGAGGATGTTTTGCTCGAGGATTTCTGTAGCCCGCTCGCGAATAATTGCATTTGGCTCAAAAGCAGGATCAAGGCTGTAGACCACCCGATCAAGATTGAGCAGTGCCTTCGCAATTAACGTAAACTCCGGCGGCATCCTGACCCAACAGTCAGCTGAAATTTTAGTTATTTCAAGCACTATCTGGCCCGCGTTGAGCTTACTCATGTTTGCATCTCGATTGTCTGCCACCAGATCAGCAACGCGCCTGAAGTACTCTGCGCGATCAAACCTAGGCTTGGGTTCACCCATTCGAATTGCACATTCGGCGGCTAATTCTCCCTGGCCATCACTGGATGCGAGCAGTAATCGTAGAAACTTGTCTTGAAACGACTTCGTTACTCGGCCAACCATTCCCAAATCAAGAAGCGCTATCTGGTTCTCCTTTGTCAGAAGAATATTGCCGGGATGAGGATCCGCATGGAACAGACCGTCGACCAGGATTTGTTTCAGATAAGAGCTGAAGATGTCCTCTGCCAGAGCAGGCCCATCAATCTCAATTAATCGCAAGGGTGAAAGATCCGTCACCTTCGTACCGGCAATGTAATCCATGGTCAGGATTCTGCTGGTCGTAAAATCGTCGACGGGTTGCGGTACTACGATGTCATCAAATTCGAGTAGGTTTCGACCAATCGTGGTTAGATTACTAGCTTCAATAGTGAAATCGAGCTCGCGCAACAAGCCCTCGCGCAGGTTAATGAGCATATTCTCAAATTCATAACGTTGGCCCAGCTCGGTATGCGCGTCAAGAAAATGGGCCACCTCATTCAACGCTTCCAAATCATCGACAATCAGCTCGCGAATATTAGGACGTTGCACCTTCACTACTACCGAGCGACCATCTCTCATGTACGCCAAATGAACCTGGGACAAAGAAGCCGCCGCTAGTGGAACAGGTTCAAAATCGGCAAAGGCTTTCGAGATTCGAACACCAAGCTCCGAAGAGACAATTCGTTCAACTTCTTCGTAAGGGAAAGGTTCAATCTTGTCCTGTAAACGCGATAAGGCATCGAGATAGGGACCGGGCAACAGGTCGGCCCTGGTTGATAGTAATTGCCCCAGTTTAATGAAAGTGGGTCCGAGCTTCTCGAGGTCGTTGGCCAACTCCTCTGCTGAAGCGGCTTTGGACTCAAAATCGATTTCGTCCGCAATCTCACTTCCCTCGAGCCCGGCCGGGCTCACCAGGTCAGAGCGACCGTACTTCACAAACAGGCGGACAACATCTTTATATCGTTTAAGTTTTTCGGGTTTTAGAGAAACTACCATCGTATCCTCCGGGCAGGGGACGCCGATTTTTGAGGGCTTAATTCTTCAGGGGTAGGAATATAAAGGCGTTTTACGAGATCGCCGGGGAAAACTGGGCCAGGGTATGCCCATAATCGCTTATTGGCCCACCAGGTTGCAACAGGCAACGACTCAAATCAATTGGTTGAGGTTACCTTTTTCTGTCCCAGAGCGCGATCGATGGCTTCGCGCAGACCATCCGCACTCAATACCGTTAACTGCAAGCCGTTGATGAAGATTGTGGGAGTACTGCCGACACCATACATCTGGCCGTCTTCAATATCGTGTTTAACTTCCTCCTGATAGGTGCCACTATCGAGCGCAGCGTCAAACTTCGGCCGGTTCAAGCCGATTTCTGTTGCGTATTTCTTGAGCGACGCCACATCGAGCGCTTTCTGTCTCTTAAACAGTAACTCGGCATATTCGAAGAATTTGCCCTGGGCATTAGCGGCATTCGCAGCTTCGGCTGCCTTCCGCGCATTTTCATGCTGAGCCAACGGAAAATCCCGAACGACAAATCTTACCTTGTTCCCATAAGACTGTAGGACTTCTTCCAAAACGGGTTGCATCGCTGCACAAGCTGGACATTGGAAATCAGTGAACTCGACAAGGGTAACCGGCGCATTTGCGTCCCCCCGCGACGGATCGTCGTCGACGCTGATGTTCAAGACTGGGGCGGGAGGTTCACTGATAAGCCAACGAACATCGGCTCCCTTTCTCAACCTCGCGGAGAGTTCCTTTTCGAGCCGTTTGCGATCCTCGTTCTGTAAATAAGCAACCAACTGATTTCGAACAACACTCAGATCTTGATTAATCCGTGCCTTGTTCTCGTTATAGAACTTTTCAACTTCGGCATCAGTTGGGGTTTTGACCTTTTCGCTGATCTCTTTTCGGACCATTTCCTCGGGCGTGACTTGCTGCCGATTTGCTTCCGCAATCAGCAATATGTCGTCAATGGTTTGGTCGGCTACCGCTTTGGCAGCCTGGTAGGCAGTAAACCGAATTTTGAATATAACTGGCTTCAACCTTTCATCTATCACTGCCGCAGTTAGAGGTTGCCCACCGACAGTTGCGACCACCGCTTGCGGAGGTAAATTTAGAGTATTGATATCGACGCCCATGACGACGGGAATAGTTTTTCGCAAACGCTTTACGAGGTCATCCGCAAGTTTGCTTTCCAACTGGTCATGCATTAGCGCTTCCGCTTGGGGCGCTGCTTCTGCAGGGTCGACGCCTTCAAACTGTGCCCTGTTGTCGTCGAGAAATTTCTTTATGTCTGCCGCAGTCGGCGTGGGGATTCGACGGGTCACTTCAGTTTCATATAGACGATGCGACGAGATACGCCTTCGACGAGCTTCATCCTCCAGCAATATGGTGTTGATTTGAACATCAAGCAGGTTGCGTCTAGCTTCCGTTATTCTTTGTTCAGTCGACTCGACTTCCTGTCGCACTGAGGGTTCAAGGTCAGTACTGCTGATAGTTTGACCATTGACGATGGCAATTTGAACTGGACCACTCGGAACTACCGCGGGAGCTGGCGCTGGAGTAACGGCGGGCTGGGCAGGCGGCGCGTTAGTTACAGTCGTGGTAGCGGCGGGGGTCCTTGTCGGGTCGCGGCGCCTGGTCTGGGCAGATAACTGCCCGACATAGACAATCACAAATAGTGCGACCGCACAGCTTTTTACAAAGGTCATAAGGGTTCAACTCACAGGGAACAAGTTAGTTGGGGATAAAAGAACAATTAATTAGAGCACAAACAAGCGCTTGGCGCTGCCTGAGGAACAGACAGCGCCAAGAGTTTAAGAGACGAGTTGTTTAGAAGCCAGTTCAGTGATACCGAATGATACTGCGCCGGCGTTTCTTTACGGGTGTTCGCACTGACAGTAGATTGCTGTGACGCCCGTTGAGAATGAAGGCCAGTCCCTGATGCGTCACCCCAAGCAATCTGGCCGCTCTGGTAACACTACCACCTGAAGCTTCGAGAGCTTGCCTGATTAGATTGCCTTCATAGCGAAGAACTTCTGATTCAAGCGAAAAATCTTGAGGGAAGTTGCTTGCCGGTTCCGGCATGGCAGTGGGACTTTGATCAGTAGCCAACTCGGCGGCGAGTACAAGCCTGGCACAATCACCGAGACGAATCTTTAATTCGCGATTCTGTGACCTTGAGAGCAGCGCTTCCGCTGAGCGGTAATAATTCTTGAGTTCCTCAGCCGAGAGACCTTTTCCCAACTCCTCGATTGCCGTTACGACCGCGATGCCACCTCGATTTGGGTCGCCTGCTGTCTGCGCTATCTCACTGGCTTTTTCGAGATTGAGCTTCGAATCGTTGAGCCTGCCAATGCGTGCGAGCGCTTTTCCGTAAGTCGTCAAAGCTTCCGCCAAAACGACTTGCTCGCCGCCGCCGGAAAGTACTTTGACCGCCTCGCGGGCCGTTCGTTCTGCATCCGCATTCTTTCCTTCCAAAAGAAAAGCCTGGGCGCGAGCATCTTCAACCATCGCCGTGCCGCCCTGATCGTTTAGGGACTTCATCAAAGAAAGTGCCCGTCTTAAATGGTCATGAGCATCCGGAAAACGACCGATGGTGGCAAATAGGTAACCGACGTTGTTTTCGACTCTGGCTTGAAACCGCTTGTGACCAGCCTGTTCAAAATGGAAGCTCGCCGCAGCAAATTCCACGAGGGCCTTGTCGATGAAGTCACTCTTGTTTTCTGAGAGGCCGACGACTCTGAGCAAGATCGCATATGAGTTATGGAACTTGCCTTTCAAAGCATGATTCGGACTCAGCTCGAACAATGGCGCCGCCTCTCGATAGATCCTGAGGGCTTCGCTATCTCTGGTGGCTGCTTTCTCAACGATGGCGCTATTCAGAAGGGCCCGGAGTCTTTGTTCGGACGCTGACTCGCCAAGGAGATCCAAAACGTGTCGCAGAGTAATTCGAGCCTCATCGAGAGCACCTTCACGCCAGTAGCAAATTGCAAGATCGACTGACGCTTCAGCAACTTTCTCCTTAAGGCCTAAACGTTCAAAGACCGCGGAGCTTTCGCTGATTAGGTCCTTGGCCGCCTCTTGAGCACCCGGAACCTGCTTAGCGCTCCCAATCCAACCTGTAAGAGTTCCGGTTCTCAGCAGCAATTCGGCTTTTACTACTTCTGTAAGACCAGAAATCGAAGGGTGATAACCAGGTCCTTTCCAAAAAGGCTCAAGAACATTCTTCGCCTGCTCAAATTCGCCTGCCTCCTCGAGTTGCCGGGCTAATTCACAGAGCGGAAGGGCATTATCAGCGACCACGCCGGCCGCTGGGTTCACAATAATGGACGTTTGCAACTCCATATAACCACTCCAGTTTTCAATATAGGTAAGGAACCTTGCAAGGCATTTAATTGGCGGATATTATCACAAACAACCATTTGTCTACTTGGTTGCACGCCACCTCATCGGTATTGAACTACACACTTCTGAGGAGAAGACCATGAAAGCTGTCAAAAATTTCCTATTTACGTCGCTACTTGTGTGCTCGATGGCCCTAGCGGCTCACGCAGGAGAAATCGATACTCCTGGTAAAACGGCACCTCCACCTCCCGAGGGATGCACCACAATTAACTCGACGAATGAGGATTCTTCGGCGCCCAATAGCGGTTCAGAAACAACGGTTACCTATTCGGAAACCGATTACTTACTGTATGACGCACTGACGGTGATTTACTCGCTCTTCTAAGCAAACACGTCAGATCGTCAAGTAGCGCACCTAAGTTTCATTTTACGGTGTAGCCACTCGCGGCCTTCGGATTCGTGTGGGCGGTTCACGGCATCACGCTCAACAGACCGGCATGAGGGGCGGATAACGGCAGCATCCTAACTCCATCGGCCCCACAAGGCAATAGCGGTTTGTGACAGAATCGCGAAATTTAACAAATCTGCGCCCCGACGGGCTCCCAGGGTTGAGGTGTGCCTACCCTTAAACCAACTTCTGGACCGTCTCCAAGGTGTCGATCTCGGCGGGATTCTTATCGTTTCTTAGTCTTACGATTCTCGGGAAACGCAAGGCAAAACCGCTCTTATGGCGCTTAGATGGCTGGACCCGGTCAAACGTTACCTCGAGCACAATCAATGGCTCGACCACCCTGACGCGCCCATGAGCGAACTCCTGAATGGTGTGGTCCTTAAACCACTCAGTCAATTCGGTAAGCTCACGGTCCGTCAGACCAGAATAGGCCTTTCCGATATTCAGCAATTCGTCGTCTTCAACCGAGCGGCGCACGGCGAACGTGTAGTCTGAGAGAAGGTTTCGTCTCTTTCCGTGACCAACTTCAACGGCAGTGACCACGACGTCTAGCGTCGCAATCGCCTTCTTTAACTTTAGCCAGTCCCGTCCCCGGCGTCCTGGTTTATAAATCGACAATGGACTCTTAATCATCAGGCCTTCATTACCACGGGCTCGGGCCATATCGAATTCCGCATCGAGTAGGCCCACGTCTGCGAAGGTCTTTCCCTGGGACATGCGAATTGGACCATGTTCCGGAATAAGTTCCTGCAAGATGTCGCGTCTCGCTTGCAAGGGCTCGTCGATGAGGACTTTTCCTGATGCGTAGAGGAGATCGTATCCAACCAAAACAACTGGAACAGCGGCTAACAGTTCATCGCTAACAGTTTTGCGGCCCAGTCGTTTTTGCAACTCACTGAAAGGCAAGATCACGTCATCGTTTGTCGGTACGATTTCCCCATCAATCATCACATCCGTACTTAATTGACGCAGCGGTTCCAACAATTCCGGAAAGCGATGAGTGATCTCGTCCATCGTTCGCGAGTAAATCGCTACTCGTCCATCCTTGACATGTACCTGAGCGCGAATTCCATCAAATTTGTCTTCCACCAAAAACTTCCCGGGCATCGTCCTGGCAATGTCCGATAAATCGGCAGCGGGCGTGGCCAACATGAATTTGATCGGGTGGAACAATTTCATATTCACGTCGCGCAGATCTGCTCCACGTGCTCGAACTGCGGTCTCTCCTATATCGCCGAGCAACATGTTCGCGTACGCAACATCATCGAGAGATTGCTCGAAAGCCCGAGCGATAGCGTCTTCAACTAGACCTTCGCGCAAGCCGATCCGCAGATCACCAGCCAACAACTTGATCAGATACTTGGCTTCGAGTGGCGAAGCGTGATGCAAGACAGCTGCGAGCAACGCGGTCTTGTTTCTTATTCCCCGCGTTTCGCTGAGCCTGGTAATCAGCGACTCGGTCTCAACGAGGGTAATGGTTGGCTCGAACTCCTTTTTGGTCTCTGAAACAATCTCAGCGGCGAGGTCTCCCGGGTCCCCGAGCCTGACATATCTGCCGTAAAGATCATCAGGACTGAATCCCGTTGCCTCGCGGAGCGCCGCGCTGATGATGCTGCCTCCCACATTAGTCGTTCGCGCATCATTCATAGCAAACTGTTGGCCCGCAAAATAGCGAGCGGCGCGACTCAAATCGGCCTCAGACAGGTTATGCAGATAGCCACCCAAAATGGCGGCTTTTTCCAATTTCTTGGTAGTCGCAGCAACCTTTTCCGCAGCTTCGGCAAAGCCCTGAAGCGATGCCACCTTAGACTTTTCCGCTGTCAAATTCCCTTTGTTTGATTCGTTAGTCATCGTTCCTATGATGTCGCCGCCAAGCTTAAGGTAGCAAGTTTCAAAACTAATCTGCTTAACTGAGAGTTGAACCTCGTTTCGTATTCGCTACGCGCTCCGCTTTTCCCGAACAACGCGCTACAATCTCCGTCAGCCGCAGAAATGTCCCCTAGCACCTCAAGATCAGAAAGGTGATCGGTTGTGTTTGCATTTATTTTAGATTCCCTGGGAAGCACTGAGCTCCTATTCATACTAGTTATTGCTTTAATATTCTTTGGTCCACGTAAGTTGCCACAACTCGCGCGCTCGATGGGAAAAGGGCTAGCCGAATTCCGCAAAGCTTCTGACGATTTCAAGCGAACGTGGGAAAGAGAGGTGGCGCTTGAGAGTGCTCGCAGTGATACAGAGGATCATTCAATGATGCGGGAAGACTACCGCCCTCTGAATGACGCCTCGCATAACGAGTCGACCATCTTTGAGCCAGGCCAGCCTGACCTTGTGGTGCCGAGACAAACCTCGCAATACGCTCCAGTTACAAATAGTGCCGAGCAAACCGATAAACCGGTTGAAGAAGAAGCTCCGCGAAAGCATGACTGGCTCTAAATTCTTGAATCGTTAATATCTAATGTCAGCATTTTTAAGAGCGCTCTCAACAGGCAGCAAAGACGAAGATGAACTCGGCGGTCAGATGTCCTTTTTGGAGCATCTGGATGAATTAAGAAAACGCCTGATCCGATCTTTTATTTTCGTATTCTTAGCGGCTTCTCTCTGCTGGTTCTTTGCAGACCGCATCTACGCTTTCCTTGCAGTTCCAGTTGAGCGAGCACTGGCAGACGCGCAACGTCGCCAAGTCCCAATTGCGAGTCAAACGGGCGACGCCGCAATCCAGCCGCTGAACTCGCTCAAAGAGAACGACTCTGGACGCTACGTTTTTCCCCAGGAAACAAAACTCGGTAGTAGTTTGATTCCCGCAGGCGCTTCAGTTACTGCTCGGGTTTTAAAGGATACTCAGGGAAAGCTCGGTCTCTTCACTGATGAACCACTGTACGCGGGAACAGCTGTTATTCCGAAAGGTGTTCGACTGCCGACGGAACTGGGAGCAACCGATGATTCATTCACCGGAATCAACGACAAACTTATCGTTACGACTGCACTCGAACCATTCTCGCTTTACGTCAAGGTTTCACTTTATGCCGCAGTATGTCTGTCGGTTCCCTTCCTGCTCTGGCAAATCTGGGCTTTTGTTTCGCCAGGACTCTATGCTCATGAACGCGCTTATGTAACTCCGTTCATCGCCCTGTCCTCGATTTCGTTTTTGCTTGGAGCGGCCTTTGCTTATTACGTAATCTTCCCGCCGGCAGCTAAATATTTACTTGGACTTGGTTCAGACTTCCGCCTTTTGCTGAAGGCAGATGACTATTTTGATTTCATCATCATTGTAATGTTGGGAATGGGTGTCGTCTTCCAGATGCCGGCGATTACTTACGTGCTGGCTCGCATCGGTTTGGTAACTGCTGGTTTCATGGTGCGCATCTGGAAAACTGCGCTAATTGTGATCCTTATTGCCGCCGCCGTTCTATCTCCGACAAACGATATTCCCAATATGCTGCTGTTTGCGGCGCCGATGCTCGTTTTATATGTCGTCTCGATTTTTGTGGCCTGGATATTCAACAAGCCGCGAACTGCCAGCTAAGAACCCTTAAGGTCATGTTTTTAGGGCATTTCGGGCAACGAAAGGCAGAGGGCCAGGCATCTTGACTGTGTTCTTAGCACAAGCTTAGAATCCTCGGTCTTCGACCGGTATCCGGAATCAATCTGTAGCTGCTCGAATTAAAAGTTAAAAGCAATAGTAGGAGTTTTAGAATGTCTTACCAGAAAGTCGCTGTACGGCTGGCTGTCATCGCGGCCACCCTCGCGTTTTCGAGTCCTGCAGCAATACCGCAAGACCAACAAGATCCCACGAATAAACCTCGCAACGTCAAACCCGAGCTTAAGAAAGCCTACAAGGACTGGCTCGACAAAGACGTCACGTACATTATTACGGACGAAGAGCGTAAGGCATTCAAAAAACTGGCGACCGACGACGAGCGTGAAAGATTCATCGAGGAATTCTGGCGCCGGCGCGATCCGGACCCGGACACCGATGAAAACGAGTTCAAGGAAGAGTATTACGAGCGAATAGCCTATGCCAACGAACACTTCAGCTCAGGAATTCCTGGCTGGAAAACTGATCGAGGCCGGATCTGGATTATGTATGGCAAGCCCGATGAGCGTGAGACTCATCCGATGGGTGGTTCATACGAAAGGCCGAGTTATGAAGGTGGCGGCTCGACCACAACTTACCCATTTGAGATCTGGTTCTATCGTTACCTTGCCGGAGTCGGCTCGGGAGTTGAAATCGAGTTTGTAGATCCAACTGGGAGTGGTGAATATCGTATCGCGCGAAATCCGAATGAAAAGGATGCGATGCTGATGGTTCCGGGCGCCGGCCTCACACTTTCAGAACAACTGGGACTCTCAGATAAAGCTGATCGCATCGCAGGCGTCGGCGGTATCGGCAACCCTCAGTACCAGCGCGAACAGGACAGCCCATTCTCTCGACTGCAGTTGCTCGCAGACTTGAGTCGAGCGCCACAAGTAAAATTCAACGACCTTGCCACCGCGGTCAACACCGGCGTGGTCGAAGAGAACCCACTTAACTTCGAGTTGCGAGTTGATTTCTTCCGCCAATCTGACGAGCGAGTAATCACCGCATTTACAGTTCAAGCAGAGAATCGTGACCTGGTCTTTCAAGACAGCGGCGGTCTTCAACAGGCAAGGATGAACATCTTTGGCAAGATCACTTCCGTCGCTGGCCGTCGCATTCAGATCTTTGAGGACCCGGTAATCACTACGGCGACTCCTGAGGAACTTGCGGAAGCTAAAGATCGAAAGTCCGCATACCAGAAGGCGGTTCCGCTTGCTCCTGGCACTTACAAAGTGGACGTCATCGTTAGGGACGTGAGCTCGGGAGCAACAGGTATTAAAAATCTTGGCTTTACCGTTCCGAAATACGATCAGGAAAAACTTTCCACTTCTACGATGATCCTGGCCGCAAAACTCCAGGGGTTGAACGATCAACCAGCCGTGGGCCAGTTTGTCATTGGGAACGCCAAAGTTATCCCGAACGTCTCTGGTCAATATCATCGAGGACAGCCCGTCGGAGTTTACCTCCAGGTCTACAACGCCGGTATCGATCAAACTACGCTGCGTCCATCAGTTGACGTCGAATATGCGCTAATCAAGGATGGCAAGGAAGTTGGAAAACAAGCTGAAGATTGGCGGGGAATGAGCGACTCTGGACAAAGATTGACGCTCGCCAAACTTATAGATACCAGCAAGTTACCAAACGGTGAATATGAGGTTGCGATTAGAATTCGCGACCGTGTGACCGGTCAGTCACTTTCACCTTCACAGAAGTTCACCATCGTCCAGTAAACGATTACTCATTTCTATCGTTGCTTGAAATACGACGCTTTGTGATTTACCAAGCGTCGTATTTCGCTTTTAACCCTCAAACTCACCGGCCGCTCTCCCCTGGCTAATTGTGTTTTCGTTGATCTGATCGTCTGAAAGGACATCGCATGATTCTCTCCACTCTCCGAGGTCTTGTTATCTCGTTCGCAGTTGTCGCATTTGCAGCCCTTACGATCGCCCAAGAACCAAATCCAAATCCCGAACAGCAGCCCCGCAAGGTGCGGCCTGAGCCTAAGAAAGCCTACGTTGATTGGCTCGAGAACGTTAGATTAATCATGACTGATTCGGAAAAGGATGCATGGACTAAGCTGAAAACGGACGACGAAAGGGAACAGTTTATTCGCATCTTTTGGGATATTCGCGATACGAATCCAGATACAGAAGAGAATGAATTCAAAGATCAGTTTTATGAAAGAACAGCTTATGCCAACGAGCATTTTTCTTCGGGCAGGGCTGGACGATTAACTGACCGCGGTCGCATCTATATTAAGTTCGGAAAACCCGATGAGATCGAATCCCATCCCGCCGGCGGAGCGTACGAACGTACTGCTGATGAAGGTGGCGGATCGACGTCCACTTATCCATTCGAGAAATGGTTCTACAGGAACCTTCCGAACGTGGGTAGCGGAATCGAAATCGAGTTTGTCGATCCAAGCGGAACCGGCGAGTATCGAATTGCGAGAAACCCCAATGAGAAGGACGCCCTGCTTTACACAGGCGGTGGTCCAACAATCGCCGAAATGATGGGGTTTGAAACACGCGCCAATCGAATCACTAACGGGACGGGATTCGGACTGGCCAACTATGTTCGTGCGCAAGATTCACCTTTTGAAGTGATGGACCGTATTGCTCGCCTCGAGCAGGTGCAACGGGTCGAAAGAAACTCCCTTGGCACAACCACTGATTCACCTAAGGTCGAAGAAAATCCTCTCAACTTTGATTATCAACTAAACTTTTTCCGCCAAACAGATAATCGAGTCTTTGTGGTGTTAACGCTCCAAACCGAAAACAATCAACTTACGTTTGTGGACCAGGGTGGGTTGCAGATGGCGCGGATGAACATCTTTGGACGACTAATTACCGTTGCCGATCGGTCTGCGGGGAAATTCGAGGACACAGTTGTAACAACAGCAACGGTGCCGGAGTTGACCTCAGCTCGGAATCGCAAGTCGGCATATGCGAAGACCTTTATACTTGTCCCTGGAAGATACCGTGCCGATCTCATGGTTCGCGACGTTACATCTGGTGCCACGGGGACACAGCAAGTCGGATTCGAGGTTCCGACGTTTTCCTCAGAAAAGCTCTCGGCTTCAAGCGTTGTCCTCGCCGCCAAGCTGGAGGACATGAATGACATTGCGGCGGTTGGCCCATTTGCGATTGGAACCACCAAAGTAGTGCCAAATCTTGCCGGAACCTATCGAAAGGGACAGCCTGTCGGTATCTACTTGCAGGTTTACAACGCCGCCATTGATCAAACTACCTTGCGACCAGCCGTTGACGTTGAATACGTGCTCCTGAAAGATGGCAAAGAGCTACAAAAACAGACCGAGGATTGGCGAGAGATCAACGACGCCGGTCAACGTCTCACCCTGCGAAGACTGATCGATACACAACAGTTGACCCCAGGTAAATACGAAATCCAGGTGAGAATTCACGATCAGATCACGAGTCAATCGGTCGTGAAAGTGGTCGGCTTCACCATCGAGCAGTAAGGACCGGGGTTACAACGCAGGTGTTGGCCTTCGTGGATTGCCGACGCGAGTGAAGCGGCGAAGTCTGAGGGCAAATGCTAAGATAATCAGCATGCCCGAAGTAGTTGAATTAGTTGGATTAAACCAGGTAGAACTGCAAGCTTTTGTGGGATCCCTTAACGAGCCCGCGTACCGAGGTCGTCAACTCTTTAATGCGCTGCAGCATCGTCGTTTGCGCGACTTTGAAGAGATGACTGACCTTCCCATGGACCTCCGTAACCGGCTCAGCAATGTTGCGTTAGCTTCAACTCTCACCGTCGAATCGCGTTACATCTCCCAAGATGGTACCCGTCGCTACTTGATGAAGACTCATGACAAACTTCCAGTCGAAGCGGTTTTCATTCCCGAGGAACGGCGCGACACAATCTGTTTCTCATCGCAATCCGGTTGCCCGCTTCAATGCACATTCTGCTTGACCGCCAAACTCGGACTGCTGCGTTCCTTGACGCCCGGCGAGATCGTTGAACAGATAGTCATCGCTCTTAACGATGCTTATGGAGTTGGTGTAAAGCCACCTCGCGGTACGAATCTCGTAGGAATGGGAGCTGGTGAACCGCTCTTAAACCTCAACTCGCTGATGAAAGCTTTGCGCATCATGGCAGATCCGCAAGGACTGTTCATCGTCCCCAATCGAGTAACTATTTCGACCGCAGGCGTGGTACCCAAAATTCGAGAGTTCACTGAGATATCAGATCGACCACATTTGGCAGTCTCACTGGCCGCTCCCACTGACGAATTGCGTGACGAGCTGATGCCAATTAATAAGAAGTGGCCACTCAACGAGTTGCTTGAGGCGTGCAAGGACTTCGAGAAAACTTTGCGGACAGGTGAACGATTCACTTTCGAGTACGTCATGCTTGCGGGTGTCAACGACTCCGAAAACCACGCGCGGCAGCTCGCAAACTTACTCAATCGTCACGCACTCCGAGCAAAGGTAAACTTGATTCCGCACAATCCGGCGGAACCATTGCCCTATAAGTCTTCGACTGCGGAAGTAGTGGAAAACTTTAAAGCAATTCTTGAGTCAAAAGGAATTTCAACTTACGTACGCCGGCCGCGGGGTCGTGATATTTTTGCTGCTTGCGGGCAACTTGCAGCGATGTCTGAAGAATCACTCAGGTCTGAACGTGAAGTGAGCAATGCGACGCCTTAACTCAGGATGGTCTCTCTCAATTTGTAAGATCTAGCGAAAAGGGAGTTTCAGAAAAACATGTTCAAGCGACTAGTAATCACCTGTCTCTCATTACTGGCTCTAGCACCGATCCATTCATCGAGCTTTGCTCAGTCGGCCGCAGATATAAAGGTCAGCGGCGAGATTAAGCCTGACAAGACCAAAAAAGGTCGCACAGTACAGGCCAGCGTAATCGTAGATATACCACCAGGTCTTCATGTTCAATCGAATAAACCTTTGGACAAATTTCTTATCCCGACGAAGCTGGAAGTGGACGTGCCACGAGAATTAAAGGTAGGCACTATTTTCTATCCTCGCCCAGTAACGCGTGTGCTCGGTTTCTCGACTAAACCCGTCGCGGTTTATGAAAACAAAGCTGTGATTCGGTTTAATTTAACTATACCAGCGAATTACAGCGGCTCGTCCACTGAACTGAGAGCCAATCTACGCTTTCAAGCATGCAACAACGACTCGTGTTTTCCGCCCCAGACCCGTCCAGTGAAACTCTGGCTAAACATCGAATGACCTTGGAGTGCACCGTCCCGGCGGCGCTTTTCAATCAACTAACAATCTCAGCTCTCGTTATAACAAAGCGCCGCCGGGACGGCGCACTCCAGGGGTGCCAATCACGGACATTAGACGTCCAACTTTTCCATGGACGTCTTTTTCTTTCCGGTAGGAAAAAAACAGGTCGGTGCGGCACATCGTACAGATCGGAGCAGAATGGATGCGCTCACGTTTTACGCCAGCCGACATTAGCTGGAGCCGATTAGCCGTAAGCAAGTCAACTAAAGCATGTCCCGGTCTCGTCGCTTTAAAGAGCTCCGTACCGTATTCAAATTTTTTCGTGAAAGCATCGATGACGTCCTGCCCTACCTCGTAACAACATGGACCAGCAGCGGCGCCAATCGCTACTCGCAAGTTCGCAGGATGGACACCGAACTCCGATACCAGGCGGCCCACCGCGATTTGAACAACCGTCAACAACGTCCCTCGCCACCCGGCATGCACAGCTGCGAATGCGCCAGTCTTCGCATCACCCAACAGTATCGGGACACAGTCAGCCGTTTTAACGCCGGCGAGGACGCCCGGAGTATCGCTGACAATGGCATCACAATAGATCGTGTCGCCCAGTTGATTCTCGGCTGGACGCGCCTCTTCCAGTTCGTGGACCACCCGGATATCAGCTCCATGGACCTGCCAGCATCCGGCCAAGGCCCACTCGCCGGAAAAAAGCTTGAGAAAGCGGCGCCGATTCTCCAGAATGTTCTCGGCGGAATCTTCGTTGAATCCGGCGAGGCTGAGCGCGTCGTGTGGCATTTGACTTACGCCGCCTCGGCGCGTTGAAAAACCGTTTACGAATCCGTCTTGCTCTAATGGCGCACAGATAAGAGCCCGAACGCCATCAATTTCGCGCCAGTAGAAGGCAGAATCTTTCAAATCGTTATCACTTGTGATTGTTTCCATCGGCATAGACATTATCGAAGTTGCGCGAATTCGCGAAGTGCTGATTCGTACCCCCAGATTCGCGGAACGAGTGTACACCGCCGCCGAGCGCGCTTACTGCGACAGTCGGGGAGCGGTTTCAGCGCAACATTATGCAGCTCGTTTTGCTGCAAAAGAAGCAGCGTTAAAAGCACTCCAAACTGGATGGCGTGGCGGAATTAGTTGGCAAGATGTTGAAGTGTCAGCGCGTGAGAGTGGCGCGCCCTACTTGATCTTCAGAGGACAGGTACTCGAAGTCTTCAATCATTTCGGCGCTACGGCAACACATCTATCAATTTCACACACCGGCGAGCACGCGATCGCCCAAGTCGTCCTCGAACGTTAACCTTGGAGTGCGCCGGCACGGCGGCGCTTTTTTATTCCAGTAGCTCATTAAACCGACAATAACAAAGCGCCGCTTGGCCGGCGACGCTTTGTCATAACGAGTATTCAGGTTGCGTATTGTGGGAGTGTTTTGGAAGAGAGAATCGAGGATTGGTAGTCGAGTAAAAAGCGCCGCCGGGCCGGCGCACTCCAAGGATTAACGCATGTCGTTGACGAGAGTGTGACGTCCGCGCGCATCCACGTCGGTGCGGGTATTACGATAACTTCTCAAATCGGGCAGAACTTCTCGGGCCGCCGCTTTTCTCGACTGGGCCATTGCTGACTCTTCGATCTGCTGCTCATCTTCGGCGAATGGATTTCCCTGCACCGGTAAATTTCCGTGAAGATAACACTCAAGGTGCGGAGTGTTCCGGTCAGTAACTGCAATTAATTCTCGTAAGGGGCAGCTGACTGTCGCAATCATGCCTG
>DATIBX010000812.1:0-5015 GCA_035457105.1 Pyrinomonadaceae bacterium
ATCACTGATTGATCCTGCCATCCCAAGAAATCTACCGCGCTCTCAATATTCAATTTCCTTGCCAGGGTTTGACATTCCTGCAGAAGCGGTCCTTCCCCAATCATTCGCAACCGAGCATCGGGACAACTCTTTAATGTCCTCGCAAATGCACGCAATGTTATTTGCGGTGCTTTCTTTTCAGTGAATCTTCCAACTGAGAGAAAAAGGGGCGGGGCCGACGCAGGATCACCACCACTGAACTGTTCACAGTCTACTCCACAAGGATTGTATTTCACCTTGTTTGCGGGTGCTCCCAACTCAATCAGCTTACGCCTCATGGCATGAGATACAGCGATTATGCTGGATGCGATTTCAAACATCCTCGGATAAGTCTCTCGTTGTTCTTCCAACACTGAAAGAACGCTTGCATCGTAACCATGAAAGTGAACGATTAACGGTATACCGGATCGGTTTGTTGCATCCATTACGTGCACGCCCATGTCGCCGTATTCAACCAATACTGCATCTATTTTGAAGTCTCGAAAGACTCTTAAATAAGCTGCGGTCTGCTCACTCTGTAATCCTGATCCAGTCAACATTCGTTTGGCTTTGTGATACATCAGGACTGGCAGCGATAATACCGGCCGAGCGCCGATGCTTGGCCGCCAACCGTGTACAAGAGTTGTCTTAGCCGGTAACTGCTCAATGTGAGCGCGGATGAAAGTTTCTGTGACCGATGGCACATATGGCGTAACGACACAGATTCTCCGGTCACCGTTTTGGATTTGCTCTTGATTCATCGATCAATTCCCCGTGCGCTAATGGGTGTTGCCCGACAGGCTGGTCGGAGGGACCGGATGTTTATAGCTACGCCACAATATAAAATTACGGCTCCCCGAATGTTGCTGCCGCTACATGGCGCTCCGCTGGAGCGCAAATCCAATCGGCGGGGTGCTATAAACATCTGGCCCCGCTGGGGCCAGATCCCGCCGGCCAACACACCCTTACCCCACCACACGCTTGCGGCCTAATACTACAAAGATCATAGCGTCGTTATTAAATCTGGATTTTCGTCGACGCTCAATTAGGCTGATAAGCGTTTGGAAGAACCAAAAGTATGGAGGCCAAAGAAAGGTTGGGAGTCTTTCGAAAGTTGAATCTTGCCAGAGCTGCAAAGCCGCACTCTCCAAACCCATCACCGCTTGCATGTCTTGCACGTCAAAGCCTGCGCGACTGATTTCATCGCGAAGTCCGTCCGGCGTCCAACGCCAAAAGTCGGTGGGATCGGGATGATAGGGCCAAATACCGTGAGTGGAGAGGATCAACGAACCACCCGGCTTCAGAACGCGGTTCGCTTCGCGCAGATAATTTTGAGGACTCGTTACGTGCTCAAGCACCTGAGAAGACAACACACAGTCAAAGCTTGCCGCTTCACATGTCACCAGACCGTTCTGATCGATCAAAATATCCGCGTCGTTGTTACCCGGAAAATCGGCCCCGACGTGTTGCGAAAACTTTTTGCTGAAAAGATCCTGGTATGGCTTGTTACCGCAACCGTAATCGAGCAACTTCTCACCACCGGGCAACAAGTCGGACTCAACGAGATACTTCAGCCGATCTAAAAGAATCAACAGCGATGCATGAGTTCTGTTAGATCGACCGGGCGATACCCGATTGCCACGCTCCTTTAATTGCACTGACATTCTCTTTGAACTTTCATATTAGGTAGCAGAAGCACGTTTACTTTTGTTGAAGACAAGCAAGCTTGAATGCTTCAGATCGTAGAGCGCCGCGCGGCCGGCAGGTATCACAGCAAGGATCAGCAACGTCGTGAGCCCCGTAATAATGGCGCAGCTCAGAATCGTCAATATCCCACTGTCGATTTGAGTCCACCTCCGAAAGAGAATGCCTGCTATCAACGAACAAATCGAGGCTATCGCAAACGGCGCCATCGTTTTGTAGAAATCAATTGTTTTCACCGGGCCTTCACGTCCGACATACCAGTACAACAACGGATCGTTGATGAGTATTTTTACGCATGCATAGGCGGTGGCCACTCCCACCGCGCCCCAGGGCAGGCCAATCAGGAACGATGTCACGATCATTGGGCCACTAATCATTCCCCACTTCAACATCTGATTGGTACGTCCCTGACTGATCAGTAACCACCCAGTCGTATTGGCAATCGGTTGAAAAATCGCCGACACGCCGAGTATGACGAAGATTTGCACTGCTCCCACCCATTGCTTGCCAAGAAAGATGTGAATGATCCAGTCCGAAGTCACGATCATCAACACCACACCCGGCATGGTCAGCATTGCTATCTTCTCAAGCATCCGCAAATAAGCGCGGCGGTAGGATTCGGGTGAATCAAGCAACCTGCTCAAGGCCGGAACAGATACTGACGTGATCGGCTCGTTGATTTGATCGATGGGCAAAGACATCAACTGGTAAGCACGCGAATAAAGCCCAAGCTGCAGAGCGCCGGAAAATCGGCCAATCAGCAGGTTATCGAAATTCCGCGCGAAATAGTTGATCGTCGTAAAGCCGGTAAGGTTCCCTCCAAAGCGGATCATCGAACGAACGCCTGTGTCCCGTTTAGGAAGACCCGGAAGCCACCTGCAAAACAACAGCGTCATCAACGTGCCCGTGCTCACCACGGCGAGCTGGCTGCCAACCAGAGCCCAATAAGCAAACCCACGCCATGCCATTACGATGCCGACGACATAACCCATCACGACAGAGGTCAAACCAACCGTCGCTAATGCGACATATCGCATCTGTCTCCTGAGTAATGCCTCATGTTGAACTGCAAGACCGCCAATTAGAAAACCGAGTGAAGTGACGATCGTGATCCACAGTAATCTCGGTTCTCCATAAAACCACGCGATTATCGGAGCAAGCGCGATGGTCACGAGACCAACTCCAACACTCAGGCACACGTTAACCCAAAATAGATTGCTGACCTGCTCGGAGGTGATCTCGGGTTTTTGTATAGTCGCGGCCGCCAGACCAATATCCTTGTACATCGAGACAAAACCCGTAACGACCGCGACCATTCCGATCAATCCGTAGTCTTGGGGCGTCAGCAGTCGCGCCATTACCGAGCTGGCGGCGAGTGTGACCATGAACTTCAAGCCCTGGCCCGTGATCGCCACAGCTCCGCCGCGTGCGGTACGCCCGCCCAAATTGACTTTCAGATGCTCAGTCTGAAAATTCTTGTCCGTTGTGGACGTAGTTAAATCCTGCTGAACCATTTATTCGTTACTTGGAGCGAGTGGGTGCATGCGCAGCATGTTGGAGGAGCCTACGGCGTACCGACCCGCTACCGCGAGGTGGTTCTGACCCTGTCCAAGCACAGTGCCCGATTCTCGGGTCAAGGCCCTTAGGCTTTCTGCGATCGTAATTTGTAACACCACTTTAGAAGGTTGGGCGCAACGCGCAACCACGCTACCACCAACGATAATTTCCAACTCTTGTAGTAATCGTTGGCAAACCGGAACGAACTTGTAGCCGCATCGAACTTCCCCTGCAGCAACGATCGTTTACCTCGATCGACTTCGACGCTGGCACTGCGTAACGCAATTGTACTTTCCAGGGTCGCTCGTTCACTCGACGTCAGATCCGCCCATTCTCGAACTTTCTTCAGAACTTTTAGTTCGCCCTCAACGGACCTGATTCCATCAGAAGCCAGACTTCCGGGATGAGCACGGTGTTTCAACAATACCGTTCGTTGATAATTGAGTCGTGCTCCCGGACGTTTAGCAATTCTGACCCATAAATCAAAGTCCTGAGAATTGCGAAGGCCTTCATCGAAAAACCCGACTTCGAGTATCGGCTCGCGGCGCGCCAGCACTCCCGACGTTATCACCAGGCAACGTTCGCCGATCAGGGCTTCGAAAGTTGCTGGTCCATTCGAAGGGTCGCGATCCATGTACGTCTTGCCGGCCCAGGGCGAATCGCCAACCAGGAGTGCATTCGCGTAAACCAGATCGTATCCGCCATCCGATTTGATCAGTTCGAGTTGCTTCTCCAGAAACTGCGGATACCAGATGTCATCGCCATCGAGAAAAGCAACATACCGTCCACGAGCAACTCGCAGTCCGGCATTTCTCGCTGCACCCGCACCTTTATTCTGCTGCTTCAGGTAATTGATCCTGGAAAGGTAAGGACCAAGCGCATTCTCGAGCTCCGGAGTATCAGGCGATCCATCGTTAATAATAATGATCTCGTAATCAGTAAATGTCTGTGCGAGAACTGAATCGACCGTCTCCACTATGAATGGCGCAACCTTGTAAGCAGGAATGACTACGCTTACCTCGGGAGGTCCGGTTACGAATTCGTCTGAAGTTGAATTCTGGTTTTGCTTCAGTCCACTCACAGTTAGCTATCCCTGCCCTATTGGAACTGGTTCTGTACTTGTCGGATTTGAAGCTTCATAAATCCGGCGTATACAGATCGCATAACCAACCAGATAATAGACGTACCAAAGGAAGGCGACCGACGCGAAAAAGCTCGACACCATGTATCCGATCAGACTCGCCTGAATACCAATCGCAAAGTAGTACTCCCAGGGCTTCGGCTTGGTAGTCTCGGTTTCCTTCTGTATTCGCCGCGTCGATTTCAGGGACACAATGATGAACAGTACATAACAAACAGCAGCAAAGATTCCCAATTCGACGGAGACTTGAGTGTAAGCGTTGTGCGTCGCCAATCCGTGATTGGAATACAGTTGAAAGTTGTCCATTCCCAGCCCGAAGATCGGATGACGAATCGTCAGGTAAACGGAACGTTTTAAGTCGTCCTGGCGGTTTGTCGCCGACATATCACTCAGATTAGATATACGGCCACCATAACCGCCGGGGGCTAACATCACAATCGCGAGGGCCACAACCAATATCACGGCACCAAACACCACCTTGCTGCCGCGTGTCACCTTCGCGAAAAAAACCATCAGCGTAACTGCCAGGCCGAGAAATCCGCCGCGCGAAAAAGTCACCACAATGCCGGCAACTAAAGTGATCGCTGTTGCTGCG
>DATIBX010000813.1:0-3632 GCA_035457105.1 Pyrinomonadaceae bacterium
TTTGGTCTTAAACATGCCCGACCGAATTACCAAAGCGGCGTCAAGCCGCCGCACTCCAAACAGACGTTCGATGCCCTTTTGTGGCAAACTTTGCTGAACTTTACGTAAAGGAGTGTCGTAAAGCGCCTTTGACGATTCGACCTCCAGGTACCGGAGAAGGAAGCGGTGGGAGCTGTTAAGGCTTTGGCAGTGAGTGAAGGAGCCGAGTTGGTTCGCAGGTGTCGCGCGGGCGACGGCGCGGCGTGGGAAGAGATCGTGCAGAGTTATTCCCGCCGCATTTACAACCTCGCGTACCGTTTTACCTCGCGTTCCGACACAGCAGAAGATTTGACTCAGGAAGTTTTCGTAAGGGTTTACCGTTCTTTGGATCAGTACGACCCCAAGCAGGGGGATCTCCAAAACTGGTTGATGAGGCTGGCTCGCAACCTAATCATCGACGATTACAGGAAGCGCCAGCGTACCCCGCACGACAACCTCGCCGACGATCTCGCCGACCACAGTTATCACCTTCATACCCGGACAAACTCGGTCCAGAAGGAGATGGAGCGTCGCGAGCTTGGAGCGCAGGTGCAAGCGGGCATTGATAAACTTTCTCCCGATTTACGCACGTGCGTGATATTGAGAGACATTGAAGAGCTGAGTTATCAGGAGATAGTTGATCTCTTGAAGATACCGGAAGGCACGGTTAAATCGCGTATCAATCGTGGGCGAATCGAATTGGCAAAGATTCTCCGGCGAATGAAGGTTGTTGCGATGAGCGAGGCATAGGTTGAACGCTCCTCCGAAGCGGGCAGGCTGAAGGAGGAGCAAAATTAAGCGGCAGGAAGCGAAAGAAACGATGCTTTGTGTGGATTTCGAAAACCTTTTGACTGACTACATTGAGGGCGTAGTTGGTCCTGAAACTAATAAGCTCATGGCAGAGCACTCGTTGAAGTGCCCGGTGTGTCATGAAACTCTCTCGGCAGTGAGAAGCGCGGTTGACGCGTGCCGGATGGGAACGGTACCCGCACCTTCGAGAGAGCTTGAAGCGCGTATTCTGCAACGGACAATGCCTGACACGGCGATGCAGTGTGAGGAGTTCGAGGAATGCCTGACGGATTACCTCGACGGCTTCCTGCCTGCGCATCTCTATCACCGTTGGGAACGCCATGCAGCGCTGTGCGATCGTTGCACCGAACTTCCGGGTGAAGTCGTCAGAGCAATCGGCGCTTGCTACACATACATCTCTGAAGAGAAGCCGCTGCCGGCACGTCTCAACGAAAGAATTCTCCAGGCGACGTTGGGCACGGTTACGGCGCAGGAGATCAAAGCGCCTTGGACGTCCCGCGCCGCTTCCCGCTTCCGTTCGTGGTTGGACCCGATCATTTCACCGCAACTCGCGACTGTGGCCACGATGGTACTCGCAGCGACGGTCGTGCTAACGAGCACTGTCTCCGCAGACGGCTCGATTGGCGGTGTTTACGCCGCAGGCTTGCAGCTTGCTGAACGAACAGCAGGACAGACCAAATCGATTAATAACGAACTGAAGCAGCTTCAGGAACAACCTCCACCGCCACCTGCACCAAAGACACAAAAGAACGGAGCGGATCAGTCGCAAGAGCCTTCCAGCACTAAGCCGGATGGCGATGCACATGGTCAAAAGAACGGTAAGAGAAGTTAGGTTTTTAAGAAATGATGTATTGCGCCTACCATGCTAAGAATCCGGCCGTCGTTCAGTGTAATCAGTGTGCACGCTGGTTGTGCCCTGCCTGCGATCATCGCGTGCGCGGATTTCCGTTCTGCCAGGACTGCATTGTCGCCGGAGTTGAGTTGCTGCGATATAACTCAAACGCAAACCCGTCGAGCATACTGAGAAGAAAGAGTTCGCCCTTCATCGCCACGCTGCTTTCGTTTGTTCCAGGTTTGGGTGCTGCGTATAACGGGCAGACGTCGAAAGCGATCGTCCACTTCGCAATCTTCGCCAGCTTCTTTCAAATGGCCGTATTGACGCAGGGAGTTCACTTCTTCATTCTTGGCGTGCTTGGCACCTGGTTGTTTGCGGCAGTTGATGCTTGCCGAACAGCACAGTTGATGCGATCAGGACTGGCGCCGGATACTGAAGACGACGTGATTACACGACGGCTATACGGCAATCCACTTGCATGGGGTACTACATTAATTGTCATCGGCACTCTCTTCCTGTTGCACACATTGCTAAGGGTGACGCTGCCGATCAAGGAATTGCTTCCAGTGGCGCTCGTCGCACTTGGCGCTTACATGTTGTTTGATTACATTCGTCGCGGCAAAGGATCGGATCGTATCGTGCGATTTGATTCGCGACGTCCACCACCGTCAGTTGTGGCGACGACGAAACAGGCGGAGACAGCTACTTTTCGAACCGGTGAGACTACGCAGCTTGGACGCAGAGACGTGACCCCGCTTCCATTCGAACGGAGATCATAGAATTTATGTGTTGTGGCATTCTTAAAGCTTTTGGCGGACTCGGAGCAATAATCGCGCTAATCCTCCTGGTGATCGCTCTGCTCAAACAACTAATCGCGCTCGTTGGGTTCCTGCTTTTCTTTGTGAAGATTGCGATCGTGGTGATCTTCATTGCCCTGATGGTGGCGATAGTGCTCGCGATCTTCCGCGGCCGCCGCAAGCGCGACGAAGTCTAGATTTTCGAGCAATAGGTCCTATAGGTCAGGTATGTCCCATAGGACCTATTTGCCTGTCTTCTCTTTTCCCTGCGCCTTCCTTACATTTTCCCGACAAAGTTGCAACACTTTGGTGGCATGTGATAGGGTCTGTGGCCTTGCAGCACCGGCCGAATGGGTTTCACCTCGGAGGGACCTTGGGGTTTTTCAATCCATTCGCTGCAAATCTTCAAAGAAGGTAATAAGAACAACTTTCCCCGTAATCGCGCAAATCGCCGCCTTTGGCGAGTTTGTGCCTTTCGGTTGTTGGCGCGCGCTTTTTCTGCGCTAATAACAGGAGCACGATTCGAAATGGCTAGAGAAGATCGCTTTTACGCCTTTATCATCGCCCACACTTCCCGTTCCCGGGCCCGAGTTCAAAGAATCCGAGTCGAAAAAAGATCAGTTACTATTTTTTGTGCACTTCTCCTCTTGATCGCGATCGGCCTTTTCTACGGACTCTACGGTCTGACCCAACAAGCCTCTTACTGGCGCACTCATTTCGAGAATCAGCGCCTACGTGCTGAAAACGAGCGCCAGAGACAGGAACTGGAAAAACTCAACAACCGCGTCGAGAAGGTAGAAGACACGTCTCGAAAACTCGCTGAGAAATCTGGTGTCGTAGAGACTGGCAAAAACCCGCCGGGCACTGGCGGCCCCGCTCTCCCCATGGACGAAATGGCAATCGTCACGCTCGCTGCCAAGATGAGCAAGCTTGAGGACGATATGCGGGCTCATGAAGCAATTTTGCGCCAGCGCGGCTATACACCGACCGTTTGGCCCGTAGACGGAACGTTGGAAGCTGGATTTGGCGGCCGGCGAAATCCGTTTGGTGGTGGCGGCTATGAGTTTCACTCAGGACAGGACATCGAAGCGGCATGGGGCGCACCAGTTGTAGCCGGCGCGAGCGGACGTGTCTCATTTGTGGGTTGGCAAAACGGCTACGGACAGCTCGTC
>DATIBX010000814.1:0-10918 GCA_035457105.1 Pyrinomonadaceae bacterium
GTCAAAAAACAGTCAACCGTTTCAACGGTTTATGTTGAGCTGCAAAATCTCGGGCCTCTAAGCAATTCACAAACCGTTAAAACAGTTGCCGAGATTTGGGTCGGAGCGCGCTAACCCCAAGCTGAAGCTTGGGGAGAATGAGACGGTTGAGTGAGTCTTCCCACAGTCTTTTTAAACCGTGTGGTGCTTTAGTTTTTGCCAGCCCCGAGAAGATAATGCATGCGCTTTCGTTATGTTAATTCGTGTAATTTCGTGGATCGGTTCTTTGCAAGACGTAAAAGCTGATCCACTAAATCACGCGAGCTAACACGAATGGCAACATGACAAGTTCTCTCAAACTCTATCCTTAAGGTAATCAGACCATGACTTCTAATTCAGCCAAAGTAATTTTCGTCTGCGTTCTGTGTTTGGTACTTGCCGGTATTGTGTGCGCTTCAACCTTTGCTCAAACGAAGCCTTCTGACAAAGTTTATTCTTTCAACGAGGTAGAAAGGGCCGCGGTCATTCAAGATCGAGATTTAGTTAGTCCTGCATTACATCGAAGCTTGAATTGCTCGTCCGGCGGATGGGTGAAATTCTCTTACATTCTCAGGCGCTCAGGTAAAGTCTCGGACCTGAATGTCGAACACTCACCTCAATGCGAGGCCACTCCAAAGTCTTTGACCATCCTGCGTAAATTAAAGTTCGCGCCAGCCCTAAAGGACGGATTGAAAGTCTCTCAGAGCGACTCGTTAACTCTTGAAATAAAGTCCGACATGATGGTAGTGCCTCTATAAATATCCTCTTAACACTGCAATGATGGAAGAAGACTCAGCGTTTTGCTGTTACTAATTACATTAGCCCTAATCGTCGCTCTATATTTTGGCTATTCCTACTTTCGGCGATCGGCGAGTCCGAAAGAGCTCAAGCCAAAAAATGCAGAGCTGATGAAAGTGCTTTTGAACCTCGATGAAGAACCACTCGATCAGCTATTTGCGCTGTACAAACAAGAGTTTGGGACAAGTGCAGCGCGTTACGCACGCGAGACTCATCGAAAGTGGCGGTCTGGAGAGGTTCGACCAAATAAACAGACCTTCGGACGCTTCTTCATGTATCTGCCAAAAGTCATGAGTTTCGATCTGAAGTGCGAGGTGCTTCGCGAGCTTCGAGAAGAGTACTTACACAAGGAACAATACGAACTTACCGTCTACACCGACGACTGGAAAGAAACTCTCGCACCGCTGGTCAAAGAGATCATTGCGAAGGGCGAGACAGCGCAACTTCCAGCGCCAATTCAGAAGAAGCTTATCTGGCTAGCCGATGACGATGCCGAAGTTGCGAGTGCTATCCTGGTCCGTTCCCAAAGAATGGAAGCTGAACAGAACCTTGAAATGCTCGAGAAAGAGTTCGCAACTATCGACCACTTGCTGGATAATACAAACGGAAAAGGCAAAGTAACTCACTTACTTAAGTTACCCTTTGGAGCAATAACTCTGCACATCAAGCGTCGCTAGTAGGAGAGTCAGCCCCATGGAAGATAATAACGACGATCTGGTTCCGCAAAAGCAATCACTCTTCCCGGTGTCCGCCGAAGACATCGTCGACAACGCGCTGCAGAATCTTGATGAAAAGCAGGCGCGGGAAGTAACGAAGAAGGCTGCAGACGAGTTGGTGCGCATCGCAGTGGAGAAGCGCAAAGCAGAGTATCGTAGTGATCGGGCGCAGGACGAGATGAGGAATTTAATTACCAACGCGAATCTGTTGGATGAAAGGGTGAGTGACTACAAGATCAATAGCACGTTTGAGACGGCTACGGGGACGACGAGTGTTGAGATCAAAAAATCACGCTCTAACACTATCATTCTGATTGCCGCGATTGCGATCTTTGTTCTGCTCGTCCTCGTGTTGTTGCTAATAAGATTTTGATTATGTCTCAGAGAACAACATTAGATGAGTGGCGCGAGAATGCGGAGTATTGGACCCGGTTCGCACCGGTGATCCATAAAATGTTCGCGCCGTTAACGCGGGCACTGATTGAAGAGTTGCAGATCAGGAAAGGCGATCGAGTTCTTGACATCGCGGGTGGTGCTGGTGAGCCGGCATTTAGTATCGCTTCAAAAACGGGCGAACATGGTTCAGTGACTTGTACCGATGCTGTCTCTGAGATGGTGGCCGGAGCACAGCGACTTGCTTCAGAGTCCGGGATTGCCAATATTCAATTCCAAAACTGCACTGCAGAGTCTTTACCGTTCCCTGATGATACCTTTGATGCTGTCGAGTCGCGGCTGGGCATCATGTTCTTTTCAGATCCACCAAAAGCGTTGCGAGAAATGTTGCGCGTCGCCAAACCGGGAGCAACCATTGCGTTGGCTGTTTGGCATAAAGCTGAGTTCAACCCCTTTTGTGGATTGCCGACAAAGGTCATGGCCCAACACATACCATCTGAACCGGCTGCTCCTGATGCACCAACCGCCTATCGTTTTGCTGAGCAGGGAAAGTTAGCGCGACTACTTGGTGATGCCGGTGCGGTAACGGTGAAAGAGCGATTGTTTGAGTTTCGAATCAAGGGCGAGTTGTCGATAGCTGATTATTGGAACCTCCGCGCCACGACGTCAGGTACACTCCGAGATCAATTGCAAACATTGCCGCCTCGCGAGGTGGAATTGATTTCCGCCGAAGTTGCAGAGGCAGTTAAGCTCTTCTTCCAAAATGATCGGATGGATTTTCCCGCCGCGATGATCATCGTGTCGGGGCGCAAACCAGGCACTCTTACCGGAGCGCGGACTGTGCAAAATCATGCAATACAGTGAATTTCATCCGGGTCCGCCACTCAGTCGTTTTGTTGAGTGCGTCTGGACTCTGAGTTCACCAGATCCTGTCATCGAGACACACGTCGAGAGAATTCTGCCGGATGGTTGCGTAGAGTTGATCCTAAATTTTGGTTCACGCATCACGCAACACACAGATTTCAAGACGAGTATTCAGCCCAGGAATTTTCTGGTCGGGCAGATGACTGGTCCGATTCTCATATCGCCGGCCGGCGATGTAGATCTGCTTGGTATTCGTTTCCGTCCGGGAGGAGCATTCCCGTTCCTCCGAATCCCGATGAGTGAACTAACCGATCAGGTAATTGAGTTGGGCTCGTTGTCGTGCGTCTTGGAACATCAACTGCTATCAGCTTGCCACCTCGCTGCCGCTTCCGCTGCGAGAGTTGAGGCCGTGGTTGCGTCTTTAGCGGCAAGCCTGCCGCTTGTTCACGACGTGAATTTGATAGCCATGGCTGAGCTTGTAGTGGATTCGGGTGGAGTGCGCTCGGTAGACCATTTGGCCCAGGATGCTGGTATTAGTTGCCGGCAACTTGAGCGACGATTCCTGCAAGGAGTTGGGCTTGGTCCAAAAGTTCTGAGTCGGATTCTCAGGTTCCAGCAGGTCTTTCAGGCAGTCGAGCGAGCCGACAATTCGTGGGCAGCAGTAGCGCTTGAGTGTGGATATTATGATCAAGCGCATCTGATTCGTGATTTCAACCAGTTTGCCGGGCAATCACCCAAAGCATTGCTTGCAGAGTTCAGTCCACTCACCGAGTCGTTTACCCGCAAGAGTCGCACGTCGCATTTTTCCAATACGTCGGTTTGAGTCAGCATTAACATAGATGAGTGATGGCCAAGTCCTATTCTATATAGGCCCTACAAGTCCTATAGGCCCTCTTCCTGCTAGTTCTCAATGAAGAATCTATGGAGGTCTTATAACCTTGAAAATATTATTCGCGGTGCTGCTTCTGATCGTTTCAATTACAAACGCGACTTCTCAAAGTCTCGATACCAAGCACTCAATCTCAGCCCTCTCATGGATCACGGGTGACTGGCAGACTGCTCCCGGCGGTCGAGCACAAATCGAGGAGCATTGGACCACACCAGCCGGTGGTTCAATGTTGGGCATGAGCCGCACCGTTGCTGGTGAGAAAACTGTCGAGTTTGAGTATCTGAGAATTGAGCAGCGGGCAGACGGTGTTTTTTATGTCGCACATCCAAAGGCGCGCTGTCCCGGAACGGACTTTAAACTCACGAAGTCTTCCGCGAGTGAGGCGGTCTTCGAAAACCCGCAACATGATTTTCCGAAGCGAATTATCTATCGAAGAACTGCAGACGACTCTCTCACAGCCACGATAGACGGCGGCGAGGGAACTAAAGCGATGTCGTTTGTATTTAGAAAGATGAGTTAAGAAAGTCCTTGCGTCTCAGCGGCGAGGCAAGAAGTTCACCGCCGAGACGAAAGGACGCTGAAGTTTTAGACCTGGGAACTGATCGTTTCGCTCGTGCCTGGATCGAGGGCCGCCTGAGCTGCCGCTAATCTGGCCACCGGCACGCGGAAGGGTGAACAGCTCACATAGTTCAAACCAATCTCGTTACAGAATGCGATTGACTGCGGATCGCCGCCATGTTCGCCACAAATACCGACCTTCAAGTTTGGCTTGGCGCTACGACCTTTTTCCGTTCCCATTCTGACTAGCTGGCCCACACCATCACGATCCAGAACCTGGAACGGATCATCCCGCACAATCTTTCTCTCGATGTAATTAGGTAGAAAACGACTCGAATCATCGCGACTCAATCCAAACGTCGTTTGCGTCAAATCGTTAGTACCAAATGAGAAAAAGTCAGCGTGCGCTGCAATGCGATCGGCCATCAAGGCAGCGCGTGGTAATTCGATCATGGTGCCCACGTGATAGTCGAACGTCATTCCATGTTCACCCATTACTTGTCGAGCTACTTCATGGATCAACTCAGACTGCTGTCGCAACTCTTCGCTCAACGACACCAAAGGGACCATTATTTCCAGCTCGACTTTCTTTCGCTCGCCCTGGACCTGACACGCTGCTTCGAAGATCGCGCGACACTGCATGCGAGTCACCTCAGGAAACAACAAGCCCAACCGGCAGCCCCTGAAACCGAGCATCGGATTAGCTTCCCGGATGCGATTGACTTGACGCAGTAAACCTCGTTTATGGTCGATCTCATCCAGCACGTGGTCCATATCAACGAGCGAGTCGGCCTTCTTTAACGCCATCTTCAACTCCGCCAGTTCACTTTGGAGCTCTTCAGCGTTCGGCAGGAATTCGTGCAACGGTGGATCTAAAAGGCGGATCGTGACTGGCAGTCCCGCCATTTCGCGGAAAATGCCGATGAAGTCTCCGCGTTGCAATGGCAAAAGTTTCTCCAGGGCCTTTTCCCGAGCGCCGACGCCTTCTGAGAGGATCATCTCGCGCATCGCGGCCAGTCGCTGATCGCCAAAAAACATATGTTCAGTCCGACAAAGTCCGATGCCTTCAGCGCCAAATTGCCTGGCCGTTTTTGCATCGAGCGGTGTGTCGGCATTTGCTCGCACCCGGAGTTTTCTGAACTGGTCAGCCCATGACATCAACTTGAAGAAATCACTTTCGAGCGTCGGTTGAATGGTAGGGACTTTGCCTAAGAACACGCGTCCGGTAGAACCATCTACAGTAATCCATTCGCCCTTCGTCACCACTGTCCCTTCGACGGTAAATTGTTGTTGGCTGTAGTCGATATTCAAAGCGTTGGCACCGCTAACGCAGGTCTTGCCCATTCCCCGGGCCACCACCGCAGCGTGGCTGGTCATGCCACCGCGGGCCGTAACGATAGCCTGTGCCGCAACCATTCCATGAAAGTCGTCAGGGCTCGTTTCCGAACGAACGAGTACCACTTTCGCTCCTTCACGAGCCATCTCTTCTGCTTCGTCGGGACTAAAGACTACCTGTCCCTGCGCCGCACCCGGACTTGCCGGCAACCCCGTAGCAAGTACCGTTGCTTTTGTTTTGGGATCGACCGTCGGGTGCAGTAGTTGGTCCAACTGCTCAGGTGTGACACGACGAACCGCGGTACTCTTGTCGATCAACTTTTCAAAGACCATTTCGACTGCGATGCGTACAGCTGCCGCGCCACTGCGTTTTCCCGTGCGAGTTTGGAGCATCCATAATTTGCCGCGCTCGATCGTGAACTCACAATCCTGCATGTCGTGATAGTGCTGTTCGAGCAAGTCTCCGATCGACGCAAACTGATCGTAGACTTCAGGCAGCTCTTGCTTGAGTTGGCTAATTGGATTTGGCGTACGAATACCCGCGACTACGTCTTCGCCCTGGGCATTGAGAAGATACTCACCGTAAAGTTCTTTTTGGCCAGTCGAGGGATTACGCGTGAAAGCGACGCCGGTACCACTGCCGGCCCCCATGTTGCCGAATACCATTGCCTGTACATTGACTGCGGTGCCGAGCGAATCCGGGATACGATTGATTCTCCGGTAGTCAATTGCTCGCCGGCCCATCCATGAGTTAAAGACAGCCGCGATGGCAACTCGAAGCTGTTCATAAGGGTCTTCTGGGATCGCTTGTTGCTCAGTAAGAATGATCTGCTTTTCAGCAGTAATGATTTCGCGCAAGTGATCGGCCTTGAGATCGGTGTCCCGGCCTCCTTGAGTTTGAGCTTTGAACCGATCGAGCACGCGCTCAAACTTTTCGTGGGCCACGCCCATTACGATTTCGCCGAATAAAGACGCGAACCGTCGATAAGCATCGAGAGCAAAGCGCAAATCGCCGGTCTGCTCGGCAAGGCCCTGAACAGTCTCTTCGTTTAGACCAAGGTTTAGGACCGTGTCCATCATTCCCGGCATGGAAAAGGCTGCTCCGGATCTGACCGAAACAAGCAGCGGGTTCTTAGGATCGCCGAAGCGCTTGCCAACCTTTTCTTCGATCTTCTTCAGGCCATCCTTAACCTGTTCCCACATGCCATCAGGAAAGGATTTATCGTTGTCAAAAAAAGCGTTGCAGGCTTCAGTGGTGACAATCAGACCGGGCGGCACCGGGAGGCCAGCACGAGTCATCTCGCACAATCCGGCACCCTTGCCGCCTAAGAGAGATTTATCGTCGCCCGGACCCTCTTCAAACAGGTAAACCCATTTATGAGTTGACGGATCTTTTACTTCTTTGGCTTCTTCAGTAACTGTGCTCATTTGGAGAAAGGCTCTTTCAGTTAGATTTATTCCTTCAGAACAGGCGAACTTAGCGCGCGCACTGCTCAGTTCTAGGAAGGTTGGAAAATTATCGACAGCGCGTGAGCAAGGTATCGTATTTCCCGGCATTCAGGGAAGTCAATCGGACCCGAACGACCTGATACCTGTGCAACAACACTCTGTGGTTGGAAAGGCGGCCCAAAATTCCACCACAGAGTCACAAAGAACACAAAGGCCGCACAGAGAAATCCTCTGAACAGCCGATTAGATCTCGCTGATCCGTTTGAGAAACGCCTGCTTGATGAGTCCGCTAACATTGCCGGAATCCAACGAGTAGCGACGAAAATCAAAGGTCGTCACCTGCGCAATTCCGACACTCGAAGAAGTAATAAATATTTCTTCGGCGTCACCCAGATCTGAGATTTCGTAAGAACCTTCGACCACCGGAATAAATGTTTGAGTGGCCATCTCAATCACCACCTGGCGAGTGATGCCGGCGAGCGAGCCTGTTGCCAGTGCCGGTGTGTGAATCGTTCCGTTTCTTACCCAAAAAATATTTGCTTTCGTCGCGGAAACAATCTCACCCCGCTCGTTAAGCAAAAGTGCCTCATCAAAGTCGCGCGCGTGTGCCTCTTCCCAGGCCAGCACATAATCCAGATAGTTCAGAGTCTTGATTCCTACCGTAGGCGATGCGGTGTTGATGCGATAAGGTGAGATAGCTAACGAGATACCGCTCGGGGGAATGGGCCGTTTATCTCCCGTCATTATCAGTAAGTCAGTCTTCTTAATCTTCTCTTGTTTGGTTTTCCAAAAGTCCTTGCCACTGCGGGCCAGCAAGATCACACGGGCCCGTCCTTCAGTTACCTGATTTACTCCGATTAGTTTTTGCAGGCCGGAACCAATGTTACTTTCAGTACATCCAGTAAGATCGATGTCCAACTTGTTTGCGTGCGAACACAGACGTTGCCAGTGTTCAGACCAGAGAAACGGCTTTTGGTTTTGAATAGCCAGCGTAGTGAAGACGCCACGGCCGTAGAGCATTGCTGAGGATACTGGTGCGACGCGCGCTTTAGTCGCTTCCAGCATTACCTTGTTGAGATAAATGACCGGGTGCATTATCCGCGACACTGTCGGCCTAGAACCGGTAATACTGAGACTAAGAATCAACCTGCGGCAAGAGCTTCAGCGCGCAGCTTTGTTACGAGCGCACTACGCCATTCTTCTTCAAGACGTGATACGGACGAACGGATTACTTCCTTCCCGTTTGCAGAGATTTTGAGCTCGCTGCCGCCGGCGCTGCCAATTAACATAAACGGTGCGCCGTGACGTTCAGCAATGGCTTTAACTTCAGGCAGAGCTGTTGGCTCAAAGCTAATGACTATTCGCGACGGCGACTCGCTGAAGAGCATGGTTGTATCGTCGAGCTCTCCCTCTATTTCTATCTCGGCGCCAACGGCCTCGCGTCCAAGTGATGAGAAGCAACCTTCGGCGAGCGCTACTGCGATTCCACCGTCTGAACAATCGTGAGCGGAAAGTAATAAACCCGCCTCTGCGGCCTCGAGACAGGCGTGTTGGACAGCCAACTCCAGACTTAAATCCAGTCGAGGTATTTCCCCGGTTTCTAAAAGCTGGGCAGTTGTTAATCCCTCGACAGTCGCCTGGTACTCGCTCAGCGAAAGATCGTCAGCAGTAGTACCGAGCAGTGCGATCAAATCACCATCCTTCTTGAATCCTGGCTGAACGGTTCTTTTCACATCTTCGAGTAGTCCGACCATTCCGATTACCGGAGTTGGTAAAATCCCTTTTCCTTCAGTCTCGTTGTAGAAAGAGACGTTTCCTGAAACAACCGGCGTCTCGAACGCCTTGCATGCTTCGGCCATGCCGTCAATAACTTCTGAGAATGACCACATCACTTCGGGCCGTTCCGGAGACGCGAAGTTCAAGCAGTTGGTTATCGCCAGCGGGCGAGCACCCACACAAACTACGTTTCGTGCCGCTTCAGCGACTATTAGCTTTGCGCCTTCACGCGGACTAGCAGCGCAGTAGCGACCGTTGCCATCAAGGGCCATCGCTAGTGCGCGTCGAGTTTCTTTAATGCGGACGACGGCTGCATCAGCTCCGGGCAGGACGGCAGTGTTGGTCCGGACCATGTGATCATATTGCCGGTAAACCCACTCTTTGGAAGCGAGATTGCCCGCCGAGAGTAATTTAATCAGGGCTTGAGTCGGATCCTGTTGAGTACGTTTCGTGGTTTGTGTCTTGAGATTTGCAGTTGGTGCTTGCATCGGGCGTTCATAACGAGGAGCTTCGTCGGTCAAAGCCTCGACTGGAATATCCGCTACAGTCTCGCCGTTGTGAATCACTTGCATTCGACCGGTGTCGCGTACACGGCCGATAACGACTGCATCCAGGTCCCACTTGCGAAAGATGTCCATCACCTCGCGTTCGCGACCTGCGTGAGCCACGATCAGCATTCGCTCCTGAGATTCAGAGAGAAGCATTTCATAGGCAGTCATATTTTGTTCGCGTTGCGGCACCTGCGAAAGGTCCAACTCGACTCCGGTGCCCGCCCGTGCTGCCATTTCGCAGGACGAAGAAGTTAGACCAGCTGCCCCCATATCTTGAATGCCGGCAACAGCGCCGCTTCTCATTGCCTCAAGACAAGCCTCAAGCAATAATTTTTCGAGGAAGGGATCACCAACCTGGACCGTCGGTCGCTTCTCTAACGCTTCTTCGTCGAATTCGGCAGAAGCCATGGTTGCCCCGTGAATTCCGTCTCGACCAGTTTTCGCGCCAACGTATAAAACCGGATTTCCAATACCGGTAGCCTTGCCAAAGAAGATCTGGTCGTGACGAACCAGCCCGAGCGCGAACGCGTTGACGAGCGGATTCAATGCATAAGCGTCGTCGAATGCGACCTCGCCGCCCACCGTGGCGACACCAAAAGCATTTCCGTAATGGGCGATGCCGGCAACGACTCCAGCCAATAGTGACCTGTTGCGTCGACCATTCTGCGGATTCTCCAGTGACCCAAAGCGGAGGCTGTTCATCGAGGCAACCGGCCGAGCGCCCATTGTGAAGATGTCGCGCAGTATCCCGCCCACGCCAGTCGCGGCGCCCTGAAATGGTTCGATGAAGGAGGGGTGATTGTGCGATTCAATCTTAAACGCGGCACACCATCCATCACCGAGATCTACGACTCCGGCGTTCTCACCTGGCGGCACGATTACTCGTTTGCCCGAGATTGGTAACCGTTTCAAGTGAACGCGCGACGATTTGTAGGAACAGTGTTCGGACCACATGACGGAGAAGATGCCCAGTTCAGGCATGGTTGGTTTGCGACCAAGCAGTTCTTCTATCCGTTTATATTCGTCCTGAGTGAGATTGTGTGCGGAGATAACTTCCGGTGTGATCATTTGCGACAGTTGGAGAGACCTATTCCAAAATTACTTAAGCTAAGAACTTAGCATCGCTATTTTACGAGTTTATCGAGCGCTGCACGTAGCTCAGTAGCATTAACTCGGCCGATGTGTTTGTAAAATACCTCGCCTTTATCGTTATAGAGAAATGTTGCCGGCAGATCTCCTTGCCACTTAGGGTCGACTGCATTAATAGCCGGATCGGGATCGTTGGCGTTAAGTAGGTACGCCGGCATTTTAGCGTTCATTAATCCGAGGAATTTGGGAACCGAAGTGTTGATGTCACTATAGTCATCAAGCGAGACGGTCACGAAATCCAACGATCGAGTTCGATAGTCAGCATCTATCTTAACAAGATCGGGAAATTCGTCTCGGCAAGGGTCGCACCATGTCGCCCAAAAAGTCACGAGCAGCGGTTTCTGCCGATTTTCAGTGAGCAAGGTTTTTAGTTTATCGGTGTCGATGGCCGAGACGACAGGCAAAGTAACTCGGGGTTTTGC
>DATIBX010000815.1:0-4794 GCA_035457105.1 Pyrinomonadaceae bacterium
ATAACGGTACCGGCCACATCGGTTGCGATGACGGCCTGCTCTACTGCATCGAGCAAACTCGCTTGAAACCTGATCGATTGCAAAGCTTTCTTGTGTGCGGTGATATCTCTCGCGATTTTGGACGCCCCAATGACGTTGCCATATTCATCTCTCAATGGTGAAACAGTCAGCGAGATATCGATTAACTCTCCGTCTTTACGACGCCTGACTGTCTCGTAGTGTTGAACTGAGCGTCCCGATCGGATGCGTCTTAAGATTACTGGTTCTTCATCGAGACGGTTTGGAGGGAAGAGGATCTCAATTTGTTTGCCGATTACTTCCTCAGCGGAGTAGCCAAAGATTCGTTCCGCACCTTTGTTCCAGCTGCTGATGACGCCATTTAGATCTTTACTGACTATGGCGTCCTCAGACGATTCGACAATCGATGCCAGCAGGTGACTCGTGACGTCCGCCGCTTTTCGTTCGGTTATGTCGCGCAAGTAGACGCTCAGACCATGACGGTTAGGATAAGCGTGTACTTCAAACCATGTTCCTGGAGCTAAAACCGAAGCCACTTCAAAATGTTTGGCGCTCATCTGTTCGACGGCTTCATTAAACATCTTGAAGAGGTGTGTTTCTCGGGCTGCTGGAAAAACCTCCCAGAAGACTCTGCCGAGCAGTTCTTTTCGACTTTTCCCAAAGCGTTTTTCTGTTTGGCCATTGACGTCGGTGAATCGCCAATTGCGGTCAAGCTGATAAAAGAGATCGGTGATACTTTCGAGTATGCGGGTTACGCGCTCATTCGAGTCCCGCAACGCTTCCATTGTTTGATTGCGCTCGCGATTTACCTCTGCCAATTCCATTTCATAGAGGCGTGCGTTGCGTAAAGCGATCGCAGCTTGGTCTGCAAGAGCGGACAGTTGCCACTCTTCCTCAGGTTCCAATGGTTGTTCTCTTGAAACAATGAGCAGGCCGTTCAGAGCATTCTTGGCGATGACTGGCACTGATACCAGCTGGTCCTTTGGTCCCAGATCTAGCGTGCGACTCAAACTGTCGATCACATCCTCTTCCATTCGGCCTGAGAATGTACCGATCACGCTGGTCTCAATTCCGCGCGATGCGCGAATCCGAAAGCGCTCTTCGCCATCAGTCAAAAGGAGCAGGCAAACTTCTGCGTCCACCAGGTGTGCCGCATTCTCGACTATCAAATGTAGAACTTTGTCGAAGTCCAGGCTTGTAGTGATAGCCCGATTGATCTCAGCCAGACGCTTGTAGGGATCTTTCTTTTCCCGCCCAAGATGAACCATATCCGCAATCATTACTTGTTCGTCACCGACGCTCCTTTGTCGTTATCGATAAAAAGTGTCGACGAGTTTCATGGCTAAACCACGAGTTTAATAACTCAAATTTTCTGCCTCATCTCATCCCGGTCGTAACCCGGGCAGCACGGGTTATCGGGTCATATTCGCAACTTGCTGGTTCAGATTTCGACTGCTTCCGGGGTTCGGTCTTCCTTTAGACACCACTATCGTACGCAAACCACTGAATCAGTGCATACATAATGTCTGCAAAGCGTTGCGTATCAATACTGCAACGCTTCAAGTCGCCGAGTGCATTAATCACCTCTCGTCGACACTGTTCGTGTCTGTCCTGCTCGAAATCTTGGCCGAAACGCTGTCTTGCGGGACTTACACGGCTTGAACGGTACAGAAACTCGAAGGCATTTCAGTCGAGCAATTCTGGCGCATTCAACCCAGACTCAGCATCAGGCGTGCCATTGCGAGGTGTTTTCCTGAAACACCACAAATAGAGCACATTAGGCATGTATTCAGGCAGTACTAAAGGTCGGGTTTATGGCCTCCGCAATACGGACAGTTCTGCCGTTTCCCCAAGAATCGATTTCGGTGGTAAGGAGTTTCGTGTTTAGTATCGTGGATCGTTCTTTAGTCAAGAAAACTAAGGACGATCCACGAAGTCAACACGAACCAACACGTCTGCCTCGAAGCTTAGATCCGACTTTTGAGGCAAAGCCCCTCCCAGGCGACTCTAGTCGGCCCGTTGCAATAGATGTTTCACCGCTTTAATCAGGGTTTCTTCCGCCAAAGGCTTCATCAGAAAGGCGTCGGCGCCCGCCTCGAAAGCGCGATCGTCGGCGCGAAGATGGCTAAAGATCAACACCAGAGTGTTGCTAGTCGTGGGATTAGACTTGACTTGACGGCACAGGTTCAGTCCGTCGAGTTCGGGCACTAGTATTTCGGTGATGAGGATACGTGGTTGTAGCTCAAGGGTTCGTTTAAGAGCTGAGGCACCGTCGCTGGCAAACTCGACGGTGAAGCCGGCCTGTTCCAGGAAGTAGCGTTCCAGACGTTGAACGATTGAGTTCCGTTCAACAACTAGAATCAGGGCACTTTGGTTGTTTCCCGGCGAGTTTTTAGACGTGCCCGTGACCTCAGAGTCAGCTGACGACATATTAAAGTGCGGGGCCTTGATAGTTGAGTTATTACAACTCGCACTTTATAGCATTAGATCACTCGAAAACAAGCAAAGGGCTGCCGGGATCAGTTGCGAGATGTGCGCGCTCCGGAAATCCCGCTACAAATGTCTGTTTCGGCGCGACAACTTTGGTTTGCACCTCTCATTCACCCCAAGCTTTTAGCTTGGGTTGGGCAGGCTCTTAGATCCTCAACAAACGGTTTCAACGGTTTACTGATCCAAACCTGCTACACGGTGCGAGCGTTGAGTCGCTCTTTTGCGAGTTTGTCCCACTTCCGTTGTTCGCGATACCGATAAGAAGGCATTGTCTTAACAGCCTCGACACAACGATCAAAAGCCTCTTGAGCGAGGTGCGGCTGCTTCAACTGCTCAAGCGTCTTCCCGTAGTAGTACAAACCTTCAGGATCGTACGGTCGCCGCTCAACAAATTTCTCCAGAGTTTCTTTAGCTTCTTCGAGCATTGATGCTGCGAGATACGTAGCCCCGATTTCTCGCCATATTTCGTGCTGCGCGTGTTTCTCGTCCTGTTCCAGGACCACACCAAAGTGATTAATAGCGTCCTGGAGCCGATTTTGTTCACGGGCAATACGGCCGAGCTGAAAGTGCGCATCAGTTTCGTTGTTGTCGATCTTGACCGACTGTTCAAAACGCTTTATCGCTTCGGCATACTGGCGCCGATATTGATAGATCAAGCCCAGTTGATAGTGGGCGCTGCCGTCGCGCGGATTAATAGTCGCAGCTTCCATCGATCGGCGAAAGCCCTGGCGCTGGCGAAGTGAGAAGCCAATATCGCCGATGTCTCCGCGAAACATGATGTAAGCGTAATAAAGCAGGAATGGTGAGAACAGGAACGGCGACACGCTAGCAAAGAGCTTCGATTGAATCGCAAAGGAAAGAGCCGCAACCGAAACCAGGGCGAGCGCTTTAGCATAGTTGGTTCCAAACAACATTCTCAAAGCCAAACCCATTAGTAGTCCAAAAACAATCGAGCTCAACAGCCAGAAAAAGAGGGCTGTGTTTGCACTTAAGCCCCTCGATTGAAGTGCGAAGCCGGCGATAACGAAAGGCAAGTGAGCCGCAGCCCACGCCATCAGGGCGGCAGTCAGTAGTGGTCCATAATCTCGGCGTAACATCAAACTGAAGCTGGCGTTCGCGCCGGTCATCGTTATCAGCAAAATCAGGCAGGGTACGTAAAGCACCGCCATTCCCAAAACGGCAGTAAAGAAACTGGGCGAGGCGAAAGAAACAAACCACCATCCGTGTTGTCCAACCAAAGGCAACGGCAACCGATCGTAGGTAAAGCGTGGCTGATGCAATTGCGCCAACTCTTCATAATCCTCGTATTCAGCGTCAGCATAACTTGCAGTTCGATCGTTAGTTGGAGCGGGCACTGCACTTGTCTGCTGAGGAATCGGCAACTCTCGATAGACAGCTTCATAAGTACTGTAGATACGAGCAGTCACCGCAACGTGAAAGAGCAGCGAAAGAGCAGCTACTGCAATTGCGGCGTACAGCCAGTGGGCTTCATCAACAATCCGGCCCATTGAGGAGACTGGACGATACAGCAAGCCGAGCAGAAGTTTAGTGTTGTCCCAAATCATGAGTTTTGATCTTCTTAGGTAATGAGGATTGGGGTCGGAGCGCGCCCTCAATAGCGTCAGATTCAGCTTAAAAAGTGGCCGGGTCTGATGTCAAGAAATTTCTCGGATGTAGTGTCAACTCACCCACTTGATCCCAGGGTTGCCAAAGCTCAACCCTGGGCTGGAATTGGCCAACACCTTCGGTGTAAGGACACCACTATTCCCGAGGTATCCGGGGGATGATGGAATCTCGAAATCCCTACAAATTGGTGATCAGCTGAGACTTAGTCGGCGTTAGTGAAGTCAGCTACAAAACACTCGCTCCGTATAACAGCCTCTTGATAGGCTTGGGCACTTGCCAACAGCCGCATCCTTCGGCCAAGATCACCTCAGACCATGTCCCAACAACTCTCTGAAACGACCCGCCAAACAAGAATAGAAACCGACTCGATGGGCGAGATTGAAGTGGCCTCAGACAAGTACTGGGGAGCTCAAACCGAGCGCTCGTTGCACCACTTCAACATCGGCGACGATCGAATGCCTCGCGAAATGATTCGTGCGCTGGGTGTGCTCAAGAAAGCCGCAGCCCTGGCGAATGAGCAACTTGGTAAGCTATCTCCGGAAAAAACGGCGTTAATAGTGCAGGCATGCGATGAAGTGATCGAGGGCAAGCTCGACGAGCATTTTCCACTTCGTGTTTGGCAGACCGGCAGCGGAACCCAAACAAACATGAACGCCAATG
>DATIBX010000816.1:0-15901 GCA_035457105.1 Pyrinomonadaceae bacterium
CTGTGCCTGGTTGATCCAAGCCACATAGGTAACAAAAATTTGATTGGGTGGGGTGGTCACTTGTTGAGCTGGAATTAGTGCCGGACTGTTTTTAAAGTTTCTCGCGACTTTATAGAAACTGAAGATGACCACGGCGATCGCAACTACTTGCAGGACTCTCCACAAGGTGGCCACGGATGCTCTCTCACCGGGCCGTCGATATTGAACCGCGATCGCGAGGCCCGCTCCTGATAACAGTCCGCCAAGGTGTGCTGCGTTATCGATAAATCCTCGGCCAATGTAACCGATGAATAGATTGATCAGAATAATTGGCACCATTCCGGTTCCGAAAGCTCGTTTGAATCCTTCAGGCAGTTCCCGCCGGAACTTTATGCCGAAAATAAAAAGGACACCAACGAGTCCGAAGAGCGCTCCGGATGCTCCAGCCGAAGGTTCGTCAAACGACTTGAATATAAATTTGCCGAGAGACCCGGTCGCCAGATTTGGTCTGACGGTGAGATAACTTGCCACCACGCCCGCAATCCCAGTTACTACCCAGAAGACAAAGAACTTGGCGGAACCATAGAGTTTCTCGACGTATGGTCCAATCATCCACAAGCTGTACATGTTCACCAGCAAGTGAAGCAGATTCACGTGGACAAACATTGGCGTAACAAAGCGCCAGTACTGATGATACGGAGCCGCAATCAGAGCGTTGAGCTTCGCACCGTAAACTAGCAGGACGGCGTTTGGAAAATGTTCAGCCAGAACTTGCCAGGTTCGACCGCTGCTGTCCCACATCAGAAGGAAAACAAAAATATTCGCGATGAGCAGGGCGATTGTGAATTTGTGAGGACGGTCGAGAATGGCCCTTGCGAATCGGATGGTTTCGCGATCGGGAACCTGTTGTCTGCGAACTTCAGCTTTTTGTGGATCAGTCGACGTGCCGCAAACGCCGCATTGTGCCGCTCCTGCGCCGACGATTGCCCCGCAATTGCGACACATTGTGGGTCGGCCCAGGGATTTCGGATTTGATTCGGGTTCGGACAAGGTCAGAGACTAACAAGCGTGATGCTCTGACTGCAAAGCATCACGCCTGCCAAAACCGGTAATTCGGAACCAAGCTGGCCGTCCACTACTAGCCAGCCGGTTAGTTATTAATGCTGTTGTCCGAGTAGATTGACTAAATCGTCAGCGTGCTCCTCTTCCATGGCAAGGATACTCTCCATCAAGCGCCGGGAAGTTGGATCGTCGTTTCCGAAGTAATTAATCATTTCACGGTAACTATCAATTGCAATTCGCTCCGCAACCAGATCTTCTTTGATCATGTCGACCAGGGTTGTCCCTTCGACATACTCGGCGTGGCTCCGAGAAAGCAAACCTTCAGGATTGAAGTTAGGTTCGCCTTGCAGTTGCACAATTCGCTGTGCGATTTGATCGGCGTGGCCCTGTTCTTCATTCGCATGCTGCAAGAACTCAGATGCAACACTTTCAGCATTGATGCCGGTGGCCATGAAATAGTGCCGGCGGTAGCGCAAAACGCAAACAATCTCTGTTGCGAGAGCCTCATTTAGAATCTTGACAGCCGTCTCACGGTCGGATTTGTAACCCTGGGTAACAGCGCCATTTTCGATGTGCTGTCGAGCGCGCTCTCGCAGGGTTTTAATGTCAGTGAGAAATGGTTTATCGGCCATGTGCCTCACTCCTTCAGTCTTAAAATTAGGGGAGTGATGATATTACTCGGCGCAGTTAGACAGGGCAAGCTAGGGAGTTGATTCACGAGGTGAAAGGATAGAATGGAGTATTTCGGAAGATCCAAAAAGACAACACAACAAAGAAGAGAGCGTAGATATACGGAGCCGGAAGGGCATTTGGCCGTGGTGTTTTTTTTGCGAAGACGAACGCTGTATGCCGGGCAAAAGCGAAGAACATTAAAGGCAGCAATACCACGAATAACGGATTCAGAACGAATGCCGCCTCCAGGTGTCCATGGACCAACTGATGTAGAGCCCGAGTACTGCCGCAACCGGGACAGGTCAGGCCCGTGAAGAATCTGAATGGACAGCCAGGAAAGAATCCACTTCGACCTGGCTCGAAAACATGAAGATAAAACGCACCCAGACCGAGCAACAGCCAGATGCCAGCGACAGTTACTCGCCGGTACATCAGGCCGTGATTCATTGCGTATTGCCTTCCTGGAAAGATGGGTAAGAATTCAGACGATTGGACCAGCGAAGGTTAGAACCAACCCTTCTTGTTCTGGATGTACGTTCTGACAAACTCTTCATCGGATTTGGTTAGGTAGATAATGCCTTCAACGATGCTGACTATGTTCGTCATGCCGCAGGTCAGTACGCCGAGCACTAACTGAATAACGCCTTCAGTGGTGTAACCGAGTATGAACTTGTGAACGCCGAGCCAACCTACAAGAATCGCACAGATACCTGCTGTGATCTTCTTGTCAGCGCCCATTGCTTTCCAATCGACCATTGCACCCGGATTAACAGACTGCATTGGCTGATATCCGCCGACTGCGCTCAGCGGAGCCTGACAATTGGTACAGAACTGCGCGGATTCATCATTCATGGATCCACACTTGGTGCAGTATCTGGTCATCTTTTATCGTTCTCCAACTATTGTTTCAGAAATAAGGACTGGGCCCGAACAGTTTAAGTCGGGGAGAACTTCACTTCCGAAGTTGTCCCCGAATACTCGAAAGACACGATCTAGATCTAGTCGTAATTAGCTGTTACTTACTCCCATGGCAATCCCAAAAATCAGCCAGAAAGCGAAATAGCAAACCCAGCCTGCTACCCCCAGCCCGATTGCTATGAAGCTAAACATCTTTGCTTTCTTAGATGAATCCAACGCACCGGCAGTATCGCCTGCAGCCACCTTTCCATTTACTTGCGCTGCGAAGATCACACCAACGATGCCTAAGGGTAGACAACAAAACAGCGAGATGATCGCCGGAATTAAATAATTTGGGACGCTGGCCGGTGAGCCAGATGCGGGCGGGGGAGTCCATTCTTGAGCCATTAAGTTTCTCCTGACTTGAAGACTATATTTGAAAGATTCCGGCGATCAAATAACTAAGAATAAGTCGTGCATCAGGCAGCGAAACCGCCAGGCGCTGCAGGTGGAGGTGGTGGCATCACACCACCCTTACGTTTTTCGAACAATGGAATTCCGAGAAGCCCACCAATAATTGAAAAGATAAAGACCGAGACCGCCAGAATGAACCCGTTGACTATTGAGCCTGCCACTGTAGAGCCAGCTGCAAATTGAGTTCGAAACATCTCCGCCTGCGCTGGATCCAAGTTTTGCATCATGCTCAGGAAGAATCCCTGCATCATTCCCGAGGTAGCAATGCTTAAGGGAATGCCTATCACCAGAACAACGACCGCCCCAACGAGACCCGCTATGGCTCCGACGATGGCGCCATCCCCCGCACTGACAGGAGTTGGAGACTGATTGATGTACAACTTCGCGGCAATCAAACCACCCAAAATTGCCCATAAACAGCAACAGACATTTAGAATTGGAATTACGGAGAGTACGCCTAAAACTACTCCACCAATAATGGCAGGCTTTAGTTTGTTATTCATCGGACTTCTACGTTTTCACGAACCGAAATCGGAGCGATTAAAGTTTCGATCTTTGATTGTTCAAGGGATGCCCGAAGCGCCCTGAATAACTAACAAACAGGGGCAGGAATGTCAATAAAATTGAGCGTGTTAGTTTGCCCTTTACCGAATAACCTCAATACGATCTCCGGCTTGAAGTTTTGGATCTTCGACAATCCCGGTCTTAATAGCTTTGAGATTGAATTTGGTTGTCACTAAACGCCCAGTCGTGCCCTCACGAGATACTTCGACGGTACTTTCGTTTCCCCGCGTTCCTCCGGCCGCAAGGATTGCTTGCAGGAGGGTAACACCATGCTCAAATGGCTTCTGACCAGGATAATTGATTCTGCCTCCGAGATAGTAAAACTCTTGCGGACGCGCCGTTAGGGTAATCACATCGCCCGATTGCACCACCACGTTGAGGCTGGCAGGATCTTTTAGTTCAAGCACCTGACTCGTGGCGCCTCGCAAAATTGAAACTCTTCCCGCATCATTTCGAAGTTGCGCTTCGGCGAGCACCACGTAGAGTGGCACACTTTCGCGTCGCAGAAAACGAACACCCGGATTCGAGACCAGGCCGGTTACCATCACCGAGTGGCTAACATACTGCCGGACACCTACTGAGAGAGGGCCATTAGTCTGAACGGCTCGTCTCTTCAGTTCACTTGAGATAAGCGATTGGATTTCTTCGAGCGTCAACCCTCCAACAGCCGTCGCTCCACCAGCTACAGGTAGGTCGATATAGCCGCCGGGCATGACTGTAAAGAGGGTTGAGCGATTATTTGTAGAATTCAGGAAACGAATGTCAAGAATGTCGCCGACGCCAACCTTATAAATTTCGGTTGGCGCCTTTTCGTTTGCCGCGGCAATATTCGCTGTGGCCGAAGCCTCGTTTGGTGCCGCCGCGTTCGAGACGTTGTTTCGCTGGTCGGCAGAAGTGCGTTGCTGATCAATGCCCGGCCGAGAAAGTTGGGCTGACAACACAGAGATCATCAAGAAGTGGAGCAAGAGAGTGGCTGAAAGTATTTTCATGGCAGTCGGGGTAAGTTTAAGGTTCAAGGGAATGGAAGGTTACGGGCTACTTGAGCGCGGTTATCGTGGTTGCGATTTACACAAATTATTTCTAGACGACCGCTGCACAGTGCTAAGGGCGTCGCGCGTACAGCAGGATAAATGACGAATTGTTGCCAGTTTCCAGTTCGGTAGGCGTCAATATTGGCGCCCAATCCACAGATCACCGCTATTGCCTTAATTTAAGGCTCTCACTGCGATCTTGTGTCTCAGTGGTTCGAGTGACGGGCCAAAGGCTCCCACCACCAAGACACCGAGAACACTGAGGTTGCACAGAGATTCTCTACTCGCTCAACAACGCCACGCTGGTCTGCTATATTCACTGGTTCATTGTGCGGCCAAACTATTACCCGAGTGGCCGTGCGAACCTGGAAGCGCTTTTTATGTATGAATTTGCAGTAACTCCAGCCGTCACAAGCATCCGGCGTCGAGGTGTTGAAATCTCTGAAATAATTCCCGGAAGCCTGGGAGCGGAGATGGAACTTGAACCCGGCGATCGGATCATTAAAGTCAACGGTCGTACTGTCCGTGATTATCTCGACTTCCGCTTTCAGACTGCCGGCGAGACTGAGCTTGTGCTCGAAGTGCGGAAGAAGAGCGGCGACGACTGGGAGCTTGAGCTTGAACGCGCCGAAGGCGAAGACTTTGGATTTACCTTTGAACAAATAGTTCCGCGTCAGTGTGCTAACGCCTGCATCTTTTGTTTCTGCAACGGCAATCCTGTCGACGCACGCCCTTCGTTATTCATTAAGGACGAGGACATTCGACTTTCTTTTCTTTACGGCAACTACACAACGCTCACATCAATTACTGAAGATGAAATGCAGCGTATCGTCGAACAACGACTTTCTCCTCAGTATGTTTCGGTTCACGCTACCGATTTGGAGGTGCGCGCTTATTTGCTCGGCATCGACAAACAGCGTGCGGACATTTCTGCAAAGCTCCGTCGCTTGTTGGACGCAGGAATTGAAGTGCATGCTCAAGTGGTGCTCTGTCCAACCATCAACGATGGTGCCGTACTTAAGCAGACTATTTTGGATCTCGCGGCGGAGTATCCGAGGATTACGAGTGTGGCGATTGTGCCGCTGGGCCTTACTCGCTACAACAGCGACGACCGCTTAACCAAAGTAACACCAGAGTTTTGTCGTTCAGTCATCGATCAAGTCACAACCATTCAAGCAGACTTAAGCGAACGCCTGGGTACAAACTTCGCGCTACTCGGAGACGAGATCTACTTGCGTGCAGGTCGTCCAATTCCCGCGCGTAAGCACTATGGATCTTATCCTCAGATTGAAGACGGCGTAGGCATGGTGCGAGCTTTTTCAACGGAGTTTTCAAAACATCTTTCCCAACTAAGAAGAGAAGGTGTCAATAGACTCGCTAACCAAAAGGGCACGATTCTTACCGGCACTCTCTTCGCGCCAGTACTGAGAAATCAGATCGATAAATTGAATAAACAGTTTGGAGCGGCTCTTTCGGTGGAAGCGGTGGAGAATGGTTACTTTGGTGGCGACGTTTCTGTTGCAGGTCTGCTTACTGGGCGAGATCTTCTATCAGCGCGAGAGCGAATCAGCGGCAAGTACGTCGTAATTCCAAAACAGATGTTGAAGAGCGATGAAGCAATAATGTTAGATGGCATGTTGCTCTCCGATGTCGAGAAGTCGCTGGGAGTTCCCGTTCACGCGGTCAACCTGGCCGAACTGATCACTCTTCTCGTGAGCCCAAATTAACTTGGCATGGTCGCATCATCCTCTGCACAACCAATCGTCACCAAACGTGTTTTAGATGTGGGCTGCGGCCAGAATAAGTTTCCCGGTGCGATTGGCATAGATTCAAATCCAAGAAGTCACGCGGACGTGCTTCACGACCTTGGTAACTTTCCCTATCCTTTTTCAGACAATGAATTTGAAACTATCGTTTGCCGGCATGTGATTGAGCATGTACCTGATGTAATTGGTTTCATGAACGAGTTGCATCGAATCACAAAACCCGGCGGTCGCCTCAAGTTAGTAACACCTCATTATTCGAATCCAGATTGGGCCACTGATCCAACGCACCGAAATCACTTCAACAGCTATTCCTTTACTTGTTTCATTCCGGCGGAAACTCCTTTTCCGTTCTACACCAATGCTGAATTGAGACTAATATCTGCTCACGTGAGTCTGGCAAATTTATGGCGCGCTCTCGGTATCGAGTATGTTGTGAATCTTGATCAGCGGATTCCCGCTCTGCGATTTACTCGTAAATTCTGGGAGTTCTATCTTTCGAATGTCATGCGTGGCAAAGAGCTCTCCTTCGAATTTGAAGTTATAAAATCGCCAACGAAATCCCTAACCGAGGCCTGAATTCCCCTTCTCACCGCATTCAAGAAATCGGATAAAATCCAGAATTTTAGATCCTCCGGTATTTCGACTCCGCGTATCTGATGCAAAACAGCCCTCATTCTCTGTAAACGACATGGCATAGGCTTTGCGGAATAGAGTTTTCCGACTCGCTGCTTATTCAGTGTTCGAGTTGTTTGGTTGAGCATTTCCCACCCTTATTTAAAGAATGTGAATCGAATATTTTCCATTAATTGAATGGGAGAGGTCCTTAGGTCCTTAGCAGGGCGCACATGCGACTTGGATCGAAAGCAATCTTGCTGTCACTCGTTCTTGCCGGAAGTGTGTACCCACAAGGTCTCCCTCGAACGACCAACAGTGGAGACCGGCAGGGAAGCATTCGCGGCAATGTAGTGATGCCTGACGGTTCGCCTGTATCGGGTGCCGTAAGAGTCACTCTCAAAGTGATGCGAGGAGATGTCACCACAGCTTATACAGACGAACAGGGACGCTTCGAACTCAACAACCTGGCGTCCGGACTGTACACGCTTGAAGTCGAGTCAGACCGTGATCGCAGATTTGAAATATCGACCGAAAGAATACAGGTAGCCCGCGGCGGTGGGCCATCTTTGGTGACTGTTTTTCTGAAATTCAAGCGGGACGAGACGACCGTCACTCGCGATAAGACCGTGTCGGTGGTCATGCTGGACCAGAAGGTACCTTCGGCTGCAAAACGAGAGTTTGATAAAGCAACTCAGTTGGCCCGCAAAGGTAGAAGTGACGAAGCCATCGATGCTCTTAAGAGGGCCGTCACAATCTATCCGGACTACCTAATGGCCCTTAATGATTTAGGTGCGCAACTTTTAGAAAGGCAACGATTCGATGAAGCAGAGATCGAATTGCGCAAAGCAGTGAACATCGATCCGAACGCCTTTAATCCTGCACTTAACCTCGGAATTGTCTTGCTCAGGCAGAATAAGGCTTCGGAAGCCATTGTTCTTCTCGAGAAGGCACTCTCCATAGAACCAAGCTCTCCTGCCGGTCACATGTTTCTGGGCGTCGCGTTAGCCAAGCTCAGCGATTCTGACCGGGGAGAGAAAGAGCTCAAAACAGCACATGAACTCGGCGGCACTTCATATGCTGTTGCTCTGTTCCATCTTGGCCAGCTCTACATGAAGAAGGGTAATCGTGAATTGGCTCTCAACTCTTTTCTAGCCTATTTGCGCGAGTCTCCCAAAGCAGCGAACGCAGCACAAGTCGAAGAACTGATCGCCAGCCTGCGTTAGGCATAAACAACAAAACACGACTCCACAAAGCGGTGATTTTTTTGTGGACCTTGTTCTCAACAGCCAGATCCTCAGGAGGCATAAAGAATAAAATGAGAACTATTGATGAGAAGCATCTTAGAAGACTATCAGCTATCGTGCTCATCCTGATTCTTTCCGCTGTTACCGCAATGGCCCAGGCCACTACGGGCAGCTTGAGAGGTACGGTGACCGACTCAAACGGCGGTGCTGTAGCCGGCGCGGCGGTAACGGTGAAGAATGAGAGTACCGGCACGGCAGGGGCTTTCACCACATCAACCGAAGGCAACTTCGATGTCCCAGCATTGCAACCTGGTTCATATTCAGTGACCACAGAAGCCAAAGGCTTCAAACGAGCGGTCAGCACCAACGTGCAAATTAAGATCGGAATTGTGAACCCGCTGGTAGTTGTATTGGAGCCTGGTGATGTTAGTGAAACGGTAACCATTACCGCAGGAACTGACACGATCGTACAACGCGATCAGGCGCAGATATCCACGACCATCGAGTCACGACGCATAGCGGACTTGCCGTCCAACGGTGCTGGAGGCGGAATCGATACTTTGGCGCTGTTGGCGCCTGGTGTTATCGCCAACCGAGCAGGTGGTACCAACACGAATGGAACCGGCCTGTCGGTTAATGGTAATCGAGGACGCGCAAACAATTTTCAGATCGATGGCGCCGATAATAACGACCTGAGCGTAGCAGGCCCGGCCCTGTTCGTAGATTTTCAGGATTCGATCCAGGAGTATCAGGTCATCACCAATAACTTTTCCGCGCAGTACGGTCGTAATCAGGGCGCGGTGGTAAATATCGTTACCAAGGGCGGTACCAACGACTATCACGGAACAGGGTTCTGGTTCCACCAGGACAACAAAAATCTCAACAGCTTGAACAACATCGAAAAGCGTAGCGGTCAAAAAGATCCGAACGCGAATCTATATAACGTGGCGGGCTTTACCGTGGGTGGTCCCTTGCACTTGCCCCGTTTCGGTGAAGGTGGCCCAAGCATTATCAACGGGAAGGATCGTTTCTTCTTTTTCGTCGCCTACCAGGGCGTGCGAAATCCTTCAGTGACTACCGGCAGCAGCACCTCACTGGCAATCGTAGGTTCTGAGTTTGCCAGACTGCAACAGACTTTTCCCGGCAATTCAGTAATCAACACCATCACGACCTACAGCCCGTTCGCAATCCCGGGTGCCATCCCCAACACCCAGGTTCCAGGTACGGGAGTTCCAGCATTAATCAATACCCTTGCTGTCTCACCGTGCCCCCGCGCAATTGCGGCTAGTGCAACACCACCTGCAGGTTGCACTGGCTACACGAACCAGGGAAACTTTTTGATTGGTGGTCCATATGACGTTATCAATTTAGGCACGGCGGCGGCGCCCAAGCTTTTCCAGGCTGCCCAGTATCAACGCACTTTGCCGACTGCTTTTACTGAAAACTACTCAACGGTGCGGTTCGATCTCAAAGTAACCGACAAGGACAGCGTTACACTGCGGTATATCAACCAGAAGAGCGCTTCGCAGAATGCACTCGCCGGTGCTTCCAGCGGCTTCAACGGCGACATTCCGGCGAGCAGTAAGCACTGGGGTGCCAGCTGGACCAGAACAATCTCAAATTCGATGGTCAATGAATTCCGTGCAAACTATCAGCGCATTGGCGTGGAGTTTGGCGGAGGCTGCACCACCGGAGTCCCTGGTTGTATTCCCGGGCCAGCTGAGATCGGCGTAGCGTTGGCCAACATTGCATTCTCCGGTTCGCTAGGGTTGACCAAATCAAACGCTCTAGCCACTATCGGACCAGCTACAAACTTGCCCCAGGGCCGCATCGGCAAGGTGTGGCAATATGCAGACAATCTGAGTTGGACACTGGGAAAACACTCGCTGCTATTAGGTGCGGAATACAAACACCTTACCGAACTGTCTCCATTTCTTCCCAACTACAACGGCTCTTACACCTATAACTCTGCCGCTCGGATCACCAACAACGCTCCGAGCGCGGTTTCAATCACTGCCGGTGATCCTCTCCTGCTCTTTCCGGAGAACGATCAGTATTACTTCATTCAGGATGACTTCAAGATCAAACCAAACCTAACCCTGAATCTGGGAGTCCGTTACGAATACACCGGCCAACCATTGAACACACTTCATGAACAAACCATTGCCAGAGAGAGCAATGCGTCTACGGCGTTCTTCAATCCGGCGCTTCCGTTAGCCTTGCGCACGGTTCCAGAAACTCCCGTAGACAAGAACAATTGGGCACCGCGAATCGGCTTTGCGTGGTCACCAAGATTCTGGAAGAGCTTCCTTGGTGAAGATGCTACGGTAATCAGAGGAGGTTTCTCGATTGCTTACGATGCTGCGTTTTATAACATTCTCCTGAATGTGCAGAACGCCGCACCATTCTCCGTCGCGTTGGCGATTCCGGCAGGATCATTGACGTCTACGACTACGTCGCCTTCCCCATTGCCGAATAACCCGACTGGAGATGTTGTCCGGTCGACAGCAGCGGCCTCAGGCGTCCTTCCAATTGGCGTCTTGAATCCACGCTACTTGGCGCAAACGAATGTTTCGGCTGATTTCCATTCGCCTTACTCAGAGCAGTTCTCGCTGGGTGTGCAACATCAGTTTGGATCCAAACATGTTGCCGAGGTCCGTTATGTGGGAACGCACGGTGTGGGACTGTTTCAGAACATTAACGGCAACTTCTTTATTGGTCCGCTCGTCAATGGTTTCAATTTGACCAGAAACGCCGCGGGTTCAATCGTGAACGTAGCGAACTGCAACACAGTCAGCACGCCATGTTTCAATTTCCCATCTTTTGCTTCTCAATTGCCAGCTGGTACGACTGCTCAAGTTTGTACCGATGTCCAGGGCACCCTTGATAACGAGAGTGCTTGCAACAACCGCCAGTTTCCGTTTGCGGGAATTACCACTCGGTCGAACACCGCACAGTCGATCTATCATTCGTTGCAGTCTCGCTACAATGGACGTTTCCTTCATAATTCGCTGAACCTCAGCGCGTCCTACACCTGGAGCAAGACAATTGACGATGCTAGTGAGATATTTGCTTTTGGTGGCGGTGATATTCTTTCCCCGAGCGCGCAGAACCCGTTCTGCATCAACCGCTGCGAACGAGGAACTTCCGGACTTGATCGACCACATGCTTTTTCATCGAGCTTCATCTATGACCTTCCCTGGATGAAGGAACAGCGTGGAGTTGTCGGAAAAATAGTTGGGGGTTGGCAGATTAATGGTACTTACATTCTGACGAGTGGCGGTACTTTTACTCCCGGACAGACCTCGAACGGAACGTTCGGTCTCGGCAACACTTACTTGACCGCAGGTGACCGACCGTTCTTGACCAACCCGAATGTCGATCGCCGACAAGTTGGCATCAGTCAGATAGATGCGTTCCTTTTAAACCGTATTGCTTCGGTAACTAATCCGAACGGTTTCATCAGCCTGACCGCTCTTAACTCAACTGGTAAAATAGTGAGTGTCACCCCGAATGACGTGAAGTACATCTTCAACGGGCCTGGCGCTGCGAAGATCATCGGAACACCATTTGGTAGTGCCGGACGCGGTATCGAACGTGGACCAGCCTTCAATCAAATGAACCTGGGCGTCTTTAAGAACATCAAGATCTGGGAGAATCTCACCCTGCAGTTGCGTGGTGAGGCTTACAATTTCTTGAATCATCCACAACCCGGAATAGGGAGCGCCTTGACCGGAGGAACTAATCATCTACCATCAATCAACGTCAACAATGCGGGCGTTTCGGGTGCAGCGTTTGGTGAAACTGGTGACCAAACGTACGCTCGACGTGTCGTGCAGGTTGGCTTGCGCGTGATCTTTTAGTCCTGAGCTTTATTGAAGGACAATTCAAAGGGGAGAGCCTTGGCTCTCCCCTTTCTTTATGAGTTTCACTCTGGAGGAATGAGATGTTTACAGCGAGAAACTCAGTTGATGAGATCAAAGTCGATGCTTCGAACGATGGTGCGCTCTTTCTTGTCTGCCAGCGGATCGGTGACAACCAGAGTCAACACATAACGGCCGGCCGGTACCTTCGCCAGACTAAACTGACCGACTTTCGCCATCTGCCCTTCTTGCACTGGCCCACCTACAGGCTGTTCCGCCTCTTGCAACAGAATCCTTTTGTCCTGACTAATGATTAGTTGGTAACGCAACTGCGGCTTGCCGCCCTCAATCTTTGTGTTGTAGATCACAGCTGCATACCGAAGATCGAGATTGCGCTGCAGTTTGCGCAAAGCCGTGAGCGGCACCGGCGTCGCCTTGCTTCCCGCAGAAAGATCCACACTGTAAAGAAAGATACTACTCATCGTTAGTCTCTTCTTCGACAGATCTGGCACCTCAAGGTACTGCGACACTGTACCCAAACGACCTGTCTCGCTCTCTCTGACCACCGCTCGCAATTGATAAGCACCGGCAGGAAGTTCGGCATGACCTGTGAAACTGATCCCGTTGATAACAGCACGCTGATATTCTCCAGGAGCAAAGTCCACGTTTACAGTCTGACTGAAACCGTCTTCGGATTTGCCAAGACTGTTAACAACAAAGGCCACTACATCGAAGGTCGCCTGGCGTCGTCCGTTCGGGTCAACCTTGAAATTAAGATCATTAGCATCGATAAGAAGATTTATGTCGATCGCGGCGCGGTTCTCCGACGTGAACCTGTACAATAAGCGACCTGCTACATTTACATCTCGCCTGGCCAATGGAGCCATGGCAGCTCTCACGATCAATTGCTCGTTTGTCAGTGCCTTCACAGGAGCGTCGGCCGTGGCCACGTAGCCCTGTCGTGTAAAAACCTTGGCGCCAGGACGATTGACCTTGACTTCCAACTTGTGAAACTTGCCGTCAAAAGCCTCGGTCGGAGTATATGCAATTATGTAATAACTGCTGCGCGACATCACGCGTTCGAGAGCAGCGCCAAAGTTGTCAGTATTAACTGCCGCTACACCGCCAGTAGTTTCCGCCAGCGCTTCTAACCCGAAATGACCTGACAGCGTGTCCAGCGCCAAATTATCAAGTTGGCCCATATTCGGCGTGCGACCAAATCCGCGGCCGCCACTCGCGCCACCAAATAAAGAACTTGTCGCCTCGTTGCCCGGGTCGTTGAAACTCGAAACACCACGACTCGCTTTTAACCCTCTGACGTCCAACGTGTTGATAACCACTCCCGCTCGGCCCGCCTTATCGGTGAGTTGCCTTAGCATGTACGTCACGTTCCCAATGTAAGACTGGCCCTCCGATAAAGTCACAGGTGCCCCACCAACGGTTACCTGGTTGTGAGATGGTTCGTAAAGCGGAAGCCCACCCGAAAGGAGTACCAAACTCTTACGACCGGGGATGAGCTTCATACTGCTAATAACTTCTGACGTTGTTGTGAGGCTGGAAAGCGCACGAAGACTTCGCGTGACACCGTCGTCTACTGCATCGAGATTCGTGTTTCCCCCACTAACCACTGCATCGGGAATCGGCGCTCCTTCGGCAGCGGCGGCCTGGGCCAAATCGCTGCTCAGCTTTTCCGTCGAAGGAAGGTTGTTGAAAGCGGAGTATGCATGTAGTCGGGGAGTAATTTGCGCAATAGCACGCCTCAGGATTCGTCTGTCTGAAGTGAACTGTTGCAACAGACCATTCCCTCCAATAACTCGCACGATTGCCACCAAATCGCCGTCGCGCATCTTAGTATCGACGAAGTCTGTAAGGAGGGTCCGGACGCTGTTCAGATCGCTGAAAGGAATAGTTAAATCGTCTACGACGAATGCAAAGACGCGATGTAAATCTTTCGCGGAGACGTTGCGAGTACTCTCCGGTTCCGCCGGATGACCCGCGACCTCGATGCTGCCTTCGAAGCGAGGCTCCCCATTATCGCCCACGAACTGGATGAATCTAAGCTCTTGTCGTTTCCCGTTCTCGAAGACCTTGAAATCTGCAAGCGTCAAATCCGTGATGACCTGATCGTTTTTATCAGTCACTACCACGTCGCTCTGAACAAGTGACGTGGTGATACGCACAACCTCATCATTCGAAACCTCTACCTTCGGCCTCTGATTTTGCGTTGGAGTTTGAGCGGGAGCATTGTTTAGCAACATGATGATGCTCACCAAACCCGCGATCATTGCTGTACTCTTCATGTGAGACTCCCTTTGAGGTGTGCGTGGTAGCTTAAGGTCTCGGGCCAAACTACCGGTCGATCTCTTGGATCTGCGCATATGTTAACATCTAGAGCCCGCGAAACTCTGGTAAAGATCGACAATGTCCGACACAGCTTTCAGCCAATTGCAGCTAGCTCCTCTTGGTGCCGGCGACCTCATTGATCGTGCCCTGAGGCTTTACCGTCGTCATTTGTTTGTCCTCATTCAAACCGCGTCCCCCCCGATGATAATTGTCGCCGCGGGTTGGATAATTTCCTCGATCTATTTCCGCCAACTCTTCCAAAGTCCCTCACTCGAAGATGCTCTCTATCAATTCCTCATGTCGATGCTAGGATTCGGAATAATCTTCCTGGGCTATCTGTTCGTGTTGATCGTCATGGGAGGTGCTGCTCGAACACTGGTGGCCCACCTGTTGCGCAACGACCCAGTGTCGGTCCGCGCTACGTACGCAGCAGTACGCTCGAGATTCTGGAGTCTCCTGGCGGCGTCGTTGCTCATCCTCGTGGTAATCATGTCGGTTTCCTCAATCTCGATGATGGTCCTCTATTTTGTCATGGTCATTGTGTTGATCCTCGCCGTTTTGATTGGGTCAGTGCTGCCCCCCATAGTTTCAATATTATTTGGCATCGTCGCGTTTTTGATCGGGATTGCCGCCAGTCTTTTCTTGTTCTTTTTCGTCGTGGGGTTTGTGGCGTATGTACCGCAAGTCATGCTGGTTGAGGGAAAGGGGTTGATTGATTCGTTTGGTCGCAGTATCGCGCTCGCGCGCGGGAACGTGAGGCGACTTATGGCGATGACGCTCTTCACCACATTTGCTACTCAATCTGCCTTAATGATTCTCGTCGTTCCTCTTGGTTGGATTGGTTATGTAGCCGGGATTGACCTCTGGAACTCTGCACAATGGCCAACCTGGTATGCGGTTTCATACAGTGTCTTAGGACCCGTGAGTTCAATCCTGTTGACACCAGTGTGGATGCTTGGCTTGTCTCTCCTCTATGTTGACGAGCGCGTGCGGCACGAGGGTTACGATATTGAGTTGTTAGCGGCGAGGCACCTGGGTGAAGTGCCAGATGCAAATGTTACGTCACCGCTTGGTCCAGCTCTGGCCGCCAATGTACCGAAACCACCGCCACCACCAGTCCGGCGTGGAATCTTAAATTTGGGTTGATGAACACAAAGCCACAAGTAAGAGAAGTTTATAAGTGTCTATTCACTGCACTAGTTGTGATGTGCTGTGCGATTGTGGTCCAGGCGATTCCCCTGGCAGACTACCAGCGCAACCTGAAACAGGCGGTCACTGCACTTGATACTTTGAGTCAGGTCGATGAAAACGAGAGCGAAGTTGATTTTGAGAATCGAGCGGGCTCGACTATAGCGACTTTGAAAACGCTAATTCCGGAGAATCAGCCAGTC